>CAMBQV010000027.1 GCA_945870145.1 Akkermansia muciniphila
CGACGGATGTCAACCGGGCGGTGATTGAGCTCGACACGAAACAACGTGAGGCTATTGCTGCGGCATCGCGCGTAGATCTTGCAGGAAGTTTGATCCAGAAGACGGCGAAGCCCATCTTCCAGTCGCTCGGCAAGTCGCTTGACATTGACTATTATGTCTTTGGAAGCACGCTGCGCCTGCTCGGTAATGAAGAGATGAGGCCCATCCCTTCCTTGCAGGGGCTTGTCGCTGAGGAGTCGGGGACCTCGATTTCAGAGTCCTTGGAAGCTGTCTCTAAAACAGGCAGGGGCATACCGCTGGCGGGAATTGTCCTCCTGTCTGACGGACTGGAAACCTCTTCCCGCCGTGCGGAGACCGTGCTGAACAACCTTGGAATCCAGGGTGTTCCCGTGTATGCGATTCCGCTGGGGCTGGCTGATCCGGATGATGTGTCGATTCGGAATATTGTGATGCAGGAGGTGGCTTTTACAGGTGACAAGGTTCCTGTCCGTGTACAAATCCGGTCAAAAGGATATGAGAAGCGTACGGTCAACCTGGCTGTGAGGCTGAATGGCCGGAGCGTGGCCAGCCGCAGGATCAAGTTGGCGGGCGGACTACAGTTTGAAGATATCTTTTTTAATGTGGATCTGAGCGAAAAGGGAGCGGCCAAGGTTGAGGTGAGCCTGGAGCCTTTTGCTGACGAGGCGACCGCCGAGAATAATGTCGTCGCGCGTAGCGTGAGGGTTGTGAACGAAAAGATCAATGTGCTCTGTATTGAAGGCAGTGCGCGCTGGGAGTTTCGCTATCTGCGCGCGATGCTGAAGCGCGATCCGCGCATCAATGCGACCTTTATCGCAACGCGCTCCGGACCTGAAATCGCACGCAATTCCACAGAGTACATTGCTCGCTTTCCGGAACGCCGTGAGGAGGCGTTTAAGTATGATCTGGTGATTCTCGGCGATGTGGATTCAGCCTTTTTCAGCGGCGACGAGTTTTTAAGATTGGAAGAGCTTGTCAGGGAGCGAGGGGGTTCGCTTCTGATGCTCTGCGGTTCGCGTTACTCGCCGACAAGTTATGCCGGGACACCGATCGAGAAGATGCTCCCTGTGAAGTTCCAGCCCGAGGCTGAGTGGGAAGATGTGGATGACAGTGTCTATCCGGTTTTGACAGCGGAGGGCAAGAGCAGCCTCGTGATGACACTGGAGATGGACCAGGAAGAGAACGACAATGTCTGGAGCCGCGTAGCCCCGCTGGATCGGCTTCCGCCACTACTCGAGCCGCGTCCTGGCGCAACGGTGTTGGCGACACTCTCCGACTCACGGTCGCGCGTGAAGCAATATCCGCTAGTCGCCTGGCAACGTTACGGAACAGGCAAGTGTATGATGATCGGCACGGATCGTATGTGGTTGCTTCGCTTCAAGACAGGCGATAAATATCATTGGCGCGTCTGGTCACAGTGTATCCAGTTTCTTACACTTTCACGCTTGATGGGTGAGCATAAGCGGATACGCCTTGAAACGGATCGTGCGATCTATTCTGTCAACGGACAGGCGCAAATCTATGCCCATCTGCTGGATGACCGGTTCGAGCCGATACTGCAGTCAGGGTTTGTTGTCAGCGTGCGTTCCTTAGATGTTCCAGGAGCTCAGCCTCAGAATTTGACCCTACGGCCGGATTCGGGGAATCTAGGACTTTACGAGGGTTATTTCTCGCCGACAAAGTCTGGACGTTATCGGGTGGAGGCCAATGCGACAGACCGCTCTCTGGCCAGTACGACCGAGTTTCAGGTTGCTAATGTCGAGCCAGAGATGGATGACACGGCCATGCAACTCGAGCAACTGCGCAGGATCGCTGACCTTTCAGGCGGAAAGTGTTTGAGTGTTTTAGGGGTCAACGAACTCCCATCGCTGTTGAATCTTGAGCGATATCCGACAACGTTTATGACGGAAGTTCCTCTCTGGGACAATGGCTGGCTGGCTCTATTGCTGGTGACGTTGATGGGGCTGGAATGGCTTGTGCGACGGAGGTATGACCTGCCTTGAGGCAGGGTTCAGGGTTCGGGGTTCAGGGTTCAGGAGCCAGAAGCCAGGAAACAGGATTAAGAGGATTCAAAGGGTGAACAATACACAAGAGCAAAAACTCGATAATAGCCTAAAGGCCGTGTGGCGCCGGGAGCAAGGGCTGCGGCTGTCGGAAGGCGCACTTGTTTTTCTGCGTTGGAGCGTGTTGCTCTTTGTTGCAAGTGCCATCCTAGATTGGTTAGTTGAGATGCCGGTGTGGGGCCGCGTGGCGCTGCTGGGCGTGGTTGTGGGGGTTTCGTTTGTTCAGGCCTGGAGAGCGGGCTGGCGGCTAGTACGACCTTTTAATCCCGCGCACACAGCCTTGCAGATTGAAAAGCAGCTCGGAGGTTTGGAGAGCCTGCTGGTCAGTGCTGTCCAGTTGCGGAGTACCCAGCCAGGAGTTGGCGCGTCCGAAGCGCTTGCGGAACGGGTGCTCAAGCAGGCAGAGGTTACAGTATCTGGACTCAAACTTGATGCAGTTGTGAGCTTGCAGTCTCTGCGCAGGCCCGCTGTGCTCGCAGTGGCGGTCGTTCTTTTTTTGAGCGTTCTTTCCTTGAATTATGGGACCCTGCTTTCAGCCGGGGCGGGCCGAATCTTTACACCGTGGCGGACGATTGCCTATCCGACACGAACGCATCTGGAGATGCCGAAGGGGTCGCTGGTCGTGCAGGAAGGATTCCCGGCAAAAATCACCGCACGCGTTTCAGGTGTGATCCCGCGTCAGGCAAAAATCGCCCTTCGCACAGGAAAAGGCGCGGCTCGTGTACGCACGATTGATATTGTCAAGGGGACATGCGGATATACAATCGACACGGCGTTTCGCAGTTTTGAATACCGCTTGATGGCTGGCGATGCCCGCAGTGAGTGGTATGAAGTCAAGGTCATCCCTTCTCCAGCAATCGAGCGTGTCGCCGTGAAGCTGGAGTATCCTGCGTATACGGAACGGCCTACAGAAACGGTTGAAGCGTTGACGCTCACCGTGCCGGAAACAACAAAGATCAGTTGGGTGCTCAAGCTTGATCAGGCGGTTAAAGCGGCCACGCTGAATCTGCCGGATGAGAAGTCCGTCCCCATGGAGATCAGCGCGGATGGGCGTACGGTCTCCTTCCAGCAGAATGCGACTGAATCTTTGGCGTATGGCTTCACCTGGGTGGAGAAGGAGCATGGCTTTGCCTATACAAGCCCCAGTCACTATTTGCAGGTGGCCCCGGATCAGCCGCCGACTGTCGAATTGACCGCGCCTCAAAGCAATGTTTACGCAACCCTTGGCCGGAAACTGGACCTTGCCTTCAGAGGCCGGGATGATCATGGGATCGCAGAGTCTGTCATTGCCTATCGCGTGGATAAAACAGAAGAAACCAAGGTTCCCTTTAAACCCGCAGTTCCTGTCGATGGCCAAGAACTGCCGATTGACTGGGACTATCGTACAGTCCTGCCCGACCTGGCCGTGGGGCAGACGGTCTCCTTGGCGATTGAAGTGGTAGATCGCTATCCAGGAGCAGAGGGACCGCATCGGGTTCGTTCGGAAGTGCGGCGCATTCAATTTATGTCGGTGCAGGAATACCTTGCGCAGGTCGAGAAACAGAAAAAGCGTCTGTTGTCACAGCTTAGGATTATTTACAGGGAAGAACGTGAAGTTTCCGAAGTCATCTTAAAGCTCGATCCTGCAGATCCTATATTTGTTCAGACCTGTCAGCTTGAGGCAGTCCGTCAGGATCTCATGCGCGAACGTCTCAAATTGCTTGCTGGACAACTCCTCGACTTGACCGATGATCTCGCTGCGAACAGCATTACCAATGCGTTGCTGACCGCTTCGCTGGTCCAGTTGCGTTCAAACTTGGTGGTTGTCTCAACGGAGCATGTTTCGCAGGCGGCGTCTTCGCTCAGGGATCTGGCCAGCGAGACCGGAGGTACGGCCGGCAAGGGTGGCAAGGGAGATACGTTAAAAGTGAGTGCAGCGCAGTGGGTGAATAGTTCTGCGCGTGAACTGGGGTTGTTGGTGCTCGACCTCGGATATATGGATGCCGCTGAAGTCATGTCCCGTGAACTGCATGCAGCGGCACAGACCCAAGCCGCCTTGCGGATGCGTTCGGCGTTGGTTGCTCAGGGCGGCGCTGAGTTGGCTGTAGAGCAGGAGGGACTTGAGAAATGGCTGGCCCGTCTGTTTCAGGCAAGTCCCCGTGGCCGGGAGAGTACGATCGAGGAGGCGCTTGTTGAGTTTACACTGACGCGTCTGGTCAAGCAGCTGGTGAACGGGGGCATCGACCAGCGTCTTCAGAAAGCAACTGAGCTGTTGCGCGGAGAGACTCCTGCTGAGGCCGTACGTCTTCAGTCAGAGGTGATTCAAGCGTTGCTGAAAGCGGAGTTTCGTTTGCGCGTGGGATCTGAACGGGAGTCCCTCGCCATCGCCCGGGATCAATTCCTGGCTCAGATCGAGGGCCAGAAAAAATTGCGGGCTGAGATTAGCGCACTTGATGATAAGGTGTTCAAGAAGCGGAGCGGAGAGTTTTCTCGCACGCAGAGTCGTTTGCACAGGAGTCTTCAACTGTTGCTCATGCCAGAGATTCCCGCGCGCCGTACACGTCTTTCCGATGAGGTGATTCCGTCCGCGCCACCTGTAACAGAGTGGCTTAGTTCTGCTGACGACGCCTTGGCAAAGGCCGCAACCTATTTTGCGAAGGGGGATCGTGAGGCAGCAGGAAAGGTCCAGGAGAAGGCTGAAGAAACATTTGCCGTGTTGGCAGAGGTAGCCACAAAGCGTATTGCAACGCTGACCCAACAGGTCAGAATGGATCGCCTCGCCTATGGTGCTCAGGAAGTGGATAAGACATTAGCACGGTTTGCTGAACTCCAGCTGAGTATTCTGGAAAGAACTGAAGATGCAGCTGCTGACAAGACGAAATCAGCCTATCTGGGGGATGAACAAGAGTCGCTTGTGAGAACGGTTGAGGAAATTAGACTCGAAATGGTTGATCAGATAAAGTCCGCCCCGATGCCAACCGAACATCCCATTGCGTTGCCGACCCGTCTGGAAGAGGCTGTCTTTGCCATGAAGCAGGCCATTCCGTTGCTGAGGGATAACAAGCCTGGCGCAGCAGCGACGCATCAGAATGTGGTGGTCACAGCTCTGGCGGATGCTCGCGGGATATTACAGGAGCACGGGACGAACCTGACTGCTTATGCGATGATCGTGGGGTCCACAGACCGCGCGGTTGCTCCAGGTCCATACGTTACAGAAATTGAAGAAGAACAGCGCGATATGTTGGCGGTCACTCGGAAGTTGAAGCCGGAAGAGTTGCCGGGACTGGCTGTTTCGCAAAAGAATCTGGTTCATGCGGTGGGTGCGGTGGTTCTCGCCCTTGATCCGATCGCGCACTTGGTTGAATCGGGTACGACGATGCTTTTTGCGAAGGATGACATGGCGTCGGCTGGAACCGCATTGGAGAAGAAGGACTCTGTGGAGGCCTTGGATGCCCAGGATTATATCATTGAGACATTGGCAAAATTACGTGGCAAGGTCAATGCAGTGATACCCCAATACCGATATCTTATGGAAGTTGTAGAAGCACTACAGGAGAATGCTCAGAATGGCTTGTCCATTCGTGAAGACCAACGCAAGCTTCGTGCGAAAACCCTTGCAAAAGCAGAGGTCGCCGGACTTGTCAAAGAACAGGTTGCTCTCAAGACGCGCGCGGTTGCCTTTGGTAACGTGGTCAATAAGATAACAGGGCAAGGATGGGTTGATAAGGCTCTTGGCTCTATGACAGAAGCGGAGCTTGCGCTAAAAGAAGGAAACACGGTCGCGGCCGCAGCGAAGATGGCGCAGGCGGAACAGGCGCTTAAAAAAGATGCTGGTGACCTCGGCCAACTGTTGACACTTCTATCGGTTCTGCTCGATCCTCCAATGCCCGGACAGAAAATCGCCGAGGAGATTGCGCTCCTGAGGCAGGTTCTCGTGATGGCTGCAGAGCAGAAGATGGTTTATCGTGAGAGCTGTGCGGCAAAGCCTGAACAACTGGCAGGTCTCGAATCCAAGTTGCGCGCATTCGAAACCAGATGTGATCCTTTTATTACACTTGCACAGAACCACAAGAACCCTGTGGTTGAGGAAGCACCGGTTAAGAAAGGGAAGAAGGGGACTCCTGTGGTAGAGCCGCCACCCTCGGCGCCTGTTCCGCCGGCTAACCTTCACCTGAAATTGGTCGCTGCGAAAGAGTCCCTCTCCAAGGCGGCATCTAGCCTTAAGGCCTCTGATCGCGCTCAGGCGCTTGCAAGCGAAGATCAAGCCGCAGATATGCTTTCCCACTTTATTGTCGAGTACACCTTGAAATTCTTTAAACTCGCGGGGGGGGCGAGCTCGGGTGATCCGGTGCCAACAGAAGATTTTACGGAACAAGAAAGCGTGCTAAGTCTCTTCATGCCAGGAGCGGTCACAGGCAAGCGGCCACCCGACGGCAAGCTGGAGTGGGAGGTTCTGGGGCGGCGCGAACGCGCGGCGCTGAACGAAAATTTTGCACGTGAACTGCCGCTTGAGTATCGCGCGATTCTCAAGGACTATTACGAAAGGCTGGCGAAATGATTACTTCAGAAGTCAGAAATCAGAAATCAGAAGCCAGAAGTCAGAATCCTATTTTTCTGACTCCTGACTCCTGTCTCCTGTCTTCTTTTGCATCCGGTCTTGTGTTTTGTTTGCTTCTAGTAGCTCCGCTGTCGGCCCAGCAGAATGATTCGCCGGAGTTGACGACCAAGGCCTCGCAGGCGATTGATAGGGGCCTTAAGCATATGCTCGATACGCAGCGATCGGATGGCTCGTGGGCCAGCGGGGAAGAAGGCGAACAGGCGGTCGCGATCACGGCCTTGGCGTTGATGAGCTTTATGTCCAGGGCGGAATTTCCGGGGTCAGGTCCGAACGGTGATGCGTTGAATCGTGCAAAAGAGTGGCTGCTGAAGCGGGCGAAGGAGAGTCAGGATGGTTATCTGGGTACGACCATGTATGAGCATGGACTGGCTACCTTGGCGCTGACTGAAATTTGGGGCATGACCAAAGATAAAAAGGATGACGACGTCATCAAGAAGGCGGTTGAGGCAGCAGTCAATGTGATTCTGCGGTCACAAAATAAAGGTGGTGGTTGGCGTTATCAGCCGCAGATGGACGCTGGGCAGGACACTTCAGTAACGGTGATGGTGTTTGTCGCGCTCGCTTCTGCACGGCAGGCAGGTATTGTGGTGCCGAATGAAACGATTGCAAAAGTGGTGAAGTATTTTGAATCTGCGACAAGTCAGAAGACAGGCGGCTTTAACTATGTACCGACTGGCGTGCAGAAGAATGACTCGGTTGCCTGTACAGGGGGCGGGGCGTATGCGGCCCAGCTCGCAGGGGCGCGTGGCTCTGAAATGGTTCTCTCCGCATTGCGTTTTCTCAAGGAACGTACCCCGGAAATCATTGAAAATGATTTCGGCTACTACTATTACGGGCATTACTATGCGATACAGGCGATGGTTCAAGCCGGTGACAGCTATTATGCGGAATGGTATCCGCAGATCCGCGATGCGCTGATCAAGAAGCAGGGGGCAAATGGTTCCTGGGGCAAGGGCAATAAGAGTAAAGGTCCTGTCGCGAAGGTGGTCGGTTTTGAGACGCCCATGGCGATCATTATTCTAGCCACCCCGCATCGGTATATTCCGATTTATCAGAGATAGCTTAGCGAGCTGAAGCAGGGAACATAAGCTAGGTCCGCTTTATGGGGAATAATGGAATGTTGGAATACTGGAACAGTGGAAGAATAATCCGTGGGGTATTTCATCTGACAATCGCACTCATGCTTGCGGTTCCGGTCTGCGCTTTAGCTCAGGAGAAGCAGCGTATTCCAGAAAGCGAGATCACTGCACTGCAGGAGGAGTTGGGGCAGGGGTCACGCGGAACCTCGACAGTGGAACTTCGCAGGGCCTGCAAGGGTGTGATCCGGAAGGCGCGAAATCTTATTGAGGCTAATCCCGAAGCAGAGAACAGCTATAGTTTGCTGGCAATCATTTATCAGGGTCAAAAAAAGCTAGTGAGTCTGGAGACCACAGAGCAGAATCGCCAGGAAGTTTTTGACACCTGCACTCAGCTTCTCAAAGCGCCGGATGAGTTCGTCGAACTTCGTTTTGAAGCAGAGATGTTCCTCTTGGAGAGAGATAACGCATTGCGAAACGCTTCGACAGCGGAACGCATCAAGGCCCTTGATGAATTGGTGTCCCGCTATCGTGGAACACGGGCTGAATTAAAAAGTTTGACGATTGCCGCTCTGATTGCCGCCAACCTGCAGGCGTTCGACTTCGAACAGAAATTTAAAGAACGGATCGGTGAACGCTTTGCAGGGGATCACGAAGCAATCATCTTTAGACAGAAAAGCCAAAGCGTCGAGTTTTTGGACGTGGTCTTCAGCGGAACCTATAGCGCGCATGAAGGGTCGTTAATTACATTTCCATATGATCGGCTTGGACATCAATATGTGGTGGTATTCTGGTCCGCCCAGGCTACAGGATATGAAGCTTTTTTGGGGAGCATCAAGGAGCAGCAGGAACGTTTTCCGAACCAGTTCGAGGTTTATAGTTTGAATATCGATGAGTTGCCAGATGCCGGCTCGCAGATCCTGAAGAAGCTGGATTTGGACTGGACCGCACTTCATCTGCCTGGAGGCGAGGAGAGCTCAGCCTATCTCGCCTATGCGAAAACGAATCTGATGGCACAATTTGTCAATGCGCAAGGGCATGCCCAAATCGAGCAGGAAAAAAATGTTCCGTGGCCTGCACCCGTTCCTGCAAGAGGCAAGCGTCGGGCCAGCGAGGGCCCGGGACTCGGGCTCTTGCTGGACAGTGACCGCTATCTGGCACAACAGAGGCATCTCTTATTGGGCGATTTTCTGGTGGCAACGCCCGATGGCCCGCTCGGTAACACCATTCCCGAAGAGAGGTTACGTGCCATACAGTCGTGTTTCGTTTCAGCCCCGTTCTGTTATCGGCTGTCGTCCAAGGAATCTCTTACGAATTATCAAAAGGCTGAAAAGCTCTGTGCGGAGGTCCTGCAGAAGTATCCCCAGTCGCCGGATCTCTGGGTGGTACGTAACCGGAGGATCATCGCCCTGCTCGGCCTCTGGAATCTGGCTCGCGATGTAAAGTATCTGGATGAGGCG
Organism: Akkermansia muciniphila; assembly: GCA_945870145.1. Taxonomy (GTDB): domain Bacteria; phylum Verrucomicrobiota; class Kiritimatiellia; order RFP12; family UBA1067; genus CAIZQW01. The sequence goes on from CAMBQV010000027.1 coordinate 9,215, forward strand.
GTTAAAGAGGCTCAGGCAACCCTAGCCCTTCAGATACCGCCTAGCGAAAAGGTGGTCGCTCACTTTTGTCTGGCCAAAGAAGCCCTGCGAAAAAAAGATCGTGATCCAGAGAAGATTACCGCACATATACTCGAAGAGACAGGGGGTGTGAAAGCTCCCCCTTCAGCCCTGGCTGCTGCAGCTGTCTTGGCAATCGAGGCTCATGAGATTACCCGCTACCGTGACTACCGCGCTAAACTTCTGGCGATTGAAGCTGAAGCGCCGCCACGGGTGTGGCCCGTGTTGTCCTTTATGCGTGATCGGCTTCATGCATACCGGCTCTTCTGTGGAAATCTTGGGCGGTACAGTGATTCTCGGCTCGAGAAGTATATGTATCGGCAGTGGATCGTCGGGGTTGCCGATCCGGAGACTAAAGCACGTCTGTTCACTGCTGAGTTTCAGAAGCTGGATGGCGGTGTGATCCGTTTTCCAAAGGACTGTGCTGGCAAGACGACAGGTCTCCTCTTTGTGGAACCGCCTGCGGACGAGGTCGCTCGAAGTAATCTCACGGAACAGGTGAAGGAAACTCTTGAGGAGTATTCAGAGCTGGATGTTCAGGTGTTTGTGGCACTGCTGTCGTCTGACACCCAGTGGGCCGACTCGTTTGTTAAACAGGCGGGTAGCCCTGTTCAGCTTCTCGTGCTTCCTGAGGGCCTCAAAAATCCGTTGGTCCTTCGACAGGGAATCTTGTCTGCTGATCTTAACCCTAACCAGTTGTTGCTCCGACCTGACGGGACGATCGCGTGGATGGCGTCAGGGCTGACCTGGGAGGGTATCGGCAAAGGTGAGTCGGCAAACCGCCTTGCAGTCGAGATCATTAGCGAAAAAATCAAAACAGATGAGCCCTTTGACGCCCTTGAAAAAGGCGATTATCAAAAGGCGCTCCAGTTGTTTAAAACGCGCTTGCCACCCAAGAAGGGGAGGGTTTGGTGGGTCGCTGATTGCCTGCAGGGGCGGGCACTGGCGTACATGGGGCTGAAGGATTGGACCGCAGCGCTTGTTGAGATAGAGGCTGCGCTCAACCAGCGCATAGCGGACTTTTCGGCCACCAAACCCTGTAGTTGCCACGGGACGGTTGAGATACGGCTGACAAAAGCATTTATTCTTGATCAGCTCGGACAAGTAAAAGAGGCGAAAGCCGAGCGCCAGCTCGCGGCTACGCCGACGATCCCGCACCATTATTTCCCACTCGGCATTGAACGAATGGGCGTGCCCGTCGGGGTCTATTATGATAAGCTAAAAAAAATTCGGCTTGCTCAAGTCGAGGCTGGGAGTATTAAGAAGTGATCACAAGGTATAGGGTTCAGGGTTCAGGGTTCAGGGTTCAGGAATTCCTGAAAAGAATCTTGTGCGCTGTGTTACTGGGGGTAGTTCCTCTTTTGGCATCTGCCCAAGAGAAGCCACTGATTCCGGAGAGCGAGATAACGGCGCTTCAGACAGAGTTGGCGCCGCAGGAGGGTGAACCGCAGCCCGCGGTCAGCCAGCGCCGGACGTTGAAGAATGTTGTCCGAAAGGCCCATGCGTTACTGGAGGAGGCCTCGGAGGCAGCCAATCGTTATGTCCTGCTCGGGTTGATCTTTGAGAGCCAGAAACGTTTGCTGGCCCTCGAGAACCTCGACGCACATCGCGAAGCGCTCTTCGAAACCTGTAGCCTGCTGGCGAAAGCTCCTGATGCCTATGCGACGCTCCGGCTGGAGGCTGACCTCTTGCTGTCAGAGAAATTACTCGCGGAAAAAAATGCTACCCTGGCGGAACGCGCGACGGCACTGGCTGACCTTTTGCAGCGCTATCGCGATACTGCTGCCGAGGCGAAGAGCTTGCTGATGGCGGCATTGATTGTTCAGAAACTTGATGCGCCAGCCCTCGAGGATGAAATCATGAACGCCCTCGATGAGAATTTCGCGGATGATCCAGAGGTGATCGCGTTTCGTATAAAGTATCTCAAGATCTCGCGGATGGATGTCGCTTTCAAGGGAATCTTTGCATGTCGTGATGGTCGGATGCTCCATTTTCCGGCAGATACGCTTGGCCATCTCTGCCTCATGATTTTCTGGTCGAAGAACACCCCGACACTGGATAAATATGTTGCCCAGGTTAAGAAAGAACTGGCCCTTTACCCAAACACGTTTGAGATTTTCAGTTTTAATGTGGATGAGTTGCCGGATGGGGGAGAGGCTTTCCTGCGCGAGAATGGGTTGGCATGGACAGTTTTGAAATTGCCAGGCGGAAAAGAGAGCTCAGCGTACAAGACCTACGCGCAGGGAGATCCCGTGGCTGTGCTGGTCAATGAATACGGCTATTCAGTCCTTCGGCCTGATATTGACTCTGCGCACGCTAAAATACTTGACCCTGCCCGGATATCCGACGATCGTTTTTCAGCGCAAGTACAGTCCCTCTTCATTGGTGATTTTCTTTTGGGGGACAATCTGCCAACGATGGAAGGGTGTTCTCCCGCGCCTCGGTTCCGTTACCGCTTCTCACGTGAGGAGGCATTGGCGAACTACACGGCAATCGAAAAACGCTGTTCAGAAATGCTCCAACAGGCTTTGACTTCTTCTGTTCCATGGCAGGTGCGTAATAGCAGGATTATCGCCTTGCTCGGCATGTGGAATCTGGCCTGCGAACCTAAATACTTGGAAGAGGCTGTGCGAGAGGCGCAGGCGGCGTTGGCAAAGGACCTCCCGCCAGAGGCCGCAGTTGTTCCACGGTTCTGTCTGGCCAAGGCGGCGCTTCGGCAGGATGATGCGCAGGCGGAGTCGGTCGTTGAAGAGTTTCTGAAAGAGACAGGCGGTGATAAGGCTCCTGCTCCAGCGCTTGCCGCAGCTGCTGTACTGGCGCTGGAGGCAAAGTCGCGCACGTTACACGAGCAGTACAGAAGTGCCTTCCTGCAAACCTATGCTGAGGAGCCTGCGTTCTATGCCTTTACGGCGTTCTTGCGTGATCCCCATCACCGGTACCGCCTGTTAAGGCCTAATTATAATCATCGTGAAAGTTCATCTCGGAATTACGTGATCTATCCTGGCGCTGAACTGCTCTCGGGTCGCCTGCCCAAAATTGAGCTTAAGAAGCTGGATAACACGCCCCTGCACATGCCCGTTGAAACAGCTGACAAGATGACCCTGCTTCTCTTTCTTGAGCCGCCCGAGGATCCTACTGCGGATTTCCCCTGCAGGCTCGATACCAAAGGACGTCGAACCAAGGACGACACGATACGCGAGTTGATGGATTTCGCGCTTGAACTTCAGGAACAGCACGTCAATAAGGGTGTTGAGGTGATGGCGGTCTTTCTTAGCGATGATGCGAAACATGTTCAGTATTTGATGGCGACGAATGGCTGGAACTGCCAGGCTGCTCTGGTCCCTCACGGGCTAAAAAATCCAATGGTCGAGCGCTTGGGGATCCTCTCCGCAGATCGCATCCCAAACATCTTCTTGCTGCGTCAGGATGGAACGATTGCGTGGCGTACGTACGGCTTGCGCTATACGACCGATTTCGGATTCCCTTTTGCCTTCAAGCTTGCGATGAAAGGGCATATCGAGACGTGTGAGACAGAACGCGGGACTGTGGCACTCGAGAAGGGTGACTATGCGCAGGCCGCGCGCATCTTTGCCGGTCCTTTCCTGCCTGCTGAACCCGACCGCTTCGCCTGGCGGCCGCCCCGTTTCCATGGACAGGCACTGGCTCAAATGGGTTTAAAAGAGTGGAGCGCTGCGCTTGAGGCGATTGATACGGCGATAGACGCACATAAGAGCACTCACTACCGGGGAAGGGATGTAAGGGCCGAGCGCTGGCGTGAGGTTATCTCTGATTTTAAGATAAAGGAGCCGTGTGATATTTTTGTGGAACTCTGGACCACGAAAGCGCTGATTCTGGATGCCCTCAAACGTCCGGAAGAGGCTGCTCAGCTACGCAAAGAGTGCAACAGGCAAGCCAAAGAAGATCACCCGAGTATGTACAAGAAAATCCATGAAAAGCTCAAGGCATTGCGGTTAGTGCCAGAGAGCAGAGGTCAGAAGTCGGTAGTCAGAAGTTAGAGGTCAGAGAGCAGAAGTCAGAGGTCAGTGATCCGTGCTGCAAGTCCCACGTCTCATGTCCCAAGTCCTAAAGAAATCAAGGAGAATACGAATGAAGAAGCAAATTTTGAAAACACGTTGGATGGTCGCCCTGTTACTGGGATTCTGTTCCTACGCTTGGGCGGCTGACAAGAAAGCGCCTATTGGCGGAGGTCGCGTGGAAACGGTTGCCGATGCGAATGCCGACGAGGTCAAGGCCAGTGTCGTGAGCGCGGATACGCTGACCGCCCAGGGCGAGAAGCTCCTGGCAGCCTACACAGCCCAGCTGGAGGCGTTGAAGAAGGAGCTTTCTGCGGCGGTGCCGACCGTGGATGCACAGAAGAAGGCCGCCTTTATAGGGTCCCATGCGGCTGTTGAGGCTGTGCCACCCCAGCCCAATCCCATGAAGCTTAAATGTGGCCCGCCGCAATATGCCCCTTCGCACAAGTTGTATGCGATCGTTCAGTCAAACGCGTTGATAACAGCCACGCCTTTGCTGACGGATGTTGATAAGTTCCTGGCCAGTGACAAGCTTGATACGAAACTGGCAAAGTGTGCATTGCTCTCAGAGGCAACCCCGCGCGGATTGGCGCTCTTTGCTCAGCAGGCCAATGAACAGGAGTCCCTCATTGCTGAATTGCTCGGGGATGACGCCTTGATCAAGCAGGTTATGGAGTTGGGCGGCTGTTACCAGGGTAAATATGGACAGGCGATGCAGATCTACAAGGCGATCCAGAAGGCGGCCCCGTCTGCCAAAGAGGGATTTTTCAAAACGTTTGCACTGGCAAGTGCCATGGAACATCCTGACGGGTGTGTCACAAAAGAGGGCATGACACCGGCTGAGGTCATGGTTGAAACCTTTCTGGATTATGAAAAGGCCTACCGCGACGGCCTCCTGGATAAGGCGTTCGGCACCTATACAGATTTCAATTGGCGCTTTGTCATGTATTGCAGCACCGTTGAGGATATGAACTGGATGCGTACGATGTTGCGGAATTATCGTCCGGATCATATCGTCAATACAAATATGCAATGGCGCTACTGCGAGATCGTCAAGTCAGATGTGCCTTACACGTCGTGTGTCGCCAGACCTGTGCGACCGGACTTGAATCTCACGCGCTTCCAGGATTACTTCCTTGAAGGCGGCATTTGCGGTCCGCGCTGCTTCGTGGGCAAGCTCTCCACGGCAGCCTTCGGTATTCCGACCCGTGGCGCCCGTCAGACCGGCCATGCCGCGATGTGCCGTTGGACGCCCACTGGCTGGACAACGGTTTTTGGCGCACACTGGACCTATAATAGTCACCGGGATATCTGTGGTCTGGATTTCTCGCTGGAAGAGCGGGCGCGTAGTGCTGTCGACGAGTATCGCAAGGTCCTGCGGGCCGAGTGGGTCGGTCAGGCGCTGGGCGAGAAGAAGGTGAGCAGGCGCCAATTTGGTATTGGCGGTGATCTCTGGAGTGCGCTGGGCTTTTATAAGAAGTTGGCGATTATCGAAAAAGCTCGGATCGCGGAGATGGCAGCAACCGGTGCCGAGCTGGCTGAATCAAATGAACCTGCCGAGTCTCCTGCATCGGATTGGGTGCCAAGCAAGGCTCCGGTCGCTGCTCCTCCTCGGTTCCCTGTGATTGAGATGACAGAGGCGGACAAGACCATTGTCTTCGGCAAGGATGGCGTGATCACGATTCCGCCGGCAGCGTGCACCTCACCTGAGAGCACCGATAAGATCAAGTTCATGCGGACAGCTGACAACACCGGGGTGCAGGTGCACTACGCGCTGGCAGGTCAGCGTCCAGAACTCCTCAAGTACACCTTCGAGTTGCCTGCGGATGGAAAGTACGAACTGGTGGCAAAGGTTTGCACCGTGACGGTGGACCGCAAAGCCATGTTGCGCGTCAACCGCAGGACGCTGCTCGATCTCCCGTTGCCGTACACCAAGGGCATGTGGGAAGATACAAAACCTGTAGTCCTAGACTTGACCGCCGGACGCAACACCATCATGTTCACAGCCGAGGTCCCTAATAAAGGCGTGAGCATCAAGAGTTTCACGCTGAAGCCGGTGAAGTAGTAGTTGGTAGCCGGTAGTTGCAGTTGGCAGTCTCCTTCGCCAAGGACGCAGAGACGGATAGACGTTAAGGCTCAAAGGGTCTTCTCGGTCCTTCAGTCTATACTTTTGAGTTTCTGAGTCTTCACGTCTTGGAGTCCTCAATCAAAACAATTTCCGCTTGCGCTTGCTTTCTGCTCAACCTATACTGTGCCGCACAGTGCATAAAACGTTAAACGTTCAGGGAAACCAGGAGAGAAAGATGAAGATGCCTCGCTTGATAATCATTCAGAGTATCACGATCCTGATGGCCTGGGCTGCCCCGGGGCTCGATGCCCAGCCCTCCCCCAAACCCAACATCATCCTTATTTTGTCCGATGATATGGGTTATTCGGACATCGGTTGCTATGGGGGTGAGATCGAAACGCCGAACCTGAACCGTCTAGCAACCCACGGGCTACGCTACACCCGGTTCTACAACACCGGCCGCTGCTGCCCGACCCGGGCCTCGCTACTTACCGGGCTCTACGCCCACCAGGCGGGCATCGGCGAGATGACTTCTGATGGCGGTCAGCGGGGCTACCGCGGTGACCTCTCGCGCAACGCGCTGACCCTCGCCGAGGCGCTCAGGCCGGCGGGCTACCGAACCTACATGGCGGGCAAGTGGCATGTCACCGCGCAGCTCAAGCCGGAGGGTGACAAAAAGAACTGGCCGTTGCAGCGCGGCTTCGACCGCTTCTACGGCACCATCATCGGCGCCGGTAGCTTTTTCGATCCGTGGACCCTGACGCGGGGTAACGATGCGATCACGCCCGCCAACGATCAGGAGTATCAACCGGAGCAGTACTACTACACGGAGGCGATCAGTGATTACGCAAGCCGTTACGTGCGCGAGCATGTCCGGGACCACGCCGACAAACCCTTCTTCATGTATGTCGCTTACACTGCCGCGCACTGGCCGATGCACGCGCTCGAACGGGACATCGCCAAATACAAGGGTCGCTACAACGCAGGATACGAGGCGATTCGCGAGTCGCGCTACAAGAAGATGAAGGAACTCGGCGTCATCGGGGATTGGAAGCTCAGTCCGGGGGCAGAGAAGTGGAATGGCGTGGAAGAGGCCACCCGTCCTTGGGAACTGCGTTGCATGGAGGTGTATGCGGCGATGGTCGATTCAATGGATCAGGGAATCGGGCGCATCGTGAAGTCACTTGAGGAGACTGGTCAACTGGAGAACACGCTGATTCTGTATCTTCAGGACAACGGCGGCTGCGCGGAAGCCTACGGACGGAAGCCTCCCAAGCGTCCGCTTCCCGAGGGCATCGTCCCAATGGGCAAAGATGAGCTGCAGACCCGGATGATCCCCGAGCGGTCCCGTGATGGTCGTCCGGTGCGGACAGGTTCCGATGCGATGCCTGGCCCGGCGGACACCTACATCGCCTATGGCCGCAACTGGGCCAATGTATCCAACACCCCCTTCCGCGAATATAAGAGCACCAATCACGAGGGCGGCATCGCCACTCCCTTGATCGCCCACTGGCCCAAGGGGATTGCGGCCCGCAACGAACTGCGCCATGAGCCGGGGCACCTGATCGATATCATGACCACCTGCGTTGAACTCTCCGGCGCGGTGTATCCCGCACGTTTCGCCGATCACGAGATCCTGCCAATGGAGGGACGCAGCCTGGCAGGCGGTTTCGCCGCTGACCGCGCGGAAGAACGGGCCTTGCTCTTCGAGCACTTCGGCAGGGCTGCGCTTCGGAAGGGTCCGTGGAAGCTGGTGCGCGCCGGGGAGACGCAGCCCTGGGAGCTCTACGCGATTGAGGAAGACCGCACCGAGCTCACTGATCTCAGCGCGAAGAAGCCGGAGAAGGTACGCGAGCTGAGCGAATTGTTTGAGAAAGAAGCCCAGCGGACGTACATTTATCCCAAGTCTGAGGGCAAGAAGAAGAAACGCTAAACGTTTTGCACCACGGATGAGGAACAAATGATCACGCTCTCGCTCTTACAAATGTGCGTTTTGTTTCTGGCCGCTGTGTTCGCTGGTTTCGTTGACGCTATCGCGGGCGGCGGAGGCATCATCACGGTTCCTGCACTGCTGGCGGTCGGGTTTCCCCCGCACCTCGCCTTGGGGACCAACAAACTGCAGGCCAGCTTTGGCAGTCTGACTGCGGCACTTAACTACCGACGGGGTAACCTGCTGAGTTTCCGAGCGCTTGCCCTGGGTATCGGCTTCACCGCCCTGGGAGCCATTGCCGGAACAATGACCGTGCAGGTTGTCTCGGCAGAGTGGCTGAAGCATATTATCCCTGTTCTCCTCATCGTCATCTTCGTGTATGTCCTCTGCAATCCTGATCTCGGCGCCCTGCACAAGCCTCAACGTATGGTCCCTTGGCTATTCTATGTCATTGCTGGGTGCTTGCTTGGATTCTATGATGGTTTCTTTGGGCCAGGCACGGGCTCCCTCTGGACGGTGGCCCTTGTCGTGTGGCTGGGACTCGATCTCAAGCGAGCAACCGCGCAGACTAAGGCGCTGAACTTCACAAGTAATATCGTGTCGCTCGGTACATTCTTTCTGGGCGGCCATGTCGTTATCTTCGCCGGCCTCATGATGGGTGCAGGTCAAATGATCGGAGCGTATCTGGGTTCACATGTGGTGATGAGGCGTGGCACGAAATTTGTCAGAATTTTCTTTCTGTGTGTCGTGGCACTCACAATAGGAAAAATACTATGGTCAACGTACCATTAGCAGAGCAAGCCCTTCAGCTTACGCGAACAAGATGCGCATCACTCACGACGTTCGAGGCAAGGACTCAGAGACGGATAGACGATAAGACTCAAAGAATCGTTACTGTTCTGCGTCTTTCCTTTGAGTCTGCGAGTCTTCAGGTCTTGGCGTCCTCAATCAAAACAAATTCCGCTTGCGCTTGCCTTCCGCTCATCCTATACTTGCCACACATTGCATAAAACGCTTAGCGTTCGACTTAAAGGAATATGAGCGATGAAGAATAATCTGATTTTAATATCCTGTCTCATCGCCTCTCTCGGCGTCTTCACGCATGTGCAGGCGGGAGAGGTGTTGGTTGAGGCCGAGAGCTTCAGGGGCTCCGGCGGGTGGGTTCTTGATCCGCAATTTGTTGACCTCATGGGTTCGCCCTATCTGCTGGCGCATGGCTTGGGCAAACCTGTTCAGAATGCAAAGACAGAGGTGGCCTTCCCTGAAACCGGAACGTATCACATCTGGGTGCGGACCAAAGATTGGATTCCTGAACCGCAATGGGCACCTGGAAAGTTTCAGGTTGTCGTGGACGGAAAGACGCTCGCAACAGAGTTCGGTGTTGCCGGCGATGGTCAATGGGTCTGGCAGGTAGGGGGCAACGTCGAAATCACGAACAAGATCGTGACGCTTGAGTTGCAGGACTTGACCGGCTTTGAAGGACGTTGCGATGCGCTGCTCTTCAGCACGGATAAAAGCTTTGTTCCACCTGCAAAGGCAGACAAGGAGATGCGCCACTGGCGGAAACAACTGCTCGGGCTGCCAGATGATCCGCCGTCCGCGGGTAGCTTTGATGTCGTGGTCGTAGGCGGCGGTATTGCAGGCTGTTCAGCCGCGATTACAGCAGCCCGGCTGGGGTGTCGCGTGGCTCTTATACAGAATCGTCCGATCTTCGGGGGGAATAGTAGCCCTGAGATCGGCGTGCGTGGCGCAATCTGGGGGAAGCCTGGTCCCTTTGTGACCCGCGAGATTTATGGTCAGAAAAGCACATCGGACCTTCAGAAGGGACTGGATCAAGAGACCAACATCAAACAGTTCCGCGGCTGGCATGTCTTTGCTGCGAATACGCGCGAGGCCAGCATTCAAACCGTGGACGCGCTTGATATCGCCTCGAATAAAGAACTCCGTTTCGAGGCGCCGGTCTTTATTGATTGCACCGGCGACGGCTGGCTCGGTTTTTATGCAGGCGCCGACTTCCGTTACGGGAGTGAAGGCCGCTCAGACAACAACGAACCCCTGGCGCCCGAGAAGCCGGACAAGACCGTGCTCGGGGCCACTCTCCATTGGAATGCCAAACCTAGGGACAAGACGACAACTTTTCCTGAAGTGCCTTGGGCACAGGCGGTGTCGAAGGATCGTGCCGACATCTCCGGCAACTGGATGTGGGAGTACGGCCATCAGCGCGATATGATCTCTGAGGCGGAGGAGATTCGTGACTACCTCTTCCGGTCCATTTACGGGGCGTTTGCCACCGCGAAGCGGGTAGGGGTCCCCAAGAAACTTGCTCCCGAGGAGATGGCGACCTACGCGTTGTCCCACGTCAATTACATTCTTGGAAAGCGCGAATCCCGGCGGCTGTTGGGCGACACGATCATGACGCAGTTGGATTTCTGGGAGACCCCGACGAAGACCGACAAGGTCGCGGTTTCAAACAACCCCTTTGACATTCACATTCCAACAGAAAAATATGACTTTAACATTAAAGTGGACGAGCGTTATGGCGGACTCAATAAGCGTCAGGATTGTGACATTCCCTTCCGTGCGCTCTACTCGCGCAATGTGTCGAACCTGTTGATGGCGGGGCGGTGTATCAGTGCCACGCACATTGCCCACTCAAGTATTCGCGTGATGAACACCGGCAGTCAGACAGGCGTTGCGGTGGGCGCCGCGGCCTATCTCTGCATGCGCCATCAGACCACTCCGCGCGAGATCGGCCAGAAGCACATCAGCGAATTACAGGATATTGTCTTCGGAAAGGGCAATTTTGCGGATACACTCAAGCCAAAGAAGAAGGACTGAAAAATATGAGTCACGAAATTGACAGACGCACGTTCCTGCAGCGCACCTCCATGGGGGCGGTTATGACAATGGGGCTTGGTTTCTTGCCCGCATCACTTTGCGCGGCAGGCAAGAAAGAGGAGAGGTCTTCGATAGAGGCCAGCCTTGAACTGTTGAACGTGTGGGGGGAGAAGTCCAAGGAGGTCAATGATCTCTATACGGCCATGTTCAAGGTTCTGAGTCAAAAGCAAGATGCCACGTTCGCTGACGTGGCCCAGGATGCGACAATACAGACCCTTTTCCAGTCGATGGGGCTGACCCATCTCGGCGGACCGCTGCTGGGCTGTATCACCCCTGACAGTGTCAAAATCTGGATCCGAACAACCAAGCCTGCAGAGGTCGATGTCCAAATCGAAGAAGAGGGGAAGCGGCGAACCTTTGGTCCTGTGCGAAGCACGCTCGAGTCCGATCTCACCGCCATTGTCGCGGTAACCGGTCTGAAGCCTGGAACATCCACCAAGTACAGTGTTCGGGTTGACGGCAAGGAGATCCCTCTTTCCAGTTATGCAATGATTGTGACGCCCCCTGCAGGTGGCGAGGCAGAGACGCGTATCGCATTTGGCACTTGCCCTCATCGCAAGGGACTGGGCAATCCGGAGCAGGCGGAACAGATTCTCAAATTTAAGCCGCATGCCATGTTGATCTATGGCGATATTGCTGTGCAGGATAGGGGGCGGCATGTCGGCCTGCATCGTGCTGACTATGCATTGCGTGAGTTTCATCCAGCCTGGAAAGACTTGGCGAGCCGCGTCCCCTTCTCCGCGTCATGGGATGATCATGATTATTGCAATAATGATGGTTTTGGCATCAACTCTAATTTTACCGATGCGGATCGCCGACAGGTGCGTAAGGTTTTCGCCCAGGCCTGGAACAATCCGTATTATGGGATGGGGGACGAGGGCGGAGGCATTTTCACCCATACGCGCGTGGGGTGCTGTGATGTCATCATGACCGACAACCGTTACTTCCGTGAAAAGGTGGAGAAGGGTTCAGCGGGTAAGAAGAACGGTTTCCTGGGGCCCCAGCAGATGGAGTGGCTCAAGAAGACGCTCCTCGCCTGTAAAGGTCCCTTCATCATCGTGACCTGCGGTACCATGTGGGATGATGTGGCGGCCAAGGGCAAGGACTCCTGGGGCATCTATGATCCGGAAGGCCGCGAGGAGATCTATAAGTTCATTGAAAAGAACAAGATTCCCGGCGTGCTTTTCCTTTCCGGCGACCGTCACGGAGCGCGTATCTTCCGCATTCCACGACCGGCAGCCGGACACGAATTCTACGAGTTCGAAGTTGCTACGCTGGGCGGTCTTCGCTCCATTACCGCGGCAACCAATCCAGAGTGGAAGACGCAACTCTTTGGCCAGATGAGTATGTATGCGCATGGACAGTTTACGTTTGATCTGTCAGGTGATGATCCGACCGTGACCCATCGCCTGATCCAGTCGGATGGCCAGACGCTCTTTGAGCTTGTCCTGAAACGAAGCCAACTTACTCCAAAATGAAGATCTGAGTACCAAGGACTTAGAGACGGATAGACTAAAGGGGTCTTCTCGGTCCTTGGGTCTATCCTTTTGAGTCTTGGAGTTTTCAACTGGTCACCTACGGATATTGCTCCTTGAATATCAATGCGTCAAACGAGTATAATCTACCCCATAATAACTATCAAAAGATGGAGGGTTAATGAGCAAAGAACATGCAATCGTGGCGTTTGAAAAGCATTCGATACGTCGTTTTTTCGATGAAACTCAAGAGATCTGGTATTTCTCCGTGGTGGATGTAATTGCGGCGCTAACGGAGAGTACGAATCCCGCTGTTTATTGGCGGGTACTGAAAAAACGCCTCAAAGATGAAGGCGCAAATGAAACCGTTACAAAATGTAACGCTTTGAAGATGCTGGCTGCTGATGGCAAGTCGCGGTTGACTGATATGGCCGACACGGAAACCCTGCTTCGCCTGATTCAATCCATCCCATCGCCCAAGGCGGAACCTTTCAAACAGTGGTTGGCCAAGGTGGGGTATGAGCGCCTTCAGGACATGAGTGATCCGGCTCGGTCGTTAGACCGCGCCCGCGAGTTCTGGCAGCAGCACGGTCGCAGTGAGAAGTGGATTCAACAGCGGATGATGGGGCAGGAGACCCGCAACAAACTCACTGACTACTGGAAAGGTCACGAGATCAAGGGCGAGGCAGCATTTGCCTTTTTGACCAACCTCATTCATCAGGAGTGGAGCGGGGTGTCGGTTAAGAAGCACAAGGCGATCAAGGGGTTGAAAACCCAGAACCTGCGCGATCACATGAGCGAGGCGGAGCTCATCTTCACTGCCCTGGCGGAACTTTCCACACGGCAGATCGCTGAAAGCGTTTCTGCAACAGGAATGATTGAAAATGCCGAAGCAGGCAAAAAAGGTGGTAAAATCGCCAAGGGCGCACGCCTCGAACTGGAACAGAAAACCGGCAAAAGCGTGGTCACTGGCGAAAGTTTTCTGCCACCTAACAAGTCGAAGAAACCCCTCAAGGAGGCTGGCGATGAGTCAAATTCTCTTCCCGGCGGGAAGAGAATTTGAGACGAAGCGCACATTCATAGGAGTATTCCATGCTTTGTGAAATACCTAGTTGGTCGGAATATCAAGGAGGTTAACAACATGAATCAAAGTCTATCCTTCGTCGTTAAACGATCCGCCAACATTGCGGGTGTCGTAATAGCCTGTGCGCTTTCGTTCCCGATGGTGATACCGTTTAGCAGTCAGGCAGCGTCCTCGGGTTCCCGGTCCCGCGACCTTCGTCCTGCGGATTATTGCACCGTGTTTTTTGCCCCGAAGCTCGGTGAGAAACTTAATCTCACGGTTGTGCAACGTGTGGTCGCCGCCATGCAGTATGAGACGGCAATGGATGACGCAGGAGGGGCGCGTGCAGCGCGGATACGGCAGAACAACCAGCGTATGGGCTTTGACATGCCCAACACCTTCCAGGAAGTCACCGAGGACTCGATTCTGCGCAACCTCGACCGCTCCGGCGCCATGATGCGTGATGCCATGACGCCCACCCAGATTGCCATGTTTGAAAAGATGTTCAAGGCAGGTGAAATTGGTCCTGTTGGAGCCGACATGGGTCCGACCCCCGGGATGTTCGTCGTCCGTTACACGCGATACGGTGAAAAGGAACAGGATAAATCAAACAAGGTTAAAGCCATAAGGCATCAAGGGGATATGCGTATGATCGCTGCGATCAAGAATCTCGATGAGGCTCTTGAGGTGTTGTGCTCTTCTAACAAAATGATTAACCTCTACGGACTTGAATGGCTGCAGTTGAACGCAAAAGTGCCAAACAATGCCGACCGCGCCCGTGTGCTGGCGGCTCTTCAGGAGTCCCTCGATTTTGCGATACGGGCACCCTATCAGAAGCTGAACATCGACTGCATTGCATTGTGCTGCGCATGGGCGGATAAAACCCAGATTAAACGCCTCCAACAATTGTGCCTAGTCAGAGGGAATGCGAACGAGGCCCGCGCACTGGCTGTCGGCACCTTAATCAAGCTCGATCCGGAAGCTGCGGAGAGGCTTATCAGCGAACATGCGAGGGAATCTTCTTTCCGGACCGACATGAAGCGGACTCTTGAGGGATTAAAGAAATCTTCCGAGGTTCCCGCAGATGCTGTTGCAAAACTCTCCTCGCTGATCGAGAAAGCCGAAACTGCACCCTCTAAGCCCGCCCCGGCATCCGTCGTGTCACCCGCAACGCCCAAGGCTGAAAAGCCTGCTGAACAGACACCGAAAAAGCCGGATCCGAAGCCAAATCCGCCGGCTGTGGAGAAACCGTCCAAGCCCCCAGTCGACACCACGGCGATCGTTGCTGGAATCCAGTCCGGCGATAGCTCCCGGGTGGGCCGTGGACTGATGAATGCGGTGAAACTCACTCAGGCCGATAAAGAGCTTTCAGCAGCGGTGATCAAGGTCCTCCAGGAGAGTACAACGGTGACACATCGCATCCTTGCGGCGAGGGCGTTGGAGAGATGGGGACAATCCGACGCGCTTCCTGCCCTTGAACAAGCAACCAAGGATAAAAGCGGTATGCTCAAAGGCCATGCCCAAAGCGCGATCGACGCCATCAACGCCCGAAAAAGCGCCCAGCCCTGAGCGTGACAAGGGGACAGACATGGTATGGCTCGCTTGGCTGGTCCCCACTGGGAGCACGGGCATCTTGCCTGTGCAGGCGGCAAAACAGGCAGGATGCCTGTTCTCCCAGTGCTGTTGTCTCATGAAGATCTGCGCCCAAGGACTCAGAGCGGACAAGGGGACAGACATTGTATGGTCATCGCTGGCCAAGCAAAGGGGAACGGGTTTTCCAACCCATTGAATCACGGAGTAGAAAGTCCGTGCTCCTGTGCCTAGCGACAAGGGGACAGACATTGTATGCCCGCAAGATGAACCATTCCGCCTAAAGGCGGTACTCCGAACAATATTCCCGAATATCCTGTAACTCTTGAAGAGTTGTGAAACAGTGTGCCACGCCGTTGTGCACCCAACTTTAGCACTCCCCTGGCGCGGCGTAGCTCTCAGCGAAGCCGACTCAAAACTAACACACTAACGCACTACTGAACTAACGAACTTCTTCTTGTCACCTATCAAACCCTGGAATACCGCTTGCAATGAGTTTGCCGTTTGCGAAGGGAATATGATAGAATTTCACCCATTGTTAACAGGGGGCATAAAAAATGAATCGAGTTCAAAAGAATATTGTCGCGATGCTTTCAGCAGGCTTCGTTGTGGGTGCTGTGCATGCGGGGGGGCCGGAGACGTTTCAACTCGGGCCGACTGGCTTGTGCGGGACGCTCTCAAAAAATACGGCCAAAGTCACGAAGGTGGACAAGGGTTCGCCTGCAGAGGGAAAGATCAAGGTCGGCGACGAGCTCGTCGGCGTCGGTGAGAAGAACTTTAAGAGCGATGTCCGTCACGAACTGGCAGCGGCCATTGACCAGGCTGAGACCGAGAAAGGTGGCGGCAAGCTGACGCTCACCCTGAAGGGCAACAAGAAGGTCGATCTGCAGTTGGCGGTCTTGGGCAGTTACAGCGCAACAGCGCCGTATGATTGTCCGAAGAGCACTGCGATCATCACGCGGGCTGCTGAGGCCCTGTTGAAGTCTGGCAAATTGGATGCAACCGCTACCCACTCAGAATTGCTGGGCCTGATGGCCACAGGCGAACCCAAATACATTGCCGCAGTGACGAAAGCCATCCAAGGGGCTGACTGGGTCAAGCCTGATGCCGAGAAGATCGAGTTGCTGTTGAAAGGGGAAGGCGACATGGGCTATGTCGGCTGGTATTGGGGATACCATCTGATCACGTTGTGCGAGTATTACCTGCTTACCAAGGATGCGTCGGTACTGCCTGCTATCAAGATCTACGCACTGGGACTTGCACGTGGACAGGACTCCGGCGGCTTGTACGGCCACCGCATGGCCACGCCCAAGCGCAACGGACGTCTTCCTGGGTATGCCCAGATGAACCAGCCCAGCTTAAGTAACTTCATGGGTATGCTGTTGGCGCAGAAGTGCGGCATTAATGATCCCGTACTCGCGAAAGGCGTTGCTACGACCTACGCATACTATGCCACCTATGTTGGACGTGGCGGCTTCCCGTATGGCGTCCATGGACCGAAGAGCGAGACCTACAACAACAACGGCACCAGCGGTTCAGCCGCGCTCTGTATGGCACTCAAAGGGAACACGGAGGGCGTGCGGTTTTTCTCCCAGATGGCCGCGACCACATATGACGGTCTCGAGAATGGACATGCGAGTACTTTCTTTAATCCGCTCTGGACGCCCCTCGGTGCCAATCTTTCGGGTCCGGAGGTGACTCAGCAGTTCTTCCAGCAATCGCGTTGGTTGCAGACGATGTACCGTTCGTGGGATGGAGGCTTCTCCCGTTTTGGCGGTAATTCGAAAGAGGGCAATCAGGCAGGGGTTGCACTGTTGACCTACTGTCTGCCCCGCAAGGCGCTACTCATCACGGGCAGAGGCGCGGACGAGACGCTGTGGGTCAAAGGCAAAGCGGCCACGGAGGTCGTGGAGCGGAGCAAAACC
>CAMBQV010000028.1 GCA_945870145.1 Akkermansia muciniphila
CTCTCCCGATCACAAAAACAGGCACTTCATCGATCTCATCCGACACTTTATGAACAAACGCAGTATCCCAATCCATTCCAGAAAGAAATGTCAGAATGTCGATACGCACCGGAGGCATGCCAAGCTGAACAACGGTGTCATCTTTGAAAAAATCATTCCACGTAAGATTTGGGAAAACAAACCCAAATTCTTTTAACGCCTCGATGATTCGCTTGGCATTGTCCTCTGTTCGACGGACAAATACATCAATATCACCCGTATAGCGTGGCGCACCATAATAGGCGAGCGCGTACGAGCCAACAATCATGTATTCAACACCCTTCGCGTTGAACAATTTTAAAAACTCTTTGAAGTCTTGGGGGAGTTTCATACCACTGCCTCCTCAAAAATTCGACTGCTGAAAAACGCTCCTCGGGTGACTTGCTCATCCAATAAGCAACATCTTCCGAGGGGCTGTTCTGGCTCACACGTTTTATCTGAATGACCCTGTCTTTCATGTCTGAAATTATACCAAAATCATGGTTTATAAGCAACGCATCCTTGCTGGACAGACGCATCTTAATATTAAGCATTACTTCAGACGCAGCTGCACGGGACCGAAGAGGCCGGAGGGGTGAGAACCTGGAACCGGCAACTTCTGAGTGATGCGGGTCACGCGCTTTTCGCGTGGCAGCTTTTCATCGCCTGCGATGCGATTGGCCCAGAGGTTGGTAATATCAATCTTCAGTTCGTTTTTACCCGGCTTCAGAAGACCTGTCACATCCACCATGTACGGCGGCTTCCAGAGAATGCCAAGGGGTTTGCCATTCACCGTCACCTCAGCGACGTTGCGGATCTCCCCTAACGACAACTCGATCTGAGCCCCACCCTTCAACCAAGCCTCGGAGACCTCAAAGCTCTTGAGGTAGGTCGCGGTGCCTGAGAAATACTTGATGCCATCTTCGGGCATCTCTGTCCAAGAGACCAGCTTCTCGAAGGTGCAGGACTCCGGTGCGCCACGATTCGGAGGGAAGCGAACCTCCCAGGGACCCGTAATCTCATGCGGCTGGAGAGGCTTGAAAGGCTTCACCAAAGGTTCTGGGAGATCTTCTGTCACGGTACCTGAGAAGACCACAAAGACGGATCCGGCAGGCGGCAAGCTCACACGCAGCTTCATTCCCCCTGCCACGCGTGTATAACCCGTGCAAGGCGTTATCGCGCCTGTATCGGCATGCCAGAACGCTGGTTTGCGACCATGAACGCGGAAGGTGCACTCGGCATCGGCGTATGCCATCTGTGTGTTGCTGACAAAATAGATGTCGCTGTTAATCGTGCGACGATGGATGTAATCAAGATCCGCGGGCGTGCCCGGGCTTGTATAGGAGAAGTCAGGTCCAATCCCCTGCCCCATCAAGATCTCGCGGATGCGATTACGATCCGGGATGATCCGTCCCTTGCCAACAGTCTTGTCTTGCGCAGGTGCATCCTTAACAGCGCCCCAGAGACGGCCGGCGATCTCACGAATCTTTTCATCGCTGCTCGAACTATCTGCGAGCGAGGGGGTGCGCGTTGGCCGCGGACCGAGCACCGTGGCGCCTTCGAGCACGAGCTTCGCGATCTTCTCCAGCACAGGCAGTGGCATCTCTTCATTGGGTGGCAGAACGAGTGCGGCATAGTTCACACCATGGGGCAGGACGAGCCTGCCATCCTTGACCTGCAAACGATCCTGGATCACATCGGAGTCGATGACATCATAATCATAGCCGTTCCCAAGCGCATCGACTGGAGCAGGATTAGGACGGTTGCAGTGAGCGCAGATAGGTCCATCCAGCCGCTTCGAGTCAGGTCCGATACGGCGCGTGGCCACAAGGTTCGGTGCAACATCGCCGTAGTAATAACAGACATCCCCGACCGGCAGACCCTGTTGCAGAAGATAACAGCAACGCGAGAAGTAGTTGAGCATCGGCCCTGACTGATTCCACCACGTCGCATTGACATTGAAATGTTCGCCTGCATGATACATGTTGCCGGGCACTCCACCACTCGGCGGAGTATGCGCAAAGGTATGGAAGGTGATACGGTTGAGTCCGTCGCAGAATGCGGTGTCCGCCAGACGCTTGTATTCGAGCGGACCATCCTGCCAGCTCCTCCAGCCCGTAAAGGACTCGGAGTCCACCAACTGAAGTCCGTAAATGTGGGCGGCGGAGGCCGCTTCTTTCACCACCCAGAATTGCTTGCCGTTCCAAAACTCGCCGCGCGGAATATCGACCACGCCCATGGCCTTCAACGGTTCAACACGCGGATAGCCACCATGCCCCCCTTCAGCCACGAGTTGCATGCCGTATGTATTCAGAAACTTCGTGGAGGCACGGTAATGGCCGTCAATCCAGAGGTCGCTGACGGTCTTGCGATAGTCCTGCCGGAAACGGGCTGTGAGAAGCGCATCTGAGAAACTCTTACCTTTGAGTGCAGGCAGGTAGGGAATGGGATCGTAGCCACGGCGTTTACGGAACTCATCGACAAAAGTTTCTGTCCAGTCCTGCGATGTATCTCGGCCGATTTCCACGCTGTCGACCTCCATGTAGCGCATGGCGTCCAGGCTGGGGCGCATGGACAGGATTTGATCAAGGATATACTGGAAATGGCTCCTGGCTGCGGCTCCATCCAGATGGTCGATGAGCAATCCGTTGGAGTTCGGACTGGGCACCTTGAGCTTCTCGCCTGTCATGCAGTTGACAAAACGCTGAATCACCCACGTGCCTGCCGGGACCTCCCACGTGAGCAGGCCTTTAGCGTCCATCTTGGAACTGATGTTGATCACGGCTGACACGTCAGCAATTGTATTGCTCTTCACCTCTGGAAAGGCGAGCACAGCGATCTCGCGATAATAGGGTGGTAGTCCGTCAGCGCCCTTGGGCGCGCGCGGAGGGGCAGGGAAGGGAAGAACCTGCGAGAGGCTGGATGGCCCGTGAACCGTAATGTCACTGTGATAGATACCCTTCATGGACTCCTGCGGGTTGACCCAGCTTCCGCCCGCATTCCAACTGCTCGATGCCACCATGCCGAGATGGAGACCCAGGCGGTCGGCCTGCTCGATGGCATGGTTGACAGCCTTGAGCGATTCAGGCCCGAGAAAAGCCGGTCCTGCCGGAACCTTCTCCTCGGGATGGGTCCTGATCACACCAATGTCCCAGATCTCCGCGCCGGACATTCCCTTAGCCTTCATCTGTTCAAGTTCAAAGGTGAGGCGGTCAAGGTCCACATCGCCATTCATCCAATCCCAGAAAGCTCCCGGACGTGCCTCCATCGGCGGATTCATAAAGAGCGCCAGTGAGGGTTCACGCTCCGCAACCGGGCTGGCCTTTGCAATGACAAACTCGACCAGCTCCTCACACTGGAAGAAACCCTTCCACATGTTATGTCCCTGACCAGGCGGGATGCGCATGCGCATATTGCCGCCCAGCTCACGATAACGTTTAGCCACAATCGCGGAGTTGTCTGCCAACGGCACCAGCTTATCGCTGTCGCCATGAACATGGAATATCGGCACGCCGGCCTTCGCAAGCGGTGCGAGGCGATCAATCGGATTGTTCTGTGCGAGTTGCGCTTCAAGTTCAGCCTCGGTCAAACCATAGGCACTACAGGCCTTTTTGAGGCCCGGGTAACTGCGGAGGTTACAGACCGGATAGATGCCGGCGATACCCGCGACCGACTCCGGATGTTCAGCCGCCCAATTGTAGAGCATGAGGCCACCGCGACTGCGGGCGAGCAGACACGGCTTGCGGCTGAAGTTACGTTTTTCAACCAGTTCGTTGTAGAGGGCGGTGAAGTGGGCGCGTCCCTTCGGGCTTCCATACGATTCACCCACATCGATGCCCGCGATAGCGATTCCGTTCGTCAGGAAACGCTCCAACATCCAGCGCTCTTCCTGGCCTGGAAGATTCGGGAAGGTCGGCGCATACCAGACCCAGGGCTGTGGACGGTTTGTGAGCATATGTTCTGCTGAGGGCAGGATGACGAATGCAGGACGTCCATCCACTTCAAAACATTCGCCTGGCAGAGGCAACACTTTTTTCTTCGGTGCCGCATCGGCTCCAGAGACTGAAGTCAGCATGAGCCCAGCGACCAGAAGCGCCAAGCGGACACTGGCGCCAAAGGTTGGCATGCCAGAATAAAACTGATTCCTGTCTTTCATTGAATACCCCCTGTTATCAAAATCATATTATCTCTTTACCATTTCATTAGCCGTTTAAGAATATCGGGTTGGACAGACTCCTCCGCGGCAAGGCAAAGGAAAAGCCCCTGTGGACTCATCGCGGCAATGAACGGTTCCAGTTCATCCATCTGCAAGTCAACAACCACACCCTTCCCTGCTGCTTGTATTTTCTTGATCACATCCAACCACTGCATGATCGGCTGGTCAGTGCCAACACCCTGTACCCACTGGATCGCCTGTATCTCTGGAAGAGCAAGGAGCGTATCGAGATGGCGAAGCATTCCCTTTCCATCGAGATGGAACACATTATGATCCATGTGTTTTATTTCCGTCTTCAAGGAGGGCAAATAGAACTCACAAAAGTCATCGGTCGAAATCAACGATGTGAAATCACAGCTCGGGATGTGCATCTTGCCTTTGGACGGGATGCCCATCCACGTCACAGAAAGCTGGCCGTGCGCCTTGAGTGTCCTGTCGAAGTGATTGAACAGTGACAGAAAATTCGCATCCGCCTGCTTGACCGCTTCATGGACTTTTTCAGGACAATCCATCAGGTCCATACAGAGCATCTGCGGATCACGCCAGTCGGCAACACAGTCGAGGCTGCCATGCAGATCGGTGTAACCCACCAAAAAATCCGTTCCACACTTCTGGAGTGCCAGCGCGGTCATCTCTTCAATCTTCCGATAGTACACATTCTGCGTATCAAACTTGAGCTTCGAGGCATCCTCCCAATCGTGGATGCAGTGCTGGACCCACGAGGTCACTTCGCCATATTCCAGTTCAGCGCCATGAAACGCCGCATAAATATTGGGTCCAAGATTCGGCCAGAAAATGGGAAAGGTCTCGGCATGAAACAAGCGGTTCTTCAGTGATGCGGCAAAGGCATCCACTTGGTATTCCGAGTCAAACCAGCGCTCTTTTAAGTTTTTCCAGCGCCCGGCCGCTCCTGGCCCATGGCTATATTCCGCATTATGAAGCGCAAAACGGACCGGCGGCCTGTCTAGCACGTCGTGCCTAAACCACGCCTCGACACGTTTCATCGCCTGTTCAAAATCAGGTTTGTTTGTCAGTTCCATTATTCTTTCTCCTCTAACCCGACCAGTTGCATTTCAATCTCTTCCAGTGATTTACCCTTTGTCTCCGGGATGAATTTCCAGACAAAGACTAAGATGCCCACACAGATCACCGAATAGGTGCCAAACGCCGAAGTGATGCCATAACGCGCCTCGATCATCGGAAAGGTCTGCAGAAGAATATAATTCGCAGTCCAGAGGCTCAAGTTAGCAATGGACATCGCCTCGCCACGGATACGGTTAGGAAAAATCTCCGACAAGATGACCCAGGTGAGACAGGCCAGCGAACTGCAATATGCCGCGATATACGCAAGTACGGCAATCAAAACCACCATCCCTGTGGCATGGACATGAAATAGCCATGTTAACCAGCCCATCACCACGGTCATCACCGCCACGCCCCCCAGGAGCAACGGCCTGCGACCCACGCGTTCAACAAAGATAATCGGAATGAAGGTGCAGAAGAAATTAATCAGTCCAATAAACGATGTTTGGAAGAGTGAGTCCTGCAAGCCAGAGCCCGCCTGCGCGAAAATCTTTGGCGCATACAGAAAGACAGCATTCGCGCCGCAAATCTGCGAGAAGACCCCCAACAGGGAGCCGATGACCACGATGCGGAACATTCGCGGTTTGAGAAGATCAGAAAACTTGCCTTTACGCACCTGCAACGTCTGCTGGATGACGGCCATTTCCTCTCTCGCATACGTCTCTCCATCGATGCGTGTCAGCACGCGCAGGGCCTCATCAGTCCGACCGCTCTTCACCAACCACCGAGGCGTTTCAGGAACAAGGAATAACAGTCCGAAGAAGAGGCCTGCGGGGACAACACCTGCGGCAAACATCCAACGCCAAGCGTCATCGCCGAGTTGCAGAAGAAAGTAGTTTGAATAGTACGAGGCCAATATCCCCACAACAATGGCCAACTGATAAAAGGAGACAAACCTGCCCCGCAACCGCGTGGGCGCGCTCTCCGCCACATAAATGGGAGCGATTCCTGAAGCGGCACCAATCGCAAGTCCACCCAGAAAACGGTAGAGGATGAACGCATGGAACGAGTGCGCCCAGCCAGCCCCGACTGCAGAGATGGCAAAGAGGACGGCAGTAACGATAAGAACCTTCTTCCGCCCAAAAACATCTGCCAGCTTGCCCGCGGAAGCTGCACCGAAAATGCAAGCGAGGATGCAACTGCTAACCGCCCACCCCAGACTCGCCCCGCTGAGCGAGAATACCTTCTCCAGAAACGGCAGGGTTCCCGAGACCACGGTCATATCAAAACCGAAGAGAAAGCCTCCCAGCGCCGCAATCAGACTGATGCCCATCACATAGAAAAGACTACCCGGTTTTTCCGATGCATTCATCCGTTTTCCCTGCTGTGTACTGTTAGCGCCCACTGCTACCGTCTACCACACCCACCATCGCCAGCTCAATAATCTCCTGGCCAAAGACCGGGAGCGCAAGCGTGAGCTCGCCCGCCTGCAATTGCTTGCCCGTAAATTTGCCCCATTGCTTGTTGGCGAACAACGCCGTGACTGTGTAGGTCTGGGCGGCGTCTACCCATGGAATGTTGATCGCGCGCGCGTCTGCGCCTGCGCTGCCACGCAAGACCACGACCGCACCGCAGCCACGCGCATCCAGCTTGCCCCACCAGTGCCAATCGGTGTCAGTCGGTGCAGGGACACCGCTGTACTGGAAATGGCGATAGATGCCGTAAGTCGCTTCGAGCCGCTTCAGGATGTCGAAACGACTGCGGTAACGCGCGATGTTTTCCTCGGTCAGCGAGGCGAGGTCTCCCGCATACACAGAAGGTGAACCCATGAGCCAACTGCAGATCTGGCGGTCCTGCACGTGCGGTGTGAGGCTTCCCTTCCAGTTCACGGTGGCCGCGCCATAATATTCGATGCACTCCAACGGCAGACCACGATGAGCATAAAAGCGCGTGCGCGCATTCATGCAACCCTTGAGCAGTTTTTCATGTAAAGCAGCGACCCCATATCGGCTCCAGCCCTCATTCGGGCGCTCCTTGAAATGACCGCAGCCGCTGTAATCATTCGGCGGAACATGATAAAGCGAGACATTCTTGAGGGCTGCCAGATCACAGGGTGTGCCCGGGGTACCCCAGTAGATTTCATGCGTGATTTCATTGGCGACATCCGGCGCGAGATGTCTGAGCAAGGCCTGCGACTCCAGCAGACCGCGCAAGCCGCGCAGCAAAGATTCCTTGCGCGTCCGGCTGTAGTGGCCCGCCGCGAGGTCACCGAACTGGATATTACTGAAATCCTGTTTAAAATAAGTGGCCCCGAAACGGTCATGGAGGAAAACCAGATCATTGGCGTGATAACAACTCCAAGAACTTGCAAAGCTCATGGCCACACCCGTCAGACGTTGGACCTCCGGCGAGATTGCGGCCTTCGGCAAAGCCTTGAAATCGCCGGCATCACGGCTACGGAAACAAGAGACCCAAAGCCCAAGCCTCAGGCCTTTGGAACGGATGTAGGCGCAGGTTGCATCGAAATCCGGAAATGTTTTGGGATCTGGCGTGATGCCTAACCGATCCTTCTGCCAGCCGTCATCAATTTGCAGCATGGCAAAGCCACACTTGCTGGCGATGTCCGCCTGTTCGCGAATCAGCGCGTCGTTGATCACATGGCCGAAGTTTGACCAGGAACACCAGAGCGGCGCAGGGATCTGGACATGAGCAGGCGAGACCCCCAGGTGTTCGCGAAGGAAATCCTTGAACCCTCCTTCCACGGCGCGGTCTAACGGCAGTGATTCTGCTGAAGCCGTCTTGATGACATCGCCACTGAAACCATAGAGAAGGGAGGGCTCTGAAACGAATGACTCAGCCGGACCAATCACCCACTCGAAGTAGTTCGTGCTGTAACCGGAAGCGCCCAGTTCGGTAATTTTCCGCAGCGCGGAGGGCACTTCAGAGGCAACCATGACACCTTTGGTATTGTCAGGCTTCACAAAGGCGATGATGGACGAAGTCGCTCCGCGCTCAGAAGGCGTAAGTTCGGCACCTTGGACAAAACCATTACCCAATTTAATGTCATCCGTCAAAAGGTTATCGACCTTCAGCCAGTTGGCACTGTTGTTATGAATCTCCACCCACTTGCGGATCACCGGATATCCGGCGTATACTTCGTAGATCAGGTTGACGCTGACGCCAGCCAATACCGGATCCTTGAGAGAACGTCCACGGATCACGACGCGTTGCACACCGGAACGCGAAGGGGCGACCGCGACCGTCGCCAGATCAAAGCAGTCGCCCCACGTGGCAGCAGTGAAGGTGCGCGTATCGCGCCATTGCACCTGTCCAGCCATTGATTGCGGTTGGGCTTTCGTGGACTCGCTCACCTTCAGGGCGTCCGTGTCATTAGCCTTCGACTCTGCGACGCTTACCGCCGCCCCTCCACTTTCGATGGCCAACTCGAGCGGGTTGCGATTAGGCTCCGCCCGCGTGATCCGGAACGACACCTCATTCACACGCCCCTCAATCAACGGGGTCCCGGACACCGTCAAATGGTCGGTCGCCACATTCCCTCCGGACACGTGAATAAGTCGCTCCAGAACACCGGCCTTGATCCGGACTGTATCACCATCTGTGACAATGGAGTAAGTAGCAGCAGTTACACCGTAAGTAATACAATTAACAAACAGGAATAAAACAGTGACATTCCTCAGCGTGTGTTTCATTTGCTTTATTTCCTGTTGTCGGCCGGTGCAATACTCCCTGCTACTTTCCACTTCGGCCGATTGTGTTTACTTGCCAACCACTCTGGCATCCAACATAAAGCCGAAACCATCGTTATAGACCGACATGGAAAGCATACCCCAGCGCCAGTTATGACGCGTCGTGATGGCCAGCGTATTCTCGCCCGTCTTCAGCTCTTTTAATGCCGAGTCATTAAAGTCAGCATCCACGTTGCCGGTCTTCTCCTCAAGGTTATTGACCTTGCCGACCAGTTTGCCGTTCAGATAAATTTCGATGCCCTGCTGTCTGAAGAGCCAGGCCCTGAAGCGAAGTCCGTCAAAGGCCTTCTTGTCTGTCACAGTGAATGTGGTCCGCAAGAGTGCCGTATGATACATCCGCCAAGAAACAGGTAGCGAGGTCTGAGTCCAGTCTTTGTCATCGAAGCCAGGCATGGCCCATTCAGCAGGAGCCTGATCCATACTTTCCACAACCATCAGTCTCCACTTATTCGACTGAGCTTCCGGAACCTTCCCGGCACCTGCCTTGGACCTATCTGTGGTCATTTCAGTAACCAAACACTCCCACTTCCTCGCGTCCACCGATTTTTCCTTCTGCCTGAGCAGTTGCGCCTCTACAGCATCCCCTTCCTCCGCCGCCGCTTTTCCAGCAACTTTCTTCTGCGCTTTACCAGAGGTAGCCAGTTCCTTTTCAATCGTTGCGAGACGCTCCTGTCCAGCAGGGACGACACCCTTGAGCTGAACCAAATCAATGCCAGCCTCGGAGAGCTTGCCCGCCTTGATGAGACCTTCCATGCGACTCATATCCGCTTCAATGCTCGCCTGGATCTCTTTCGCCGCACGCCCTAAGTATTCAACCCGGGGCTTGTCATCCTTGGCAACCGCGCCACTGGCCAAGAGTTCATTCACCAGCTTTTCGCACCGTGCATAGTCCTTAGCCTGATGCGCGGCAAGCGCCGGCTTCAGGCACTCAGGGGCATCGACCGCAAAGGGTGATTTGGGTGCACCAACAATCTGCAATCTGCGGCGGGGTGCCACAAGGGCCAAGCCGGGACCGGCACCCAAAGAACAGGAGTCGCTGATGATCAGGCTTCCATCGAACATCCGGTTACACTCACGATACCAGCGGTGACCTTTCCAGAAATGGATATAGGACGCCTTGCTATGCGCATGCGCACCCAGGGGCGTCCAGAAGTTATTCCAGAAGTTACCGCCATGGCCATCAAACGTGTTGTCGTACGAGTAGGTGCTGATCAGCGAACACAAATGAGCTGCGCGCGGATCCCCCGTGAGGCCCGCAAGAATTCCTGCGGCCGAGAGGCCACCGTTATAGGTGTGAAGCTTTCCAGTCGCCATGAGCGCCGGATCGATCGGAGCCGGCACGGGTCGATTACAAGCACCCAGTCCATAGATCAGATAACCCGTTTGGGCGCGATTTTCTAAAAAGTATTTCAACGCCAGCTGGAAGGAATATTCATCAATCTCCAACCCTGCCTGCTTGGCGAAACACATTCCCATGCCGCCTGGCAAACCAGCATTCGGCATGAGACCATAGTTCTCACCGCCAGGGAAGTTATGCCGCCAGCCACCAAACGGATGCTGGGTAACCGACAAGCGCTTACAATAGAACTTAAGGTGCGGAAGCACATTCTTGTCACCCGTCGCCAGATAGTACTCACCGAGCAACAATGCATCAGCGGAATTATGCCAGCTCTTTCCTGCTGCAGTTGGTTCGATCGGCTTCGTTATATCCACAGCCGCCATCTTTGCATAGACAATCCGCCGCACCAGACCCTGATACTTTGGATTCCCTGTTCCGAGCAGGAAGAGCGCATCCGTGTTCAAGAAGCCAGCACCACCTCCATGCGTCTCCACCCACTTCTCCAGATTGGAAATCATCTTCTCCGTCTTCGGGCAGTCATACGGGGCTGTTGAACTGAAGGTTCCCAGCACCTCCAAAGTGATGTCAACATCCATGTTCTTGCCGGCACGGCGAACCCCCAGGACCAACTTGCCTTTTCCATCGTCGCTTTCGCTGAACGTGATGGCATCTCCCATGACCTTCCAAGCTTCCTCGCCCAGCATCTTGCCATTCGCGCTATAGATGACATCACCTTCAAACAGCTTGTTGTGTCCAGGAGAGCCAGAGGTAACCTGACGGACACCCATGTTGGGGCCAAAGGGCCCTACACGGACACCGATCGGACCAAGCCATCCAGTGAAATTCTTATACCCGTGCGTCTTCAACTGACCATTCACAAGGGTGACATCGCCGCCCTTCCATTCATTGGCCGGCGTGGAGTACTCGATCGGCAGATCCGTCTCCTCGTTGCGGACAAACCAATTATACTCCGCCTTCTCAGAACGGAAGGGGATGGCTGGCATTCCAGCAGCGTTGACCAGACCCTCATCCGGCACTTGCCGCCAGTTGTACCGTACACGGATAATACGGGCGACCTTGTCGCTCTTCAGGCGGATCACTTCTCCGTCTATTTTTGCCTGAGCCGGAGAATAGTCACCTTCAACCTCTGCAACTTCGAAACAATCAAGGGCCCCCTTTGCCGCCTTCAGTCCCTTTGCTGTTCCTTCCTTGAAAAAGATCGTGGCCTTACTCATGTCAGCCTCAAACTTTTCAAAAATAGGACCTGTAGGAGAAACACCCTCTTTTTTGTAAATTGTGCCCAGAACCCAGTTACGGCTTCTTTCGCCAAGAAGAGATTCATCAACTGGCTGGCCACTCTTCGGAATATGCTGAGAGCCGGGCATGATAAGTCCAACATCGGCATTATCATTCGCCGTCAGACGATTAAGTTCACGCATCTCGCGATTGTGCATACCGAGGACGTTAAGTGCGGATCCTGGAGGAAGGACAAGTCCGACAGGAAGCTGAGTATCGGCAAAGACAGCACGCCATTCACGCGGAATACGTGGGGTTGTGACAGGCTCACCACGGAAGCCGACCTTTTGAATATCATACGTCTGGACATACGCGCGATTCAACTCGACCCGGTTCGGGGGCATCCCTTTTTTCTCAACTTCATCATAAATCATATACGGATAGTCATTCCCGAGTTGAACAAGGATGGCCTTGAGTGCAACCCCTTGGAGCGGACTCAGAACGGCATTATATCCGCCGGAAGGAAAGAGGGCATGTTCAACATAGTTGCTGTCAAGGAACGAACCTTTTTTCTTCTTAGCTCCAGAAGTGCCACCAGCCGCCTCTTTAGCAAGGCCATCATAAAATTGAAGTTGCCCGGGTATATCGCTTTTGCCATAGATCTTCTCGGTCTCCAGAAGGGCTTCCCGGCTTAACCAGCTGACCGGGAAGGCTGATCCCATATTGAGATCAACAATGCCCACAGGAACATTCACTTCCGCAGCAAGGTCACGTCCAAGGTAGTAAGCGGCCGCTGACATCTTGAGCGCGGAGTCCTGGCTGATCTCTTTCCATCCATCGGTTGATCCCGCTGCCAAGTCTTGTTGCGGCTGAACAACCGGCACTGTCTTGAGGCTGATCACACGGAAAAGCGGATTGCTTTTCTGGGCCGCAGCCACTTTTTTGCCTGCCTCATCCCTGCCCAGTGAGAGATCAATGGTCGTCTGCCGTCCAAAGAGAATCACATCACCGACCAGAATATTCTTTAGCGTGACCATTTTGCCAGCCGTGGCAACGGAGAGCGTCTTGGGTTGCGAAGCAGCCGGCATCGCATCGAGTGCGACGCTCCACTGTCCGCCTTTGTCTGCTGTTGCGGTCTTGACACGTCCGTCAAATGCCACGGTAACCTGAGCGTTCTCCGCTGCACTCCCTCGCACAACAACAGGCTTATCCCGCTGCAGCACCATGTTGTCCGTATAGAAACGGCCAAAGCCTAATTCGCCCGCCTGTGCGCCTGTTAAGACAGCAAACAGTCCCGCCAATACAACTACCATACTCGATCTCTTTTTCATCATCATTCTCCTTATTCCAACATTCACTTTTCTACAACTTCAATAAGTTTGGAACCACAAAACCCACAAAAATCACAGAAACTTCATGATTCACGAGGATTCACTGCCAACTGCCACTGCCAACTGCTACTGCATGTCCTTGGCGACGGGCTTGTTCCTTATTTTACTTTGAGCAACTCCTCTGCCTCGGCACGCTTCCTTCTCTGGTCTTCTGCCTGCAGTGCTTTTTTGAACTCGCCATGTTCAGCACGATCGAGCGTATTAGGCTCTTTCGCTTTCTTGCCAGTCAGGGCTTCAAACATCTCGTTCATCGACCATGTATCGCTACGCTGCGTTGCAAAGGGGATATCCGTATTGCCGGAGGCCTGCAAATTACCCATGGGGCTGCGAGACCAGGCATAACGGTAATGAAGGGGTTTTGGCACCAAGGGGCTTTTGAGGATGATCGTTGTCTTGTCTTCCTGCCCTTTCCCCTTTGCGTCTTTGCCCGTTACGAGGAAGCTAGCCTCCGCTGGCTGAAACTTCTTATCTTCGCCTGCAATCGCAAAGCCTTCGATTCCTAAACCATCATCTACGGGCCCGACAACAGATTCCATCTTCAGCACGAGCTGTCCCTCCTCGACCTTCATCTCTTTGAGCAGGGGCGGCATCCAGTTAAGCTCTTTACTAAAGCCATACTGCGTCGCCAAGGCCCAGCGGGCGATCCGTTCACCTGCAGGAACCTTGAGTTGCGGATGATACCAGCGGCGCCGGAGGTCAAAGGTACTCGTATACCCGACATTCTTATCGCCAGCCTTGTAAAAATCGAGGAAGGTCTTGTATTGAACCTCACGGATATTGGCTCCGACATCGGCCATTTGCTGGACATAATCATCGCGCGTCTGGCGCTCCCCTGCCGTGCAGAGCGAGAGAATACCGAACGCCATCTGGGGATCATTAAAAGTCGCGCGCCACGCCGTGATCATCTTGCCGAAGACGTGGTAGTACATAAGCGCACCCTCGGTACCACTGAAGCAATTGTTGTACCCTTGATGGAAGATCGCGCCTTTCACAGCAAATCCCGTAAGCGGAGCAATCATACCGGCATAACAGCTACCTGGGCGGTTTGCGTCTGCTGCAGGCCCTGGACGATGCTGATTCGGAATTTGATTCTCGAACGGAACCGGTTTCCCCTCCTTCTTGAAGCGTTCCACCCGTTCGTGATGCCGCTTGATTTGCTCCTCAAGATCTTTCTTCGGATCAAACTGCGTAACCTTCTCATCCCACGTCGCCAGAAGGGTCTTCACCTGAGGCGTATCAATCTTTCTAAGGACTGCGTCAGGGGTCCAGGTCTCAACCGTCGTGCCGCCGCGTGAGGCGTCAATCACACCAATCGGAATCTGTGATGCCATGTGGAGACGGCGTGCAAACACATAACCGATCGCGGAGAGTTCCTTCACCGTCTCTGGCGAACAGACATCCCAATCGCCTTTTCGGAAGTGGCGCTTCGACCAATCGCTCCACTCATGGAGGCGCGGAAAACCCTGTTTCAGCTCAGGCCCCTCTTGAGCAGGAACCGTCAGAATTCTGATCAGCGGAAAGTTTGCCGAGACAATTTCGAGTGCGCCATTCTCAACATTCGAAATCGGAAACTCCATGTTGCTCTGCCCGCCCAGAACCCAAATATCACCAACCAGGATATTTTCCAGCTTCAACGTCTTATCCTTGCCCTGTACTGTTAACGCTTGCGGTTGAGCATTTGCCGGCATCGCAGTCAGCATCACTTTCCAAGTACGATCCTTGCCAGCCGTTGCTGTCTGGGTCTGTCCTGCGAAAGAGACAGTGACCTTCTCGTCGGGCGCAGCCCAACCCCAGATAGCGACTGCCTTGTCACGTTGTAAGACCATGTTTGTCTGAAATAAATTATGGAAACAAAGTCCTTCCCCAATCACAGGGACCTCTACGACATCCTCCTTCGGCATCTCCTTTTTTGGCGCCGCATTGGCTGTCCCTGCCAACATCGCCAAAAATAGGACGGCGAAACCTTTGACCATTGCTTTACTATGCATGTTCTTCCTTATTATTTTAGCCCAAGCTCCCCCTACCCTCTCGCAGACAGAGCCGTCATTATTGTATCCCCCTCAATTTACTGCGGGTTATTATGCAAGGAAACGGGGAGTAGAGTCAACTCCTAAAGCGGTATATTACAAGTTTCATCACGGCAAAACTGCCGATCAACACAGATTGAATCAGAATCTGCGTCATCTGTGGATAAGAACTTTAAAAGTATAGGAGCGGAGGTTGCACCAAGGCTTCCGCGGAGGCGGATTACTTCTTCCGGATCTCCAACAGCCCTGATGCCGGAACGTCCCATGATTGGACCCCGGCGCCAAGCACCTGGGATTGCTCGCTGATCTGTTTTCCGAGACAATCCACGATTCGCACGGTCGCAGGACCGAAGGCCGCTTCAAACTTCACAACAACCAAACGGCTGGGTTTAGCATTAACCAGATCAAGCTGGGATGGCAATTTAGTTCCAGGCGTAACCACCATATCCTGATAGAGTGCAGCGATCAGCTTCTCCGAAGACCGCGCCAGCACCAGCGGATAGTTGGAGGCGGGTGAGACGGGCTGAAGTTCGCCGTCCAAGAGTGTCGCACGATTGACCTTCCAATATTTCAGCCAGAACGTGAGCATCTGGCGATGTTCCGCTGAAACCTCACCCAGACGCACCGAGACTTGGGGCACGCTGAATAAGACATTGAGCAGTTGAAGCGCGGCACTGGTCACAGGTTCTTCGGGATGCCAAATGAACATGTCGCTATGGACAGCGGTGTTATCCGCCAGCAGGCGCAGATCAATAATCTCCTTGCGGTTGACGGGACCGGCATTCGGGCAATCCACGCCACGCAACATGTTGCCGTATTTGCGCATCAAAGGTCCGTTATAAGGCTGACGAAACTCGATGGCAATGTCGGGTTTGATTTTGCGTAACCGGGCCATGATGTCGGTGAACAAACGGTCTGTCGCTTCATCTACCGAAGCGTAATCGCGCCCCTTTTCAGCCGTGAGTACAGTATCGGGTTTCGGCCCGAAGAGTTCAATGAAGTCCAGTTTAAGTCCATCAATACCCCACTCCAGCACCGCCTTCTCATAGAGGCCGATAAGGAAGTCACGTACCTCCGGATAACGCGGATCCAGGATATGTGCACGCAAGCTGTTGCTAAAACCGAGCGTCTTGCCTGCAAAACGCTTGGCAGCTTCTGATTTTTCACCGACCATGGGTACGGAATACCAGATCATAAATTTCTGATTGAGTGCATGGATTCCATCGACAAACTTCTTCATTTCCGGGATACGCTCAGGCTTCCAATCGCCCGTAAAGGCATAGCCACGACTGCTATCGAGCGTCTGCCAGCCATCATCCACAATCACGCCCTCGAGTCCAAGCTCTCCGCCGATTCGGCACTCGTTGATAATCGTGGCAGGATCCACACTCTGGTGATAACTATACCACGTCGAATAGAGCGGCACACGTGAGGCTTCAGGTACAGTTGCGGGCATGTATCCCTCCTGAGCTGCCCACCAGCGGGCTGTCTCGCGTAAAACCTTGTAATAGGGCTGCAGGCGGGTATCGATCCGGAGTGTCACTTGATACGTGGTCAGCGGCATCTGCTTATCGGCAAATAACTTAACCACGGCGTACATCCGTACATCCTCTTCGCGTACGCTACTGTGGATCTTTGAGGAGCGCAAGGCATCGGAGAGTGCGATCGTCAGACGGTTGTTATCATCCGGACCCAGGATCGTCAGCACTGGCGCACGCAAGACAGCGCGCGAATCAACCCCCATCCCCTGATGGTCATTGTTGGACTTGTTGTTGTCCGATACCCAGATGCCGGCAAAATCCACGGATGGAAAACTCCATTTCACCGAGAGTGGGGGAGGCGGGGCCGGTTGCTGCGCAGTCAGTGTGAGGGTAGCCAGCAATAGGTTGGCTTCTGGACGTTGTGTTGACCACGATGCTTTGAATGGTCCAAGATCCCCTTCAAGCTTAAGGTCGCGTACATCAATCACGAGGGGTGACGTAGCTGCTACCAGTGCGGGCACACCAAAGAGACAAAGGGTTAAACAAAATAACGCCAGTGCCCTATCGGTGGTTTTTACCGACTTTTGTATGTGCATGAAAAAGCCTCCCTTATTTGTAAATTCAAGTCGACGAAAGAGCGCTTTTTCCCCCACGCCTTTCGAACAAGGGCTTCAGTCTAGCATTTTTTTTACTCTCGTTGCAACACCGTTTCAAGCAAAATATCTCTTATGAACCATAGTAGGCGCGGATCAGCTCGTCGACGAGCGGGTCATTGGCTACATCGAGGATCTTCATTTCACGACGGGCATTATCCATAGAGTCTGACGCATGTGCTGCGTTGACCATAATATTCGTCCCGAACTCGCGACGGATCGAACCTGGGCGCGCTTTGTTGGGATCAGTCGCACCAAGAACGTCTCGGATCTTATTGACCGCGTCAATACCCTCATAGACCAACGCCAAGCACTCCTCTTTGCCAGGGTGCGTTTTCTCTTCTGGCGAACAAGTTGAGGGACGGTTCCCAGTCATGAACTCGACAATATTTTCAAATTCGCGCTCAGCAAAAAGCGGGGCAAGCTGATTGCAGAGATCATCTAGTTTCGTCGCATCAACCGGGAATCCAAACTCCCGTGCCAAGGCCTGCGCTGCCCGATCTGAACCAAAACGCTTGAAGACTTTCTTCAGGTTCTCTTTGACCGGCCCATAGAACTCTTCTGCCTGCGCCACTGACATCGAGAATTTTTTAACACCGACAATTCTCAAGCCC
Source organism: Akkermansia muciniphila (assembly GCA_945870145.1). Lineage (GTDB taxonomy): Bacteria > Verrucomicrobiota > Kiritimatiellia > RFP12 > UBA1067 > CAIZQW01. Next base: position 17,766 of record CAMBQV010000028.1, read on the forward strand.
GCACTGGAAACCAAGTCCATAATGTTGCCTGCGCGCAACGAAGGTTGTCTCCAATTGTCTGGTTTCAGGAGCACCAAGGTCCGTTGTACATCAGCCCCAGGCTGGAAATCCATAGCGCCCCGCACCAGCCCTGCATCCTTCGGAAGATGGCGCAGCAGGAGTCTCAAGACATGTCCAACCACCGCCTGCGAAGCCCCGACCAAAACGGCTGGCTCAAAATACTCCACCTCATTCGTCAACGGATCACGAATCATATCGCCATACGTATCACGGATCGTCTGTCCGCTCAACCAGCGCTGACGGATACTCCCTGTCACATCATAGATCTTCTTGACTGCATCTTCTCCCTCGAAGAGCAGAAGCATCGCACGGTGCGGACTCCCTGTCACATTGCACGGTGCATAACTTTTGCGAATATAATTAGAAAAGAGCGCACATTTTTCTGTGTCAGTCTTATCATACGTTGCAAGGTAAGTTGAAAGTTCATCCACGAACTCTTGAGAAGGCCCGATAATGCGGGCCCCCACCAACTTCAGATCCGTCCGCACCATATAACGCGCAATAATGCCACCCGTGCGAGACTTACGGATCGGATAGGGATTCATCAATACAAATGCTAACTCTTTAGCCATGATTCTTTGTCCTCTTCTACAAACGACTTACAGCAAACGCCAGCAACGCTCCTGTGCACCATTCCCGATCACTTCGATTGAGAGCTGATCTGACGTGCCGACTGAACATCTTTTTTGATTTGAAACACAAGCTCCTCAGTCGAAGCAAACCTCTGCTCCTCGCGAATTTTGCACAGAAAGTCAATTACAATGTGTTGATTGTACAGTGCGCCCCCGGAATAATCAAGCAAATGTGTCTCCAAGATCGGGTCCCGATTCGCCCCAACCGTCGGACAGACGCCAAAATTGGAGAGGCTATGGTAATAGCGACCATTCAGGAGCGTCCGTGTCGCATAGACGCCCAAGGGAGGCAGGATGTCCGACTGCGGCTGGATATTGGCTGTCGCAAAGCCCAGGGAGGCTCCAAGCCCCTGCCCCTTCATCACTGTGCCGCGCATGGAATAAGGCCGACCTAACATGCCCATGGCATTCTTCAGGTCACCCACTTGAATCGCAAAGCGGATACGCGTACTCGAGACCTCCTCGTCTTGATAGAGAGCATATGGAACAATGATCACGCGAAATCCATAAAACTCACCATATTTTGCAAGGAGTCCAGGCGTGCCGGCTGCCCGACTCCCGAAGCGCCAGTTCGCTCCGCAACGGACCTCACTCAGCTTGCCCCCTGGCAGTGCCTGTCCAGGCTCGCCGCAGAGCCAGCGGACAAAATGCTCAGGCGACTGGAGAGCCAACTTGCGCGTAAAGGTGAGCATCAGCACGCCATCGAGACCCAGCGACTCCAGATGCTCCAACCGCTCCTCCCGTGTCATCAGCAACGGTGGGGCTTTGGAGGGGGCGAGAACCGCCAGGGGATGGCGATTGAAGGTGAGTGCCCAGGCTTGTGCCCCAGTCTCACGTGCCCGCGAGATCGTCTCCTTCAGCACACATTGGTGGCCAATGTGGACACCATCGAAGAATCCCGCCGCCAACATGATGGGGCTGTTCAATTCACGGAGCATCTCGGGTTGGGTCAAAACGTTCATGGAAGCTTATATAGTATACAATCCCTTCCGTTAAAGCGAGTTGATTTTAGTAACGCTTCGACTTGTATTTCTGCTACAAATGAGTAAAATGCAGGACATGAAAAAGAGATGCACTTGGTGTGGCGAAGATCCGCTTTATATTTCCTATCACGACACAGAGTGGGGCGTGCCAGTCCATGAGGACCGCCTGCTCTTTGAATTCCTTGTCCTGGAGGGGGCTCAGGCAGGCCTGAGCTGGCTGACGATCCTGAGAAAGCGGGACAATTATCGGAAGGCCTTTGACAACTTTGATATCGACCGCGTCGCACGTTATGGAGAGCCCGAGATCAAGCGGCTTCTGTTGGATTCCGGCATCGTCCGTAACCGCCTCAAGATCGAAGCCGCCATCAAGAATGCCAAGGGCATCCTCGCCATACAAAAAGAATATGGGAGTTTCGATGCCTTCCTCTGGAAGTACGTAGGCGGCCGTCCGATTCAAAACCGCCCCACATCCATGGCCGATCTTTCCGCAACGTCATTGATCTCAGATCAACTGAGCAAAGACCTCAAAAAACGCGGCTTCAACTTTGTAGGCTCCACGATCTGCTACTCCCTGATGCAGGCTGTGGGCCTAGTCAACGACCATTTCGTAGACTGCTTCCGCTATTCTCTGCGTAAACGCAGAGAGCCGAACTGAACCAAAACAGGGCAATTGGGCCGTACCGTGGTGGCGCAGGGCAGTTGGGCTGTTAGCATTTATGCTAACCGAGCAATCGCAGCGCACCACTCATTCATGAGCAGGCATTTTTCGCGGGTGAGCGTGATCTCTTTTGACTCGGGAAAGGCGCTTAAAATAAGCAGCCTGCCTTGCGCGCACAAATCAAAATAATGCCCATGCGGCTTGTAATACGGACGAAAGCCGTCTGGCTTCATCAGGATGAGGTCGCCGTACTCCTGCTGCATGACCATTTCTGCAATGGCTTTTTCGCCTGGCGAGATAAAGGGCGAAATCACGACCGCACCTTGCGTAACTTCGCGCCGGACCTGTGCTGCGACAGTGTCAATCTCTTCTGCCGTAGCGCTTCTCGACAGACGTATGCTGATGAACAGGGGACGATCAAGAAAGAAGAGGTTACCGTACCCGCTCCAAACTTGTGCTGAAGGAAGTCGCGCATGCGTCAGGTTATTGACGCGGACGAAAAGATCTGGATTTTCACGCTTGATAAAGAAACGGCGGGGGTTGTCGCGTATGTAGGCGGAGTAGGCATCGAGCGCACCTCGACGTAAAACAATCAGGTCATGATATCCAGGGGTCCACGCCTGAAATTCTGGATTTACGTAGTACTTGCGGAGGGCACTTGTCACCAATGACTTGAAGGCCCGAATCGGAACACCGAGTGGCTGCTCCATGCGCTCTCTGACGCGAATGATGCCATGCAGGTGATCTGGCATAAGTATGAGAGTGGAGGTTTCAACCTGGGGGTACATTGCAGAAAGGGTTCGCCATTGCGCTAAAACAATCTGGCCTGCTTCAGTGTAATGTGAACAACCATTGTCGCAAGTTGCAAGAATAGGCGCGCGATCCTTTGTGGTGATGGTAATCATGTAGAAGCAGGGCTCGCAATAATCGTGCTGAGAGCAGCGGTAGCCTTGCGGTTTAACCACGCGTGAACGCGTGGAACCGAACTTGCCGGGCTGTGTGACCGAGAGTGAACTGGGTATGACAGGGTTATGCATTGCCGTTTTACTTGATATTGATGCTAGCAGTGCGTGGCTGAAACGGGAGCAGGGTGCCCGCTACTTTGACTCGGTCCCACGAAACGTCAGCAGAAAGCCGCCGTTGGCAGAAAGGTCAAGGGCGATGCGGACATCGGGCGCCTGGTCTATGAAAGATTCTTCAATAGCCTTCCCCTGCTCTTTGGCAGTGGGGTCACGGAAGATATCGACGGTATAGGAGAGGGCGCGCAACTCCACTGGCATGCGCAGCCAGAGGTCTTCAAGGCGGACCGTCAGGGTGCGGCTTTCGCCGGTCACTCCGCACACGCGCCACGTCGTACCGCGCCGCTGTGCCACGACAGCAAAGACGCCCGGTTCGCCCCGGATCATCCAGAAGTCATCAATCGCGCCATCACGCTCAACCACGCACGCGAAAGCTTTGCAAAAAGCAGGCGTGAGGGAGTCTGCAAAAACCGGCATGGGAATATTGCCTGCAACAAAGGGAACAAGATCGAAGAGTGACTGGCACCCCTGCTTGCCGTTTGACACGGTCCAGCTCTCAAGCGGCGCCACCTCGAAGCGTTTTTCAGCCAAGTCGCCCGGACGCTCAAAGACCGCCATCTGCAAGCGGTCGCCCGCCCGCTGCCATTCCGCAACAAGCTTGCCGCTTGGCGCAAAGAAGATCCGTGTCGTCAACCCCGTCAGCACAACATATTCCTCTCACAAATTAGTATATTCAAAAGCTCACAAAACAAAGCGGGGTTTTCTAGCGCAAAAACCGCAAATATTTCGCAAATGTCACGCCCGCCTCACCCATGAATACATGGACGGCGGAGCGGACATTTGCGAAGGTTTAATCAAACCCAATTTCCGAATCCTTCTCGCCTTATTCATGGCAAGTGCCACGTCTGTATTCAACTCAGCGAGGCTATCCATTCCGCCGTCCGTGTATCCACGGGCGAGGCGGATGAGATAGCCTCGCAACATTTTGCGGTTTTTGCGGTAAAAAACTACAGTTGCAGATTGCCGAAGGCGTCGCCGAGGGAGCCGAAGCTCTTGCTCGACTGGCCTGCCAACCACCCTGAAACATCGCCACTCTCGTTCTCCGGCGTATTGTTGCGGTTCTCCCATTTCGCAGGAAGGGTCAGAGAAATGCGATCGCCTTCGATTGATTTGACCACGACTTCGATCTTGGTTGACGGCGGGAACTGGCGCTCCATCTTCGACACAGGATTGCCACCCTTGGGCGTATCGGTCTCGCTGATGTGCAGCAAGCCGGTCTTCTCCTCTGACAAACGCACAAAGATACCAAAAGGTTGGATGGACTCGATAATGCCCTCGACCTTCGATCCTTCGGAGAGTTCGCCGGGCTTCAATGCCTGGACGCGTTCATCAACAGGGGAGAGACTGATGCGGCGGCGCTCGAGATCAACACTCTCAACCTTGAGCAGAATCTCCTGTCCTTCGGTGACTGCTTCACGCGCAGACATAATCCGACGGCCATTGCCCAGCTTGCCAATCGGAATCAGCCCTTCAACCCCTGGCATCAACTGCGCAAAGGCACCGAAGCGTTCGAGCTTCGTGATCTTGCCCATGAAGGCGGTGCCAACAGGGAACTTTTCAACTGCGGTATCCCACGGATCGCCCTGCGCGCTACGCAGGCTCAAGGAAATACGGTTGCGTTCCCAGTCGAGGTCCTTAATCTGGACATCCACCTTGTCGCCGACCTTGACGACATCTTCTGGCTTCACATCACGCGCCCAGGCGATCTCCTTGAGCGGGATCAAGCCTTCGACACCACCCAAATCAACAAAGACACCAAATTCCACAAGGCGCGTGACCGTTCCGCTCGCCACCATGCCGACGGTCAAATCCTCAATCAGCTCCTGGCGCTGGCCTTCACGCTCCTTCTCAATCAAGGTGCGACGACTCAAAATAATATTTTCGCCCCGTCCATCATCGCCATACTCCGTAACGAGAAACATGAACTTCTCTCCGATATACTGGGCGCCTTCCTGACGGAAGAGAGAGATCTGGGAGAAGGGACAGAAGCCGCGCTTGCCGCCGACCGTCACCTCGTAACCGCCCTTGATCTCCTTCTCGACCTTGCCCTCGATCGGCATCTGCTTGGCAAAGGCTTCTGCGAGCGTACGATCCACAACCGTCTTTGACGAAAGACTGCCCGAGAAGAGGAAGGCGGTATCCTTCATACCAGCGAAGATGACATCAACCGTGTCACCCACCTGACAACGCATCGTTCCATCCTCGTTCAAAAAATCAGCAGGCGCGACAAGCCCTTCACGCTTGGCATTCACATCCAGAACTACATACTGGTTGGTGATATTGGTGACCACGCCCTTGACCCGGTCGCCGGGATTAAAACCGCTCTTGTAGTTGCTCAGTTGCGCATTGAGCATGGATTCGAAATTCGCCATCGCCGATGATCTCTGTTTGTCCATAGTGACTCGCTTTATTCGTTACTGGTGATCCGTCTTCACCCAATCTTCTTAATTGGAAGTGGTTATCGTAATGTTTCCCACCAGTGAAGGTCAAGCGCAAAGGCTGAATCTGACAAGAAACCGACATTTGTTAAGGATTGTGACTCGACTGGAGTGCCTTAAAACGGTAAACTCTATCCCTTCAATTTCTAGCTGTCGGGAGAGGTTACGCTTATGAAGATGATGCTATTGCAAGGTGTGGACGCTTTTTCAAAATTCCGCCTCGAGTCATTGGTCGAAAAAATATCCGAGGCTCTTAAAGGAAAAATCGGCCTTGAGGCCCATTTCGTCTACCTGCTGGAGGTTGAGCAGGCTCTGGATGGCGAAACCTTGTCACGCGCCTGCGCTTTGCTCGGCGCACATCTCCCCCCCTCTCCTACCTCCTACCTCCTACCTCCTACCTTCTATGTGACTCCGCGCAAAGGAACCATCTCCCCTTGGTCTTCTAAGGCGACCGATATCTTTACCAATTGTGGCATCAACGCTGTCAAGCGCGTGGAACGCGGTGTCTGCTTCACGGTCACCGTAGATGGCAAGCCTGTCACTGTCGAAGCCCTGCACCCAGTCCTCAACGCCCTGCATGACCGTATGACCGAGGGTGTCTATCAGGATCTCGCAGATTTCTTTGCGCACCGCCCGCCTGCTCCTGGCAAATCATTCGATGTGCTGGGTCATGGCATCGCGGCTTTAAAAGAGGCGAACAGCACCATGGGCCTCGCCCTGAGTGACGAGGAGATCGCTTATCTCTTTGAGAGTTACACCAAGGCCGGGCGCAATCCGACAGACACGGAACTTGTCATGTTCGGCCAAGTCAACTCCGAGCACTGCCGCCATAAGATCTTTAACGCTGATTGGGTCATTGATGGCGAGAAGAAGAATCAGTCGCTCTTCCAAATGATCAAGCATACCCATGCCTGCCATCCTGAAGGGACCCTTGTGGCCTATTCGGATAATTCGGGCGTAGTCGAGGGCGTACAGACAGAGGCCTTCTGCATCGACACAGCGACCAAGGCCTACCGCTTTGAGCAAGACCAAGTGGATATGCTCATGAAGGTCGAGACGCACAACCATCCGACAGCCATCTCCCCCTACCCTGGCGCAGCCACGGGCGTGGGTGGTGAGATCCGCGACGAGGCTGCCACAGGTATCGGGTCCAAGACCAAGGCAGGTATTGCGGGCTTCATGGTCTCCAACCTGAATGTGCCGGGTTATCGCATGCCATGGGAGAAGGATTATGCAGAGTTCCCCGGTCGCTTAGCCACGCCCTTTTCCAACATGATTGACGGTCCCCACGGGGGCGCCGCCTTCGGCAATGAGTTTGGACGTCCGCAGCTCTGCGGCTTCTTCCGCACCTACGAAGAGAAGGTTGCTGGTCGCCATCGCGGTTATCATAAGCCCATCATGCTCGCAGGCGGCATGGGTAATATCCGTCGCAGCCAAGTCTATAAGAAGAATGTACCCCCACGATCCCTCATCGTACAACTGGGCGGACCCGCGATGCGCATCGGCCTCGGTGGCGGCGCAGCCTCCTCCATGACCACAGGCAGCAATGACGAAGCCCTCGACTTTGACTCGGTCCAACGTGGCAATGCAGAGGTTGAACGCCGTTGCCAGGAGGTCATTGACGCCTGTATCGCCCTCGGCGAAAAGAATCCGATTTTGAGCATCCATG
>CAMBQV010000029.1 GCA_945870145.1 Akkermansia muciniphila
CGATGGAGAGTTCATCTGTCACCAGCGCATCACGTACGCGTTCATCAATTCCTTCGTAGTGGCCACATAGAAGAATGAGGTGTTTTTCTTGAGCCAACCTGCGGGCTTCCGCCTGCTGGAACGTCTTGCCGGAAGGGGTCATTAAAATAACCCGAGCTTCAGGCGTCCGTATTGTCTCAATCGCCTCAAACCACAACTCCGGCTTCATAATCATGCCGGGGCCACCACCATAAGGACGATCATCTGCTGTCCGTCGCGCATCATGCGCAAAATCCCGCAAATCAATCGTCCTGAAAATCACTGCACCCATGGCACCTGCTCGTTTTAACATACTCTCTTCCAGGAAGCCACGTAGCATTCCAGGAAAAACAGTCAGTAAATCAATAAGCAAGGGCTCGGTCATGGCGCAACCGCAGCGAAATTAAGCAGAGGCCTTCTTTGTCTTGCGGACAATGCTAGCCACTGTTTCGCTTAATTGTGCCCCTTTCGAGACCCAATATGCGATGCGTTCCATGTCAACCTTGAAATTCACGCCTTCCTGTTTGGGCAGGTACCAGCCAAGAATCTCTAAAAACTTACCATCGCGAGGTGAGCGTTCATCTGTCGCCACCACACGAAATGAGTTGTTGTTGTTACAACCTGTTCTGCGAAGTCTGATCTTTACCATTTACTCCTCCGTGAAACGTAATACAATACCAAAACTCCCCTGAATGCGCAAGTGGTTTCATGTAAAAAACTACTTTTTCTTTGCGCGCTTTTTAGGGACTTTCTCCTTCTTTTCGCTAAACACCAATGTTTCATGAGTCTCCGTAGGCATACCCACGATGGTGCTCCCTGCAAAGTCTCCGCTCAAAAGTTGCTCAGCAAGTGGATCCTCAATCATACGCTCCACGGTTCGTCGAAGCGGGCGCGCGCCCAGCATGGGGTCAAATCCCTTGGAAATCAAGAGATCCATCGCTTCTTGGGTGAGTTCCAAGGTAATGGCTTTTGCACTGAGGCGGGCACTGAGCTTGGCGAGTTCAACTTCCAATATCTTCTTTAGATCGGTTTGATCAAGTTTTTTAAAGACAATCAGATCGTCGAAGCGATTGAGGAGCTCAGGTTTGAAGATTTGTTTTGCAGAGTTGATCATACGGTCACGCAGTCGAGTGAAATCCTCGCTGAGCGTGTCACGCGAAAAGCCAAGGCCTTGTCCTTGCTTTTCGTAATCAAACCCGAGATTAGAGGTCAAGATGACTACGGTGTTTCTGAAATCAATCTGGCGCCCAAGGCTGTCCGTGAGCCGTCCCTCCTCCAGGATTTGCAGAAGCATATGCATGACATCTGGATGCGCCTTCTCCACTTCGTCAAAAAGCACAACGCTGTAGGGGCGTCTGCGGACGCGCTCGGTGAGCTGCCCACCCTCTTCATAACCAATATAACCCGGAGGCGAACCGACGAGGCGAGAGACGGTGAATTTCTCCATGTATTCGGACATGTCAATCTGGATCAGGGCTTTATCATCGCCAAACATGGTGTTGGCGAGTGTCTTGGCTAACAACGTCTTGCCGACACCGGTGGGCCCCAAAAAGAGGAAGGAGCCGATGGGACGCTTGGGATCTTTTAGATCTGCACGGGAACGCCTCAGAGCGCGCGAGATGGCTTGTATTGCAGGAAGCTGCCCAATCACAGTTTGAGAGAGTTCTTTCTCCATGTTCAGGAGCCGTGTGGTTTCGGTTTCGCTCATGCGCCTAATGGGGACGCCACTGATATGTGCGACTGTCTCTGTGATATCATCCACCGTCACAGGCAGGATATTTTCGACATGTTCTTTTCTCCAAGCCGTGACAGCTTCTTCCATCTTAAGCCGGGCTTTCTTCTCTTCGTCCCTGAGGGTTGCTGCAGCTTCAAAATCCTGGGTAGCAATCGCTTCATCTTTTCGTCGAGTGATATCAGCGAGACGTGCTTCAAAGGCGCTGACATCAAGGGGTTTGCCTGTGACGCGCATGCGCACACGTGCACCCGCCTCATCAATCGCATCAATAGCTTTATCGGGCAGTTGGCGTCCTGGAAGATAGCGCGCGGTTAGTTTTGAAGCGACTTCAAGTGCTCCCGTCTCGTACGAGACCTTGTGGTACTCTTCGTAACGTGGGGCGATGCCTTTGAGAATGGCAATCGTCTCCTCAATCGAGGGCTCTTCGAGTTTCACGGACTGAAAGCGTCTTTCCAGTGCAGCGTCCTTTTCAATGCTCTTGCGATATTCATTGAGCGTGGTGGCACCGACACATTGCAACTCACCTCTCGCCAAGGCAGGCTTGATGATGTTTGCTGCATCCATGGTGCCTGAAGCACTTCCAGCACCAACGATCGTATGTAATTCATCGAGAAAGAGGACAACATTCTTTTCGCGATGCACTTCATCAATCACCTTTTTGAGACGTTCTTCGAATTGCCCCCGGTATTGCGTACCTGCGACTAAGAGTGCCATATCGAGTGCAACAACCCGTTTATTACGCATGCGATCAGGAACCTCTCCAGCCACGATGGCGCGAGCGAGCCCTTCCACCACAGCGGTTTTACCCACACCTGCTTCACCGAGGAGCACGGCATTGTTCTTGGAGCGACGACTAAGAATCTGAATCACCCGCTCAAGCTCGCTCCGACGTCCGATCACGGGATCTAGCTCGCCTTTTCGTGCGAGCTCCGTGAGGTCGCGTCCAAAGGCGTTGAGCGCAGGGGTCTTGCTCTTCTTTTCCCGCTTCTGTCCCTCTTCTGACACCTCTTCGGGCGCACCTGTGGGAGTGCCGTCTTCATCCGGTGTGGAGGAGATGGGCTTGATGGCGTCGTCGTCAAGGTTCAGAACTTTCTGTATGCCTTCAATGACTGACTCAGCCTTGACATTCAGCGTATCGAGTACTTGTGCCGCAACACCCTCACCTTCGCGCAAGATTGCCAAGAGAATATGCTCAGTACCTGCGGCAGGCTGCTTCATAGCCTGTGCCTCCGCCATGGCGAGATGAAGAACTTTCTTCGTGCGTGGGGTGAGAGGCAATTCGCCCTTGGTGGTTGTAGTGCCTCCGACGCCTGCCATACGCTCTACGGCCAACCGGACCGCATCTAAGGAGACATCGAGTCCTTCGAGCACAGCCAGCGCGACCCCATCCCCCAGAGCGATGATGCCCAGCAGTAAATGTTCAGTTCCGATGTAGGGGTGGTTAAAACGCTTAGCCTCTTCAATGGCCAAACGAAAGGCGCGTTGGGCGCGTTCCGTAAAATTCCCAAATCCGTTCATGTAAGTGATCCTTGCTCTTAATGTACGCCGCGCTGACTATCAGCGTAAAATTTGACGAGAGCCTGAATCTCCGGACTCTGCTCCATTTCGTATTTGATGCGCTCCAGTGCCTGTGCGCGATTTAACCCTTCACGATAGAGCAGGCGGAAGGCTTCCTTCATGGCTGAGCGAACATCTGCTCCAAAACCATGACGTTGGAGTCCGACAATATTAGGTCCAATGACCTTGGCCTCGCCTCCGACACCTTCCGTAATCATAAAGGGTGGGCAGTCTTGGCGGATTTTTGTTGCGCCACCGACCATGGCATGGGTACCGATCCGGCAAAACTGGTGAATACCGGCCATACCGCCGATGATGGCGAAGTCTTCAACGGTGACCTCACCCGCCAGCGTGCCGAGGTTCGACATGATGACACTGTTGCCTACGCGACAACCGTGCGCCACATGGCAGTAAGCCATAATGAGACATTTGCTACCCACACGGGTCACTTCGCCAGGCTTGGTCCCCAAGTGGACGGTTGAAAACTCACGCAACACGGTCTCGTCACCAATCTCGGCATGGGTGATGGTGCCTTCGATAAATTTCAAGTCTTGGGTTTTTGTACCGACGCAGGCAAAGGGAAATATCTGACACTTCTTGCCGATGGTGGTGTGGCCGCTGATATACGCGTGCGCTTGAACAACGGTGCCCGAACCTATTTTAACATCGGGGCCGATGATGGAATACGGTCCGACTTCGACATCGGAGGCAAGTTCAGCTTTAGGATCAACGATTGCGGTTGCATGAATGGTTGACATGAATTACTCCTTTTTTGTTTCTATAGATTTTTTGGGATGAGATAGGTGGCTAGGCCAAGACAGGCTACTACAGGTAGCCAAATGAGATAATAGGGGTACATCCACGGGGTTTCTTGGAAGGATTCGCCCAAGATAATAAAGAGATAAAACGAAAGGGAGACGACGAGACTTACGGCAATACCGATCGTAGAGTCCTTTCGCTGGGTCTTGATTCCGAGAGGAATTCCGATGAGAACGAAACAGAAGGCTGCGCAGGCCTCGACAAAACGCCTCTGATAGCGGGTCCGATGTTCACAGAGTTCAATCCGTCGGATATCCTCTGGAAGGTTGTCTCTATTGGTTTCTAGTGCCTTGATGGCTGCCCGTATCTCAAAGAAGTGTAACATCTTAATGTTTCGGGAAAACGTGCGTTGGGTAATCGCATTTGATATGACATGCCTGAAACGGGTGGCTGTTGCCATCCCAGGCTTGTCGATGTCGATCGGAGAAACCCTCACATTCTGGAGGTCGAGAATAATATCGGTCCCATTTGTGGAGACAAGGGCTTTTTCAGCTCGTATTTCACGCGAGAACCCAGGTTTGGAATTGTCGAAGGCAAGGATGTCGTAGAGCCAGTTCCCCTGTTTCTTTGCAAAGAAGAGTTTTACCTTGGGGAAGTCTGAGATGATTTTTCCTGGTTCCAAAAGGTCGAGCCCCACCTCTACGCTGATGGCGTTGCGTAACCTCTTGCGGGCTTCTGCTGAACGAGGCACGATCTCATTATTAATAAAAACACTGAGAAAGGTGCAGAAAACTGCAAAAAGAATCGGGTACTTCATGACGCTGAGCAAGTTGATACCACAAGCGCGCATCGCGGAGATTTCGCTGTCAGCCGAAAGTCTACTAAAAATGAGCAAAGAGCTGACAAGAAGGGAGAGTGGAATGGTCAAGGCTAATGTTCCCGGAAACCCAATCAGCATGAAGGTTCCAATTGTTGAAAGGGGGACGCCCCTCATGATCAATTGAGCAATCTTGACGAGCAGGCCAATCGTGAGAACAAAGGAAAAAACCATCCAAGCAAGGAAGAAAGCTGTCAAAAAAGAGGTAAAGATGTATCGTTCAATGATTTTCATTGCTTTATTTTGTCAACTCACTCTTCCTTCAGTCTTGCTTCTCTTTCTGAACTTCTCTTGTCTCTTTTCGTTGGGTAAGGTCTTCGAAATAAATCTCAAACCTCTGGTTTTCAGGGTTGCCACGTACCAGATTCGCTTGAACCCTCGGACGAGAAAACCCGAAACCTTTTGTAGCCAAACGTGTTTGGTCTATCCCTTTTAACCTCAAATACTTAGCCGCCTGTTTAGCATACTGTTCTGTTAAAGCTTTTGCCGTCTTTTCATCCGCACGCATTTTGCGGTCACTATGAGCCTCAATACACACCTGTGCTTGCGGATTCAACAGCAGGAGTTCAGCAACGCGATCCAAAGTACCCGAAACAGGGGAGTTAAATGGTTGCAAAGTATAATCAAAAGAGGCAGGAATGACAATCAAAAATAGGTCATCGGCTGGATTTAGGGGGTTAGTCTTGTCAATAAAGATCTCATGCCAGTCGTCAACCTCGCCGTTATCACTGTCACGCTTGAGGGGGTTGGTCTTCCACTTTTTGACCTCCCCCCCATCGGTGAGACCGTCAAAATCAGAGTCAGGGTTAAGCGTGTCGGTTAAATAGGTTGCGATTTCCTCCAGATCCGAAAGACCATCGCGGTCCGAATCGCGGTTGAAGGGGTCCGTCCCCTTCATGGCCTCATCCTCGTCTGCGAGGCCGTCGCCGTCCGAGTCCAACCGTCCATCAGGGAGCACCTCCTTGCTGGGATCCAGTTGCGCCTCAGCCCCAAAACGGTAGGAGACGCCGACACCCACGGAATAGAGCATATCGCCTTCTTCAACCGAAAGCATGGTCCGCGCATCAAAACGAAGGGAAAGCTGTTCAGTCAGGTGATACTGTACGCCAATCCCTGCACGGGGACCGGCAAGCGACGCTTCCCCGTGATAATACCCCGCGCCACAGGCTAGATAGGGGTCGAAACGCTCAAAACGTGTGAGATGGTAGAGCGCCTCCACTGAAAGGCCAAGTCCACAGCGAGAGGCCGTATTATTGTAGTCGTAAGGTACGACGAGTCCAGTTAAATCGAGGCTCCAAGCCTCGGAAAAAGGATGACTGAGTCCCAGGGAGAGGGCGGTGAGGGCGTCATCCTCCTTGGCCTGATCAAAAAAGAGAACTTCGACCCCTGGTTTGATTTCTCCCTTCAGCCAAGTTGGAGACTCATTCTCTGCACAGAACCCAAGCAAGGAGTTCAGCAGGAGCAGGCAAAAGAGAGAACGTTTACAGTTGAAAAACATGGAGAGTACTATACCATAATTGTCGCGCGTGGCCTAGCAGGAAATAGGTCGGTTTTTCTCTAACACTTTCCATTTTTAATACTTCATTTTTATGCAATTAAACCTCGCTTGACGGAAGGGCATAGGAAAGGTATCCTATTAACTCTTTTTTATTACGAAAAGGACAGTTTTAAAATGACGGGTATTATTTTTGATGTTAGGAGATTCTCACTTCATGATGGACCTGGGATACGGACGACCGTCTTCCTGAAGGGGTGTCCATTGCGTTGCGTCTGGTGTCACAATCCGGAAAGCATATCTCCGAACATTCAGTTGCTGTACAAGACGGAGCTCTGCTTGGCCTGTGACTCGTGTGTCAAAATGGACTGTCCTGCGGAGGCACGCAAAGCAGTAGGGGAGGTGGTCTCCGACGAAGCCGTTATGGCTCGGGTTTTGCGTGACCGATTCACTTTTGACGAGTCGGGGGGAGGGGTCACCTTTTCAGGGGGCGAGCCTCTGATGCAATTCGACTTCTTAAAGTCCCTTCTGGTGTACTGTAAAGAGGAGAGGCTCCATGTTGCCGTGGACACGACTGGCTATGCCCCTTGGCATCACCTCCAGGAGGTCGCCGCATTGACCGATCTTTTTCTTTATGACCTGAAACTGATTGATGAGCGGGAGCACCTCCAATTTACTGGCGTATCGAACGTCGGAATCCTTGAAAACCTCAAGAAATTATGCGATACTGGAAAATCAATTGAGTTGCGGATGCCGATTATTCCTGGGATTACAGACACACGAGCAAACATCGAGGGAACGATACGTTTTTTGTTGCAACTTCGGAACCCTCCGCCGATATGGCTATTGCCACATCATCAAGTGGCCATGGCAAAGTATGAGAGGTTTGGGTTGAAATGTAAGTTGCCTCCAACAGCGGATCCGACGGAGGAGCGCATGGCAGAGCTGCTGGCATGCTTTAAGGCAAGTGGCCTTAAAGCCATGATTTGATGAAATTTTAGGCATGAGGCAGGATGTTATCGCGACGAGCGAGAGAAGAGTGAGGTATAACAATGAATGAACGTGTTGAAAAACTTCGGCAGGCGAGCTTTGAGGCTGTCCCCACCTTATCAACGGAGCGGGCGGTTCTGATTACGGAATTCTATCAGGAGCATATTGGTAAATTTTCCACACCGGTCATGCGAGCTAAAGCTTTTGCGCACTTATACAAGAACCAGACGCTTTTTATCGGCGAGGGCGAACTGATTGTGGCTGAACGCGGTCCCTTTCCAAAGGCCGTCTCGACCTATCCGGAACTTACCTGCCATAGCGAAGAGGATATTCGCATCCTCGGGTCGCGTCCGATGACGAGTTACCGCACAACGGAAGAGGACCGGAAAACCTATCGGGATAAAGTCATTCCTTTCTGGCGCGGACGGACCATGCGCGACAAGATTTTTGAAGGGCTCCCGAAAGAGTGGCGGGAGGCCTATGGGGCTGGTTTATTTACAGAGTTCATGGAGCAACGGGCTCCCGGCCATACGACCTTAGACGGCAAGTTTTACACAAAGGGGCTTGAAGGCTTTAAACAGGATATTGCGGATGCGATCGCGGCCTTGGATTTTATCACCGACCCAGAGGCAGTGCCGAGGCGCGAAGAATTAAAGGCGATGTCGATTGCTTGCGATGCAGTAATTTGTTTTGCACACCGTCATGCCGAGTTGGCTGAGCAGCTGGCGGCTAAAGAGACGCAGGCGCCACGCAAAGCGGAACTGCTGCAGATCGCCGCGACCTGTCGTTGGGTTCCGGAGAATGCCCCGCGTACCTTCCGTGAGGCCTTGCAGATGTATTGGTTTATGCATTTGGGTACCATTACTGAGTTGAATGGGTGGGATGCAATGAACCCCGGCCATCTCGACCGCTATCTCTATCCTTTCTATCAAGGAGATTGCGAAGCTGGTATCTTGACACGGGAACTCGCGCGTGAGTTGTTGGAGTGCTTCTGGGTTAAGTTCAACAATCAGCCAGCTCCGCCGAAGGTGGGGGTGACCGCGCAGGAGAGTGGTACCTATAACGACTTTACCAATATCAATATCGGCGGCATCCTGCCTGATGGAAAAGATGGTGTGAACGAGCTCTCCTACCTGATGCTTGAAGTGGTGGACTCCATTCATCTGCTCCAGCCACAGTCCAATATCCAGCTCAGCCGTAAGAACCCGGACAAGTTTTTGAAAGCGGCCTGCGAAGTGATCCGTAAAGGTTATGGCTATCCGTCCGTCTTCAACGCAGATGGCGTGGTTGAACAGATGGTCCGTGTCGGGAAAAACATTCAAGACGCGCGCGACGGGGGAACAAGCGGTTGTGTCGAGACCGGGGCCTTCGGCAAGGAGGCCTACGTCCTGACAGGGTATCTGAACACACCCAAGATTTTCGAGCTGGCCCTCAATAATGGCTTGGATCCGCGGACGGGCAAGCAGGTCGGGGTGCAGTCAGGTGACCCCAAGACCTTCCAGTCATTTGAGGATGTGTATGCGGCGTTTGAAAAGCAATTGAAGTATGTCGTGGACATCAAGATGGGGGGGAACCTCTTTATCGAAAAGATGTATGCGACCGAGATGCCTGCAATATTCCTCTCCGTGTTAATCGATGATTGCATCAAGCGGGGCAAGGACTACAATGCCGGTGGCGCGCGGTACAACACCAGTTACATCCAGTGCGTGGGCATCGGGACGATCACCGACAGCCTCTCTGCCCTCAAGACCCATGTCTTTGACAACAAGACCGAGACACTCGCTAGCGTTCTGGATGCGGTGAAGAATGATTTTAAGGATCAAGAAGGCCTGCGTCTGAAACTCTGGAACAAGACGCCTCGGTATGGTAACGACGATGATATGGCGGATGATCTGATGAAGCGGGTCTTTAATTCGCTTTATGCCGCCATTGACGGACGTCCGAATCTGCGCGGCGGGGAATATCATGTGGATATGCTTCCCACGACATGCCACATCTACTTCGGATTAGTGCTGTGCGCGACACCTGACGGACGCAAAGCCAAGCAGCCTGTCTCAGAGGGCATCTCTCCTGTGCAGGGCGCTGACCGTCATGGTCCTACGGCTGTTATCGCCTCTGCCGCAAAGATGGATCAACTCCGGACAGGCGGTACGCTGTTGAATATGAAGTTCCTGCCAGGCACATTGCGTGGACAGGAGGGCATTGATAAGCTTGCCCAGCTCGTCAGATCCTATTTCCGGATGGATGGTCATCATATGCAGTTCAATGTGGTGGACGCCGAGACGCTTCGTGAGGCGCAACGTCATCCTGAACAACATCGTGATCTGATCGTCCGTGTGGCTGGCTATAGTGACTACTTCTGTGACCTCAGCAAAGAGCTACAGGAAGAGATCATCGCTCGTACGGCTCAAGAGTCTTTCTAACTGGCGCAAGGGAAATGTCTAAAGGGAATACATGGGAAACCTGATAGCGCTGATCATCGGCTGGCTGAAGCCCTCGCACAATACGATTGGGACAAGGCGGGGACGTCTGGCCACCTTTTTTCTGCTCTATTTGACCGAGGGTATTCCCCAAGGTTTTGTTCAGATCGCGATGATCACACACATGCGGACCCTCGGTGTCGAAACCGTCGATATCGGCAAGTTTGCCGCAGCCCTTACACTCCCATGGGCCTTTAAATGGATTATGGGACCGGTCGTAGATCTGTTTTTTTCGAATCGTTTGGGCCGCAGACGTGGTTGGATTGTTTTTGCCCAGACGGTGATGTGTCTGACCTTGCTGATGGCCATACCGATTGATTGTGGCGTGGAGATCAAATTGCTCTCCCTCGTGCTGGTCCTGCATAATATTTTTGCGGCCACCCAGGATGTGGCGATTGATGCGCTTGCCTGTCAAACATTAAAAGAGGATGAGCGTGGACTTGGGAATGGACTCATGTTTGCGGGTGCCTACGCCGGAAACTTTTTCGGGGGCACATGTGTGTTATGGTTGATGTCTTTCGGTGTGCCATTTAATTTGACTTTTCTGTGGACCATCGCGACTATTCTGGTGGTGACATTGCTGATCAGTCTTCGTATTCGCGAACCCCACCAAAGTCTCGTGAGCGAGCTGCCTGATGGGGCTACCCGTGGTCAGGTGTTGGTGGCTTCGCTCAAGACTTATACTCAAACTGCACTCAAAGCCTTTTTCGCTTCACGGACCTCTATTGCCGGCTTATGCTTGGTGCTGTTGCCCAACGGAGGTTTCGCCTTGTGTTGTGCACTTTCGGCAAATTTAAATGTTGAGATGGGAATGTCCCTTGATTTCATTGCTAATCTTGCTCTTGTTGGTATGGTTTGTTGTGGCAGTGGTTGCGTCGTGGGAGGTTTGTTGGCTGATAAATATGATCGACGACTGATGCTTGGCCTCGCCAGCCTCGTAGCGTCGCTCCTCACGTTGGTTGTTGCAGCCGTTTTTTGGCGAGAAAGTTGGATCTATCCCGTGCTGCCGGGGGGCGATGCGCTCAAGCCCTCTCAATTCCTCCTTTGGAGTTTTATCATCCTGGGCTCTGTGTATGGGTTCTTCCAAGGGTTGACCTACGGCACCAAAATGGCGCTGATGATGGATGTCTGTAACCCTGCCGTAGCAGCGACTCAGTTTACCGCTTACATGGCCTTGTCGAATCTGGTTATCGCCTATAGCAACCTATGGCAGTGTGGTTTCGTCAAATCTCTTGGGTATCCAACTATTTTCGTGATTGATGCAGTTTTAGGTGTTGTTTGCCTCTTTGTCCTTCCCTTTATGCCGAGTCGTCAAAAGTCCATCCCGGATATTCTTGCGCTCGGGCCAGAAGAAATGATAGAGGTGGCGAAAGTATGACCGAACCCCTTCAGTTTGCAATGAACTCGGGCTTTAAGCTCTTTTTCATCTTTTGCCCCTTCTTGACGGTCTCCCTGTTTTTAGGAATTACCCGTGATTTTAAGCATGCCCGCCGTCAAGCTTTTGCGCTGAAGGCGACCTTTGCGATTGCTACTTTATGCCTGTCGTTTTACTTCTTTGGTTCCATCATCTTTGCCATCTTTGGGTTAACCCTAGATGCCTTCCGCATTGGGGCAGGATCTCTCCTTTTCTTGACGGCAGTTGATCTAGTCAGGGGCCGGGCAGAAGAACCCAAAAAGGCCCAGAATGAGTCGGATACGGAGAAGGTGGTGGTCCCTTTCTCCTTTCCGATTGTGGTCGGTCCTGCAGTGATCGGCGTCTTGTTCGTGATGGGTGCTGACGTGGATACCCCGACGATGAAAGTGGCTGGCGCGCTGGCTGTCTTGGCGGCGGTACTGGTTCAAGGAGGCCTTCTCTTAATGGCCACCCAGGTCGAACAGTGGATGGGTAAGACTAACCTTGCGGTTTTCAGTAAAATCACCGGAATCATCCTTGCCGCGCTGGCCAGCCAAATGATCTTTACGGGAATCAAAGCCTTTTTAGCTTAGTTTTATAAGGAGCAACTATGGATACACTGACAGCACTTTCGCCACTGGATGGCCGATATGCCTCAAAATTGACAGACCTCGCGCCAATCTTTTCCGAGTTTGGCTTGATCCAGCGACGTGTGGCGGTAGAGATGGCGTGGTTGGAGGCTCTTTGCGATGCCGAGCAGATCTCGGAAGCTCAGGCGTTGAGCGATAAGGAACGTGTGGCATTAAGGGCCATCGCGACGCAGTTCTCTGTCGATGATGCGCGGCGTGTGAAGACGATTGAGGCGACGACCAATCATGATGTCAAAGCCGTCGAATATTTCATTAAGGAACAGCTCGCAGGAACCTCTCTGGAGTCGCGTAGCGAGTTTGTCCATTTCGCCTGTACCTCTGAAGATATCAATAATATGGCTCATGCGCTCATGTTGCGAGACGGGCTTGCCGTGCTGCGCGCCGCACAGAAGAAGCTGACGGAGACATTGGCCTCTTTTGCGGTGGAAACGAAGGATGCAGCGATGTTGGCCCGTACACACGGACAGCCTGCCTCGCCGACGACAGTGGGTAAGGAGCTTGCCGTTTTTGTGCATCGCTTGAATCGCCAGTCAGCTCAGCTTGATGCCATTGTGATGCCTGCCAAGATGAATGGGGCTGTGGGTTGTTTTAATGCGCACCTTTCGGCCTATCCGGCAGTGGACTGGGAAGCACTTTCACGGAGGGTGATTGAAGGGGCGTTCGGTCTGAAGCAGAACGTGCTGACCACGCAAATTGAAGCGCATGATGGCATTGCAGAGTTGTTTGATGCACTGGCCCGATGGAATACCATTTTACTTGACCTTGATCGCGATATTTGGGCCTATATCTCATTGGGATATCTCGGCCAGAAGACAGTCAAAGGCGAGATCGGATCCTCCACCATGCCGCACAAGGTCAATCCGATTGACTTCGAAAATAGCGAAGGCAATCTCGGTTTGGCTAATGCCTTGCTGGAGCATATGGCGCGCAAACTTCCCATCTCCCGTTTGCAACGCGACCTGACAGACTCCACGGTGCTTCGCAACATGGGTGTCGGCTTTGGTTACTCGCTTGCGGCCTATCAAGCAACCCTCAAAGGTTTAGGTAAAATCAAATTGAACCCTCTTCGCCTTGAGGAAGACCTCAATGAGGCGTGGGAAGTGCTGGCTGAGCCTGTTCAGACCGTGATGCGCAAGCTCGGCAAGCCGAATCCGTATGAACAGCTCAAGGAGCTGACCCGCGGCAAGAAGATTACCGCTGAATCCATGCGTCAATTTATTGAAGGCCTTGATATCCCATCTGAGGACAAGAAGCGGTTGCTTGACCTCACACCTGCGCGCTACATCGGAATTGCCAGTCAACTGGTCAGCCATATTCAGTAAAGGAAAGAGACTATGAGTACTCCCATCATTCGCTCGGCCGTTCTAAAAGATGCGGAACAGATCTTTGAACTGATTCGTGAGCACAAAGAGGATTTGATCTCGCGTCCCATGGGGGATATCATTCAAAACATCGATCGTTTTTTTGTAGCGGATGTCGGGGGGAGTGCGGTCGCCTGCGCGGCCTACCAGATTCTCCCCGAAATTGGCGTGCCTGAACGTGCCTCTGTTGAGATTCAATCTGTTGCCGTTCATGCGGACTATCGCCGGCATCATGTTGGCACGCAGATTGTTCAACATATTTTAGAGCGCATCAAAGTTTTTCAACCTGCTCAGGCCATTGTCCTGACCTTTGCCCCTGACTTTTTTGGCTCCCTTGGCTTTCGTCGCATTGAGAAGACACAGGTTATGCATAAGCTCTACATGGGGTGTATTAACTGCACCAAGCATGCAAACCCCTTCACCTGCCCTGAAATCGCCATGTCGCTCGATCTGCGGGCTTAGAGGGGGTGGCGCGTTAGTAAGACAGCTACTTCAGCTCTTTGACGCGAACATTCTTGACCTCTGTCCACATCGCGGCGCCGGCATGGAGCTGTATCGCGATGTTACCTTCGGTGAGGGCGTTTTCATGTTCGTCGGTAAAATCCAGAATCTGTGTTCCATTTAGGTAGTGCTTGAGGGTGTTGCCCTTCGCGATGATGACGATGTCGTTCCAGTCGTCAACCTTCATGATCTTCTTGAACGCCGCTTGATCCACAAGGTTTTCTAAGACCGTCTTTTTCTTGTCGCCTTTTTTCCAGACGGCCTTCTCGCCCGCCAGACAGATACGTCCACGTGTTCCCTTTTCGTCAAAGATAAAGCCTGGCACATTCGGCAGTGTGTCTGAGTTCCGCAGTTCGTGCTGGTACCCTTTCATCTGCCATTTTTGCGGTGGCTTGTCACCCATGGGCTTTGACCGGTATTGGATGCC
Source organism: Akkermansia muciniphila (assembly GCA_945870145.1). GTDB lineage: Bacteria > Verrucomicrobiota > Kiritimatiellia > RFP12 > UBA1067 > CAIZQW01. The sequence goes on from CAMBQV010000029.1 coordinate 14,244, forward strand.
GGAGTTGTTCGTCGAGGAACAGCGATAAGAGAGGCGGAGTTCAAAATCCTTAAAGGTGCTCTCCTTGTAAACGAGGAAGGTGTTGCCCTTGGCGGGTTTCTCTTTCGACGTCGATCCGTGAATGACCCCGTCCTTGACACTCCAGAACTGAGGGTCGCCATCCCAGCCGGTCAAGTCCTTGCCGTTGAAGAGTGGCTTCATATCCGTCTCTGGGGGTGGTTCGCTTGCGAAGAGAATCCCAAAGCTAAAAACGGTCAGCAGCGATGCAAATAGAATCTTGTTCATCTGTGTCTCCCTTTGTGTTGTTTTTTTACAGTAACATACCTCTGTCTCATTTGAAACGGAAATTTTTACAGGTGTCAAGGTAGGCCTCAATGTTGGCCCACGGTACTTCGGGTTCCAGCATGTGGGTCGGACAACAGAAGAGGCCTCCTTGGGGACCCGCAAGGGTGAGGTTTTTCCGTGTCTCTTCGCGGACCTCCTCCGGGGTTCCGAGCGGCATCAGTTTCTGTGTCCCCAGCGTCCCGTTGAACGAAAGGCGGTCCCCATACTTGCGATAAATCTCGCTGAAGTCCATACATTCGGGTTGCACGGGATTGAGAATGTCAACACCCGCCTCGATCAGGTCGTTGATAAAGGGTTCGATGAAGCCGCAGGAGTGATAGCTGATCAGGATGTCGGGCTTCACTTCGCGAGCCGCGTCAATGACTCGTTTGAGCCTGGGCTTCAGCCATTGCTGATACATGGGGACAGACATCATGATCGTCTGCTGCATGCCGATATCGTCGCCGAGCCCTAAAATATCGACACCCGCCTCGGCAAACTTCCGGGCGCGAAAACAGGCGAGATCGGTCACCTTATCCAGTAGATAGGTCGCCATGGGGTCTTCACAGCCCATATCCACAAAGAGGTTGTCCATACTGCGCAGATACCAGGAGGTCTCCCAGACGGTGCACTCCGCCCAGACAAAGACGGCGTTCCCCTTTTGCTGGATCGCCGCCACCTGAGGCTTCAAGTAGGAGTAGTCCAAGTGTGTAAAATCGGGCCAGGGATATTTTTCCAGATCTTCAATGGTCGCGGCATCCTTGAGCGGATGGTGCATCCGGGTCATGTGATGGGCGCCGGGTGCAGCTTCGTGCGCGACACCCCAGCCGTCAAATTTGACCTCATGCGCGAAGCCTTCGGGGTAATACGGTTTGAAAACGGTAGTGTCGCGGTTGGGAATGCGATGGACCTCATCGAAGTTCCACGCAAAGCCTGGATCAAAGATGATGCGATAGGGGGCTCCGAATTTCTCAAGGTAATCCCCTTTGGCTTCGGGATAGCGCCGATTGAACTCCTCCACCAACGAGGGACAGAAGTGCATGCCGACCGGAACGGCTTGGTAGCTTTGGCGACGATAAAGACTCAGTAGGTTTTCACGGGGCGTCATAAACTTTTCTCCGAAATAATGTGATTTATAATAGTGGATGTTTATTGCTGATGCAAATAAATAGTCGGGTCATTAGTTAGATAGGTAAAGATTCTGGGCTAAAAGACTTCCGAAGGCTTGAAAGGGGCAAGGCATTAAACTATACTAGTAAGCCTGATTTTACTGGAAAGGGGTTTAGGCGTATGGAGTATTTTATTCTGCTGGTGAGCGCGATCCTGGTGAACAACTTTGTGCTCAGTCGGTTTCTCGGAATTTGTCCCTTCTTAGGCGTCTCGAAGTCTATCTCGACCGCGATGGGCATGTCAGGTGCCGTGATCTTTGTCATCACCATCGCTTCGGCTGTGACCTGGGCACTTCAAAAGTTTTTGTTGGAGCCTTGGCATCTCGAAAAATTCCTTCAGACATTGGCCTTTATTCTGGTCATTGCGGCGCTCGTCCAGTTGATTGACATTGTGATGAAGCGTTTCGCTCCTCCGTTGCATGCAGCTTTAGGCATCTATCTGCCGTTGATTACGACCAACTGTGCCGTGCTGGGCGTCGCGGTGATCAATATGAAGGACGGGAATGGTTTTCTGAAGTCGGTGCTTTTCGGTTTTGCCGCTGCGGTCGGTTTCGCCTTTGCCCTGCTGATCTTTACAGGACTCCGTGAGAAGATTGATCGCGCGGACCCGCCTCGCTGCTTTAAAGGGGTTGCGATTTCATTGGTCACAGCTGGTCTGCTGAGCCTCGCGTTTATGGGTTTTAGTGGTCTGGTGAAATGAGTTGTTTTCGACAGGATTAACAGGATTGATAGGATTGATGTTTAACCACAGAGAACTCAGAGAACTCAAAGAAGAGAATAAGAATCTGAAAGAGTAGAGAATGTGTTTTTAGAAATTGGTCTTTACGATCTTTGTGTTCTTTGCGGTTAACCAATGAAGCTGGCGACAAGGAATTTTTATGGACTCCATTACGACATCAACGTTATGTATCGGCGGCATCGGACTCGTAAGTGCAGCTGCTTTGGCCATTGCCGATAAATTTTTGACAGTTCCAGAAGACCCTCGACTTGCCAAGGTTTTGGAACTCCTGCCAGGGGCCAACTGCGGTGGCTGTGGCTTTGCAGGTTGCGCGGATTACGCCAAGGCTATGGTGCTCAAAGGCGTGGAGACCAACTTGTGTGCGCCTGCCGGAAGTGCGAGTGCGAAGGCGATTGCGGTCTTGCTGGGGCTTGATGCTGGAAGGAATCCGGAACGGAGGGTCGCGCTGGTGCTCTGTTGCGGTGATTTTACCGAGGCCGTTCGGCGTTCCAAGTACAATGGTATTGCCGAGTGTGCGGCAGCTCAGGCTGTCGCAGGCGGTGACAAGGGTTGCACGTATGGTTGCTTGGGTTACGCTTCCTGTGTGCGTGTCTGCCCGGTGCAGGCGATCCGTCTAGAGAAGGGGATTGCGCAAGTCAACAAGCATCGTTGCATTTCCTGTGGCAAGTGCGTGGCGACCTGTCCCCGTAAACTCATTAAGCTGGTCCCCTACAAAGCTGAGATCCATGTCCTCTGCAGTAATCCGGAAAAAGGCCCTGTTGTTAAGAAGGTCTGCGGGACAGGCTGTATCGGTTGCAAGATGTGTGCAAAGCTTGCGCCCGAGGCGATTACCATGGACGGGTTTCTCGCCAAGGTGGATTATACGAAGGAGCTGAAGAATCCCGAACTCATTGTGAAGTGCCCCGGGAAATGCATTCGTTCTGCGTAGGGGCAGTGGCAGTCAGCAGTAGCAGTTGGCAGTAGCAGTTTACACCCCAGAAATAAACGAAGTAACAATTTTTCTCACAGAGCCCACAGAGTTAGAAAGATGATTTTTTTTCGTGACTTTCGTGTGTTTCGTGGGCAAAAAAATGAGGTTATAGACAGGCAACCATGAATACTGAAAAATCGAATTTTACGTTTAAAGGTGGGATTCACCCGGAGTATTTCAAGGCGCTGACCTCAGAGGTTGCCCTTCGTAAGATTGAGCCCCCGCAATATCTCTTTGTCCCGATGCAACAACACCTAGGCGCGCCTGCAAAGATCCTGGTAAAGCCGGGCGACGAGGTCAAGCGTAATCAGAGGATCGGGGAGCAAAATGGACATGTCTCTTCTGCCGTCCATGCACCGCTCTCTGGAAAAGTCTCAGCCCTGACAACCGTCCCGACTGCGAATGGACGTCTGGCGCCTGCAGTGATCATTGAACTCAATGGAAATGAGGAGTCTGAAAAATACGAGCCTTTCAAGGAGTGGCAGAGCGCTTCTGAAAAGGAGATGCTCGCACGCATCGCCGAGGCTGGTGTCGTGGGTATGGGTGGCGCGGGTTTTCCGACACAGGTCAAGCTCTCGCCCCCAGCTGGCAAAAAGATAGACACACTGATCATCAATGGTGCGGAGTGTGAACCCTATTTGACCGCTGACCACCGCATGATGGTGGAACATGCGGCGGAGATTCATATTGGCATCGAAATTCTGCGAAACGTGTTGGGTGCCCGTAACGTTCGGCTGGCGATTGAAGATAATAAGCCGGATGCCATTCAAGCCATGGAGAAGGCGCTTCAGAAGATGACGGGCGATGTGGCGGTCTCTGTTTTAAAGACAAGTTACCCGCAAGGCGCGGAGAAGCAGCAGATCTTTTCAGTGACCGGACGTGAAGTCCCGTGCGGCGGTCTTCCGATGGATGTCGGCTGCGTGGTCGAAAATGTGAGTACCGCGTATGCGGTTTATGATGCCATCATCAACGGACAACCTCTAACCCATCGTGCAGTTACGGTCACGGGTGACGCGGTTGAGAATCCGTCTAACCTTTGGGTTCCCACTGGCACGCACTATCACCATCTCATCGCAGCGTGTGGCGGAACCTTGGGTCAGGCGACAAAGATCATTGCGGGTGGACCCATGATGGGCTTCGCGGTCACAGGTCTGGATATCCCGACCACAAAGACATCCTCAGGGTTACTCTGTCTCTCCAGTCATCGCGTCCCTCAGTTTGCTTCTCACGCCTGCATTTCGTGCGGTCGTTGCGTGGAGGCTTGCCCCATGCGACTTATCCCCTCGGAGTTGAGTCAATTTATTGAGGCTGAGGATATCGAGAGCGCCGAGCGCATCGCGCTGCTGGACTGCGTGGAGTGTGGCTCGTGCGCGTATGTCTGTCCCGCGCACCGTCCCTTGGTTCAGCACTTCAGGCGCGGCAAGGGCGTGGTCCTTGTCAAACGTGCTATGGTAGGCGGAAAAAAGTAAACAGCAGGAGATCCTTATGATACAACGCCATCAAGTACCTCTTTTTATCTTAACGCTTCTTTTGGCAGGTGGCGTTTGCGGAGAATCGGTCATCGAACCTGCAAAGCAAATGCCGTGGGTGCAGGATGCAGATGTTGTCGTTGTTGGGGGATCCTCAGGTGCTGTTGCAGCCGCGCAACGGGCGGCGCGTGCTGGGGCCAAAGTCTTTCTCGTGGCCCCGCGTCCCTATCTCGGGGAGGACATGGCGGGGCGGTTGATGCTCCGGGCACAGGTGAATGACGATGCTTCGACGGAGCTCTATGCAAGCCTCTTTACGGAACAGGTCCCAGAGGCGACGCCTTTTAAAACCAAGCGCGTTCTAGATGAAGCCTTGATCAAAGCCGGGGTTCCCTTTTTAACCGGCGCCTTTGCAACGGATGTGCTCACGGATGAGTCAGGGGCCTTGGCGGGTGTGGTGATCGCTAGCCGGAGTGGACGTCAGGCCGTTCGGGCCAAGGTTGTGATTGACGCCTCCGAGCGTGGGGTCATCGCGCGGGCCGCAGGCGCGAAAGCCACGCCTTTCCCCACCGGCACCTATACTTTTCAGCGGATCGTAATCTCCGGCGAAGCTCCGCCGAAGGCTGAGAATATGAAGGTGACCGAGCTCCTGGGTGTCTATCCAACCGATGTGAGCGGTGTTGGCGCACCAAAGGGGATGCCCTCCGAAATTGATGGACGGATGTATCTCTGCGAAATCATGCTGCCGATGAAGGATGGTTCCCCTCGTTCGTTCGCCGAGGCGGAACAGCAGGCACGGGACCAGATGTTTACGAAGACTCAACTCGATTCCAGTGACAGGATGAGCTTTCTTCCACCCGATCACTTCCCTGGCAAGGCGACATCAGCCGAGCACTGGAAGGGGGTAGGGGCGCTTGATCTTGGGGTGTTTCAGCCCGAGGGTGTCGAGCATCTTTTTGTCTTAGGGCCTTTGGCCGACATCTCGCGCGATGCAGCACAGGCATTGCTGAAACCTGGCAACCTGATGGCGGCGGGCGTGCGTGTCGGCGAGGCCGCTGTAGCTCAGGCCAAAGCGCGTAAGCCCTTGGGCCCTGTGCGCCTGAAGGCTGTGCTCGGTGACACTTCTGCAGGGAAGGAGGCGATCGGTGAAGGAGTGCAGACGTTGCCGCATTACCTTTCAAATGCCACGGGCACAATTGAGGTGGGTCCCCGAACTTTGCCGACCTTGGCTACCTGCGATGTACTGGTTGCGGGCGCGGGAACCGGCGGCGGACCGGCTGCCATTTCTGCGGCGCGTCAAGGAGCCAAGACCATCGTCTGTGAATACCTCTATCAGATGGGCGGTGTCCAGACCGAGGGGATGATCGGCCGCTATTGGTTCGGTAACCGCTGTGGCTTCACGGCTGAAATTGATGCGGGTGTTGCTCAGATGGGGTCTGTGCTGGCGCAGGCGAAGTCAGAGTGGTATCGCCGCGAATGCCGCAAGGCTGGCGCTGAAATTTGGTATGGCACCGTTGTGACTGGCGTTGTTAAAGAGGGGGATCGGCTCACCGGAGTGATTGTCATCATGCCTGATGGAACACGTGGGGTTGTCACCTGCAAGGCTGCGATCGACGCGACGGGCAATGCGGACCTCGCTGCCATGGCTGGAGAAGAGACGGAATTTATGCGGTCCGATGAGATCGCGGTGCAGGGGGTCGGACAGACCATCCGTTCCCTCGGGATGAGCTATGCGAACAATGATATGAGTTTCGTCGATGATACGGATGCCGCAGACCTCTCGTTCTTTGCCCTGCGGGCGCGCATGAGTATCACCAACGATGTGTGGGACCAGTCTCAGATTGTCAACAGCCGTGAACGCCGTCGCCTGATCGGTGCATTCTATATGACTCCCATGGATGTGATGAACAACCGCACCTATCCGGATGTCGTGGTCCAGACCAAGAGCAACTTTGATTCACATGGCCACACAGTCTGCGAACAGTTTTTTATTGATGATTCAGGCCATAGCGCCATGATGGTCAACCTCCCGTATCGCTGCTTCCTTCCGAAACGTGTTGAGGGGTTGTTGGTTGTTGGCCTCGGTATCAGCGCGCACCGTGACGCGATGCCGATCTTGCGGATGCAGCCAGATGTCCAGAACCAGGGCTATGCAGCAGGCGTGGCCGCTGCGATGGCCGTGAAGAGCCAGGTCACGGTCCGCCAGGTTGACATCAAAGCGTTGCAGACTCATTTGGTCGAAAAGAAGGTACTCACCCCTTCGGTGCTGAAGATGAAGGACTCCTTTCCCTTGCCTGCCGAGCAGTTCCAGATCGCCGTTGCAACGGTAACGAACACGTATGCCGGACTCTCCGTGTTGCTGACAGATCCTTCCCGAAGCATTCCTCTTCTGCGCGAGGCGCTTTCGAAAGCCTCAGGATCAGAAGCGCAGTTGAAAATTGCGCATGTGCTGGCCATGCTGGGCGTGGCGGATGGCGAAGAGGTATTGATTGCGAAAGTTAAGGAGATGTCCTGGGACAAAGGGTGGAATTTCAGAGGCATGGGGCAGTTCGGACGGAGTGTCAGCTGGGTCGATAGTTACATCATCGCCCTTGGCCGCGCCAAGTCAAAGAAGGCTCTGTCCGTCTTGATTGAAAAGGCGCGGCAACTCACCGCCACGAGCGAGTTTTCTCATTTCCGTGCCTTATCGCTGGCGTTTGAAGGAATCAATGATCCTGCCGGCGCACCGGTGCTGGCCGAGTTGCTCGCACTCGAGGGGATGTCGGGTCATGCCATCTCCATGGACAATGCCAAGACCACCTTCCCGACCTTTACGAAGTATGCGAGTAGCGCGGGCGACAAAGAGCGCAACCGCGTGTTGCGCGAACTTAGCCTGGCGCGTGCCCTCTATCGTCTGGGTGACCATCAGGGGCTGGGTGAAAAGACCTTAAAGGCCTACGCCCGTGATCCGCGTGGCATGTATGCCAACCATGCGAAAATCGTGTTGGCTAAATAATAGCTTGAAACGAAACAGGGGGAAAGCAGATGAAAAGAGTAATCGCAACGACGATGGTTCTCTCCCTCTCTTGGGGACTGCACGCTGCTGCTGAGAGCACGCCTGCGAAAGATTATATCCTTGTTGAGGCCGAGGCCTTCTCGTCCTATGGAGGCTGGGTTCTTGATCCGCAGTTCATGGATATTATGGGTTCTCCCTATCTGCTGGCGCATGGACTGGGGAAACCCGTTGCAGACGCAACCACCGAAGTTGATTCTCCTGTGGCGGGGACATATCGCGTCTGGGTGCGGACTAAGGACTGGGTCGCGCGCTGGAAGGCACCGGGAGCGCCAGGCAAGTTTCAGGTACACATTAATGGTAAGGCGCTGGAGTCGGCCTTTGGCACTGTGGGCGCCAAGTGGCATTGGCAGGATGGAGGCTCAGTCGATTTGCCATCCGGCAAGGTGTCAGTCGTGTTACACGATCTTACGGGCTTCGAGGGGCGTTGCGATGCAATCCTGCTCACGCAGGACGCTCAGTTTATCCCGCCCAACAGAGATCCTGAAATGGCTGTTTTTCGTCGGGCGTGTCTGGGACAACCTGAGCAGCCTGAAACAGCAGGAAAGTTTGACCTTGTCGTGACAGGCGGTGGTATTGCCGGCACCTGCGCTGCGATTTCAGCGGCACGGCTGGGGTTAAAGGTGGTCTTGATTCAAGACCGTCCCATTCTCGGCGGCAATAACAGTTCCGAGGTTCGGGTCTGGTTACAAGGCGCACGTAACAAAGAACCGTGGCCGCGCATCGGCGATGTGGTCTCCGAACTGGAACAGCAGAAGAGCGCCCACTACGGTCCCTCCAATACCTCTGAGATTTACGAAGATGAGAAGAAACTTGCCCTTGTTCGTGCAGAAACGAATATAACGCTGGTGCTGGAGCATCGCGTGAATGGGGCAAGAGTCGAAGAGGGGAGTCTCCGTTCTGTGATTGCGCAATCCACACGGACAGGACGCTGTCAGCGGTTTATCGGAAAGTATTTTGCCGATTGTACCGGCGATGCCACGGTCGGCGCGCTTGCAGGTGCAGATTTCGAAATGGAGCCTAAGGGTCGCATGGGTCCCTGTAACCTCTGGAATGTCGCACCGACACAAGAGGCCGTTTCGTTCCCGCGTTGCCCCTGGGCGCTTGATCTTTCCGACAACCCCTTTCCCGGTCGCGGAAAAGGGAAGGTTGATCCGAATAAGTTGGGCGGCTGGTATTGGGAGAGTGGCTTTGACTGGGATCCCATGCAGGAGATGGAGTATGTTCGCGACTGGAATTTCCGAGCCATGTATGGCGCCTGGGATGCGCTCAAGAACGTGGACAAGGTGCTTCCAAACTATGCACTCAACTGGTCTGCGCATATTCTGGGCAAGCGTGAGTCGCGCCGCCTAATGGGGGATGTGGTGCTTACCCTCGCTGACCTGACAAAAGACCAACCGTTTCCAGATCCTGCCGCACCGACAGGGTGGAGTAACGATCTGCACTATCCTGATCCCAAGTATGTGAAGGGGTTTGAGGGTAACGCCTTTATTTCCCATGCAATTCACGGTAAGTACCCGGCGTACATCGAAAAGAGGCCCTTCTGGGTTCCCTATCGCGCGCTTTATTCGCGCAATATTACGAACCTCTTCATGGCCGGCCGCTGCATCAGCGTCAAGCATGAGGCGTTAGGTGCTGTACGCGTGATGCGCACGGGCGGGTGCATGGGTGAAGTGGTGGGCATGGCCGCCAGCCTCTGCGTCAGGCACGATGCCACCCCTCGTACCGTCTACGAACGGTATCTCGCCGATCTCGGAGAACTGATGCTTGGGGGCACAGGTACACGGAGTCCGCCCATCCCCTCCAGTTTGAAGATCGAATAGATAGAAACATTTGCTCGCATTTAATTTGAAAATGCGAGATAATTCAACCTTCAAAATAATCATGCATTTTAGGTTGGAGTTATTGGAATGAAAAAAGTTTTTTTTGCATTGCTGATCGGGATGCTTTCGGTTTCGGCTGATGAGTTGGATAGGGTCTTTGAGAATCCTCCCATTCGGACAGAACCGTATATGTATTGGTACTGGCTGAACAATAATGTCAGTGCGAAAGGGATTACTGTTGATCTGCAGGCGATGAAGCAAGCAGGCATCGGCGAAGTCTTTATCGGCCATATTGTCAGCGACGGTATTCCCGAGGGGAAGGTTGCGATCTTAAGTCCGGAATGGTGGGACCTCGTCTGCTTTGCTGTCAAGGAGGGCGATCGGCTTGGTGTTCGCGTCAGTATGTTCAATGGTCCGGGTTGGAGCCAGTCGGGCGGGCCTTGGATGAAGCCCGAAGAGAGTATGCGCTATCTGGTCAGCAAGGAGACGCGGATTCGCGGTGGCGCTTCCTTCAATGAACGTCTGGACAAGCACGACAAGGCTATTCAGGATGTGGGCGTGATCGCTTATCCTGTTCCCAAACGGGAGGGCGCTGTTGTGCGTCCTGTGCGAGTGACTTGTGCTGGCAAGGCGGACGGCCTTTCAGAACTGCTTTGTGGTACGCGTACCCCGAAAAAAGGCTGTGCGCTCTCTGGTAAGACCCTGACGATCGATCTCTTTTTTGACATGCCGACAACGCTTCAAACATTGGTCATGGATTTGGGGAGCTCAAAGGCCAAACTCGCTGGCCAGCTCGAGAATATTGTCAACGGCCAGGCGAAAAAGATCCGTGAAATCAAACTCTTTCGAACGAATCTTATGCCCGCCATGGGACCGATGGTCTCCGCGCCCTTCACCTTTTCCTTCGAACCGACAGAGGTGACGCAACTTCGTCTGACCTTCTCCGAACTCACGGGTGAGCCAGTCTTGGATGACCTGACCTTCTCCTCTTCCGCAGCGGTTGACTTTGGAGTCGAGAAGCAGCTGGGCCGCATGTATCCTGAGCCAGTCCCGCCACCGGATGGTTTCCTCTGGCCTCGCATGCCCGAGGTACTGGAGGGTTCGGCCGTGGATACGGAGCGCATTGTCACGCTTACGTCCAAGATGGATCAGGAGGGGCGTCTTACCTGGCAGGCGCCAGAGGGTAATGACTGGATTATCTCTAGGATCGGCATGGCCTCGACCGAGGTGAAGTGTTCACCCACGCCCCCTCAGGCCACAGGCCTCGAGTGCGACAAGATGAGCCGTGCCGCTGTGGAAAAACACTTTGATGCGATGATGGGCGAGTTTTTACGACGCATTCCAAAAAATGAACGTAAGGGATTTCAACATATCACGCTGGATAGCTATGAGGTCGGCCCTCAGAACTGGACCGATGACATGGCGACGATTTTCATGCAAAAATATGGCTATGATCCGCTGCCGTGGCT
>CAMBQV010000030.1 GCA_945870145.1 Akkermansia muciniphila
AAGCCAACGCGAACGAGAGGCAACCTTTCTATCAGTCATTGTCCGCGTCCTCACTGCAGATGGTGCCTTTCATGATACCGTCGAGAGCCGACGTGTTGCTGAAAGCGCTTATCAGGTCGCTTGCGAGAAATTTCGAGACTATGACGCCAAGACAAAAGAGGGCCTCTTGCCACAGAGCGAGGCACTCGACGCGCAGGCAGCTATGGATGCCGCGCATATCCAGTATATCCAGACAACCTATTTAGAACGTATGGCCCTCTCCTCACTTGAACTCGCCATGGGTATAACAAAACTCCCTGGACAACCTGAATTAACCAAGTAAGAAAGACTCCTCCTATGAAAAAATGTATTCTCCTCGCCCTGCTCGTGACCACCTGGGTTGGTTGCAGCAAGAAAAATGACGATTCTAAGACGTCTCAGAAAACAGAAACTTCGATTGTTGTACGCACCGTCACTGCCCTCCCCCGTACCTTTGAACGCCGTCTCACGGTTCAAGGCAATATCGAGGCCAAACAGATTGCGAACGTCGCTTCGCGCCTTGCCGGAAACATCGACGCGATATACGTGGATGAAGGAGATCGTGTCGAGGCGAACAAGAGTATCCTCTTTCAGATCGACCCCCTATCCCTTCAAAATGAATTAACCACCGCAGAACAGCAACTCGCGGTCACCCAAGCCTCTTTAGCCGTTGCAAAAGCCTCTGTTAAAAAATCCGAGGCCGAAGCGACAAAAGTTACACGCGATTTTGAACGCTTTCAGCGTCTCCACAAGGATGGACGGGTCACGGATCATGAATTTGAAGTTCAACAACTTCAACAGGAACAGGCAAAAGTTGGACTCGCCGTCGCAGAGGCTCAGGTGGGGCTCGCCGAGAGTCAAGAACGCCAGGCGACCGCAGCCCTTGAGATCAGTCGTAAAAATTTAAACGATGCCAAAAGCATTGCTCCTCTTTCAGGTATCGTGACCTTGCGAAGCAAAGAGCCGGGTGAACAAGTCGCTATTGGCGAAGTTGTCTTGCGCATTGAAGATCCTTCCACACTTGAGGCTGTTGCTTATCTGCCGGCAGCCTATTATCAAGACGTCGTCCCTGGTACAACCGAGGCCCGTCTCAAAATTGCTGGCAAGGATGTTGGCTCTTTTCCCGTGACCTATCGGAGCCCTGTCATTCACACAACATTGCGCACCTTTGAAATCAAAGGCAAGGTCACCTTCAAGGAGGCGATCGCAGGTGCCATGGCAGAGATAACCCTTGTCTTTGAGAAACGCCAGGTGCTTGGCGTTCCCTCTACCGCAGTCCTGATCCGGAATGACAATCCAGCGCTCTTCGTTTCAAAAGAGGGCAAGGTCACCTTAAAGAAGGTAGAGACCGGACTGAGTCATGACGGGTGGACCGCCATTGAAAAGGGTATCGACGAGGGAGAGACGGTTGTCACCGAAGGACAATCACAACTTCGCGAAGGCATCGCCATCACAATCCTAAAAGATCTCCCACTGAACCCCGAACCCTGAACCCTCTTGCGTAACCTGCTGTTGTGCATGTATCTCTCCCGTCACCCTTCTAATCAGGAGTCCCCATGTTTTTAGCCACTGCCTCAACTAAACGCCCAATTGCGATCACGTGCATGCTGATCGCACTCATCGCCCTTGGCTTTAACTCCTATCGCAAGATCCCCTTAGAACAGATGCCTGCTGTGGATATCCCCTACGCGGTTATTCTCACCACCTGGGTTGGAGCATCGCCAGAGGATGTCGAGAAGGACATTACCAAGCGTATTGAGGACGCTGTCTCTGGCATCGACGGCTTAAAAACCATTGAATCCTCTAGCATGGAGAACATCAGCCAAGTACAACTTGAATTTAATCTGGCTGTGGATATTGATAGTGCCGCACAGGACATCCGTGAAAAATTAGACGCCGTTCTGGCGGACCTTCCGAAAGATGCGGATCGCCCCGTGATTCAGAAAATCAACATCAATGCCATGCCAATCGTTAACCTCTTTCTGACGGGCGATGTCCCTTTAGATGACCTCTACGAATACGCCGACAATCAACTCTCGGATCGCTTTGCAACCGTTCAAGGGGTCGGTTCGGTGAAAGTAATTGGCGGTAACGAGCGGGAAGTCTGGATCGAATTACACAGGGAGAAACTCGCAGCAGCAGGATTGACCAGTATTGAAATTTGCTCAGCCCTCCAAGGTGGCGTCTTGAATCTGCCCTCCGGCAACATCCGGGAAGAGGGCGGCGAATTGGCCGTCCGCTTCGATGCGGAGTACCAGTCCATTCCCGACATCGCAAACATTGAAGTCGCTAACAGTGCAGGCCGGCGCCTCAAACTCGGCGACCTTGCGACTATCCGCCAAGCATCAAAAGAAGTACGCGAGCGTGCTTCCTTAGACGGCAAGAAGGGTATCATCATCAAGGTGATCAAAAAAGCCGAGGGAAATACCGTCGCGGTCGTCAATGAAACCCGACGTCGTTTTAACGAGGTCCTCGCCACGCTTCCCTCAGGCATGGAGCTTAACTGGGTTTCCGATGACGCCGCCACGATCCAGGCGGTCGTCAACTCCACCTTTACAAGTATCTACAGCGCGATCATCCTCTGCGCAGCTATCCTCTTCCTCTTCCTTTTCAACATACGGACAACCATCATCGTTGCCATCACGATGCCCATCACCATGGTCATTAGCCTTTTCTTCATGTATATTTTTGGGGAATCCCTGAATGTGGTAACGCTCATGGCCATCGGTCTCTCCACAGGCGTGCTCGTTTCAAACTCAATTGTCGTACTCGAAAACATCTTTTCAAAATTTGAGACCATGGACGACCACTGGGAGGCTGCCCGCATCGGCACTTCCGAGATGACCGTCGCGGTGTTGGCCTCGGCCGGCACCAATGTCGTGGTCATGTTCCCGATCGCCATGATGACGAGCCTTGCCGGACGCTTCCTTGCCCCCTTTGCTGTCACCACTCTGATCGTCAATGCCGTTTCCATCCTGATCAGCTTTACCCTCACCCCTATTCTCGCAGCCCTTTTACTCGAGCCTGCAAGTAAACGCAAGCAGACAATCTTCCTCCGCATTGCCAAGGCGCATGACCTCTGGCTTCAAAAGGGAGGAGGCCTGCTCGCCAATCTCCTACGCCACCTTGCAGCAAGCCGGACCATCAACCTGTTGATTGTCCTGGGCTTCATTGTCGCGTTCTTCCTCACCATGAAGTTCTGCGGAGGGCGTATCGGTTTTAACTTCATTGAAATCGAAGACCAGGGACGCATGACGATCCGCGTCGAACTACCGCCCTATTACAATCTCGACTCCTCTGTCAAGCGCATCGAAAGTATCGCCAAACGGATCTCCGAGTTGCCGGGCAATGAACATATCCAGGTGACCGTCGGGTCCGCTCTCGCAACTGCTGGACAGGCGAATACGGGTGTCTACCTTGGACAGATCGAGCTCTTCTGTGTTCCCAAGTTTCAACGCACCTGGGACATCTTTGATCGCGCCCAGGAGATTCGCAAGTTGCTCGCCAACGAGACAGACTGCCGCATCAGTGCGGGTGTCTCAGATGCCATGGGCAATCGCTCATATGGCATCGAATACATTTTAACGGGCAATGAGCTAAAGACAATCGCCACAGCCTCCACCGACATCGCGGAGGTGGCGCGTAGCCTTCCGATTGTGGCGACTGTGGAATCCACAGTCCGCGATCCCAAGTCTGAAATCCGAATTCTCCCAAAGCGTTCCGTGCTCTCAGATTTGAAGATTCCTCCAGCCTCACTGGCAGCCCTGATGCGCGCGAATATTGATGGCTTACAGGTAGCCGACTATCGAAAAGGCGACCGCACCTACAAGATCCGAGTTAAACTTGCCGAGCGGGCAGGGAAGGAACAAATCGCACAATTCCTTCTGCCAGGCACACCAGGAAACCCCATTCCTCTGGAGACCGTTGCTGACATTGTGGATTCCTACACGACCATCCAGATCTACCGCTACAACAAGATGCGCGGCGCTAAAATTCTGGGCGATGTCAAAAAAGGTTCGACCGTAAGCGAGGTCGGGCAGCAACTCCGCCAGCAGGTACAAGAGAAGAATCTTGTGCCGATCGGTTACAAACTAGAAGCCAGCGGTGATGAGAAGCAGATGGCCGAGACCAATGCCGACTTTGGTGAGGCCCTCATACTGGCGGCCTTCCTCACATTTCTCACCCTCTGCGCCATCCTGGAATCGTGGAGCCGTCCTCTGCTCCTCCTGCTGACCCTTCCCATGGGGTTAATGGGTGTACTTATCAGTCTCTTTGTCACGGGGAGCAACTTCAGCATTCTGGTCCTGTTAGGCATTCTCATGTTAATTGGCATCGTGGTGAATGCAGCAATTCTGATTGTGGACAAAATGGGGCAACTCATCAAAGGCGGTATGGCCCATCGTGATGCCATGTTCGCCGCACTGGTGGATCAGTTCAGACCCGTGCTGATGGTTGTCTTGGCCTCTGGGCTCGGCATGTTGCCCCTCGCCATGGACACTGGCCTTGGCGCAGAGAATCGCGCAGGCATCGGCATCGCCTCGGTCGGCGGTGTCATCATGGCCGGCATCCTGACCATCACCATCCTGCCCCTCTGCTATACCCTGTTCACAAAAAAGACGAAGACGAAAGCGGAATAGCGGCAAAATCTACGCCATTTTAACCACTCCCATGCGATCACGGTTTGGTCGCATGAATATCCACGCCTCCGCAAAGCCTTCAACGGCAAGCGCGCCCCAGGGAATTGATTAAGATGTAGCCAGGCGTGTGTGAATGATACGATCTGGGCGAATCAAGACCGTCTCGCCTGCAAATGCTGCATACGCATTATCTGGATCTGAGAAGTCTCTGCCAAACTGAAGGTGCGAGGTGCCCTTCGAAAGCAGGGTCTGAACGGATGTTGGGAAAACGGCTTCCTGTTGAAGGGTTGAAAAATTAACAACAGCGAAACCCGTACCCAGTAAGGTGTCGAAGGGAACAGCGCGTCCCCTCGCGTCTAGTACATCGTTCTGCGGAAAATAAGAGCCGCCACCTGGACCGATACAACCAGCCTTCAGATGAGGCTGGAGGTGTCCTCCTCGAAGCACGAAACGTCCTTTAATCCTCGCGGGTAACGCCTGAATCAACCGCAAAAATGAGCGAACGCTCAAAGCCTCAAGGTGTGTTCGGGGCATCATGACGCGTCCGAGAAAGAGAGCCAGATCAATCATTTTTCGTTGGTGCGGACGACGTTCCACATCATACGTATCAAGAAGGGCATCAGGTTGGCGTTTTTCAAGAACAGCTATTAATTTCCAGGCGAGATTAGCAACATCGCGGATACCACTGACAAGTCCCTGCGCAGCAAAGGGTGGCGTAACGTGCGCGGCATCGCCAGCGATGAGCATTCGTCCTGCACGATAACGTTCAGCTTGCCGAGCGGAAAAGCGAATCTCTTTTCGACGGATAATGGTCGGATTGTCTTGAGGGCGCTGCTGCGCGATACGCTTCCGAATCGCAGCATCATCATTGACCAACGTCCCCACTTCATCCTTGCGCAGGAGAATCTCCCATCGTCGATACCCGCAGGGAAGCGGGACTGTCACAGTTGTGCGACAGGGTTCACACCAGACCTCGACACCTTGCTCAAGCGTGAAGCCCTCATGCCATTCGTTGTCGAACACATCAAGAATCAACCAAGCCTCAGGACAGTCGATGCCGGGGAAAGCGATTCCCGCCTGCTCACGGACTTGACTGCGCGCGCCGTCACAACCGACAAGATAACGCGCCGTATATGAGAAAGGCGAGCCATCAAGCGTCTGTCCTTCTGTACGTGTCTCTGTGCTTGTCTGCGTCAACTGAGCAACCTCATGTCCAACCAGAAAACGGACGTTGGATTCTTTCACCAGAGCAGACCGCAAAGCCTCTTCGGTCGGCGGCTGTAGAAAGACAGCGCCTTCTGGGTGTCCAAGACTACCTTTGTTCTGAACAAGGGAAAAGAAGCCCTTTCCCTTGGCATCACGATAGGTGAAAACAACCGCGCCAGCAGGCCCCGCAAGCATGTAAGGCGCGATAGTCTCCAAAACGCCACACGCCTGCCAAGTACGTAAGGTTTCGTCGTCAATACCCACGGCGCGAGGTTCAGCAAAGGGTTTCGCATGGCGTTCGAAAAGCAGGACAGAACATCCGTTCCGAGCCAATAACAAGGCAAGCGTCAAGCCGACTGGACCTGCTCCGATGATCGCGACATCTGCGTCACATCTGTTGGGCGTTTCACGCACGTCAGGGTGTCCTAATTACACGTCAGCGATCTGCTGGGCTACAGCGCCCATCCAGAACCCATAGGTTTTCACATTTTTAAAATCAGCCTCTACGAACAGCGCTTCCATCTCGCGTTGATCAGGAAAGTACTTGTTCGATTCGGGCAGATAGCGAAAGGAGTTGAATTCGCCCCGATGGAAGACGAGTTTCCCGATCAACGGTGCGATGTGATAAAAGTATACTTTGTAGGCCAGACGGAAGAGCGCGTTCTGAGGCTTCCCTTGATCAATGTTGCAGAAAAATCCACCGGGACGGATCACGCGCCTAAACTCACGCAGCCCGACGCGCAGATCCGAGAGATTGCGCAGGCCGAAGCTGATGATGGCTCCATCGAACGCTCCGTCAGGAAAGGGTAAACGAGTGACATCGCCTTGCTGGTAGGAGACGGACTTCAGTCCGGCAGTTTTCTGTGCGGCCAGTTCCAACATGTTCTCCGAGTAGTCCACCCCGACAACCTTGCAATCAGGAAACTGCGTTGCAATCGCTAGCGCGATGTCGCCACTCCCCGTGCAGAGGTCTAGGATCGTACTACCTGGCTTGATCGGAAGCCTCGCAACCGCAGCGCGGTCCATCCGATGCTTCGTTCCAAAACTGTGAAGAACATTTGTCGCATCATACTTTTTGGCGAGCTGGTTAAAGAATTGCCGATTGTAATCTTCCCACGTCTCCGCTTTGAAGTGGGTACTGAATTCGACATCTTTGATCAGGCGTAGTTTATTCTTTGGATCATATGGCATACAAAATTCCTTAAGTTTTAAAAGATTTAAAAGGGAGATTATTTTCCCTGGCGACCCAAGGCAAAGGCCTGGTCTAGTAATGGTGCATATTCGGTGCGAGGTTGCGCCGGCTTGATTTTGCTGAAGCAAATACGGCGTACAGGCGTGAAACCTGAGAAGTTCAACACGCCTCGTTTCAACATTTTCCACAACGCATCCCCAACAAACAGCCGCGAATAGAAGTAAGGCGCACCCTGCGTATAGATGACGGTAGCGGAGCGTCCCTTCAGGAGTTTTTCCGGGATACCTTTAGCGGGATTGAACGCGTGCGAAAAACCGCGCACAAAGGTACGATCAATAAAGGCCTTAAAGAGTGCGGGGATTCCTGCCCACCAAAGCGGCGTGACAACAACCAGATGTTGACACGCGCGAATCATTGTCTGCGCCTTCAACAGGTCTGGCTCCAAGTCCTGTACCGCACGATAGCCAAAGTGCAGAATCGGATCGAACACCAAGTCTCGAACATTCAATCGCGTGACTTCATGACCCGCCTCTGTTGCTCCAACGATATAACGGTCCGCAAGAGCCGCGCAGAGACTCTCACCATCGGGATGTCCATCGAGAACAAGTATCTTTTTACCCATAGTATTAATTCCATTTAAGCAGGAGCTGGTCCGCAGAGAAGCCGGGACCAAAGCTCAGAACATAGGCTGTATGCCCCTTGGGCAGAGGCTGGCACATCACAGACTCAACGATAAAGAGAATGGTGGCACTGGACATATTGCCATGCAGGGTCATGATCTTGCGCGATTCTGGCGCTTTTTTCCCATACTTGGCAAGAACCGCTTCGACCGCATTGATAATCTTGATGCCACCTGGGTGGACAAGAAAATGGTCTACCTGCTCGGGAGTATACCCGTTGTCCGATAGAAACGGCAACATGATATTTTCAAAATGGGCCTCGATCACCTTTGGCAGCGTCTTGTCGAGCGTCATTGCCAACCCACTATTGGTGATATTGTATCCCAGAATATGAGTCGTGTCAGGCACTTGAATCATTTGAGCCGCGACGATCATCGGACGAGGTTGCTCATATAAGGACTCCCGGCTCTGAAGTACCGCACAGGCTAGTCCGTCTGCAAACAAGGCCGTACCCACCACATTATCCCACGACCAGTTATCGAGCTGGATGGTGTTGCTTGGGAACTCGAATGACAGTACGACCGCGCACCCATTTGGACGTCCTTTTAGCAAAGAATCCGCATAGATCAGTCCTGCTGCGCCAGCTGCACAACCGATCTCCGTAATGGGGATGCGCACCACATCGTTTCGCAGGCCCAGTAGATTGATGAGATAGGCATCGACTGAAGGAATCATGAAACCTGTACAGGAGGTCGTGATCAGATAGTCCACCTCCTTCGGCGAAACACCCGCTTTGGCCAAAGCCTTCTCAAGAAGCTGGGCGCAGAGAGGGACCGCCTTCTCACGATAGAGATCGTTACTGGCTTCGAAGGTGCGTGGGGAAAACAGGACATCCCCTGTCGTAATCGAATGACGTTGCTCAATGGCGGCATTTTTAAAGATGTCGAGGGCCTTGGCCTTATAAGAAGGAGTTCGAGAGGATAGCCATGTTTCGTAGTAAGGTTTCGATTCCTCAAAGGAAAAACGATGAGGGGGCAATAATGTCGTGATGTCCCTGAGAAAAATCATTTTTCGTCCATATTCTTTAAAATCATTGACTCAATATCCTTACGCTTCCAGACATCCTCCGGCCTCGAACGATCCGGAAGAGCCAACGCAACCCTCAGATACTGTAGA
This sequence comes from Akkermansia muciniphila, assembly GCA_945870145.1. Taxonomy (GTDB): domain Bacteria; phylum Verrucomicrobiota; class Kiritimatiellia; order RFP12; family UBA1067; genus CAIZQW01. The sequence continues at coordinate 8,850 of CAMBQV010000030.1, forward strand.
CCCTTTTTCTTTTCCCCCATATCAATGAGAAACTCCCCCATGCGGAAGTTTGTATCGAGGTTAGACGATGTGGCCAGTGCTCTATCAAAGTAGAGGCGTGCTTTTTTATTACTTCCAAAACTGATTGGCCAGGATGGCACTTTATGATAGAGCATCCCGAGCGCATTCAGTCCCGCCGCTTCGCAAGCTTGAGGCTCCACGGCAACCACCTTTTCAAGGATTGCTCGAGCTTCATCCACCAAAGCCAACCCACTGATCCCGACATGCTTAGCTCGGGCCGAAAGAATAATACCCTTCCAAACCAATGGCTCAGGTTTTCCCGGATAATTTGTCACCCAGCTATCAGCCTGCTTGGTTAAAGCGACAAGCTCAACGACTTTATTTGTTGATTCAACTTCGATCCGCGTAAGGTTGTAACGGAGATCCGCCAAGCCACGTGCAAGCGAGTTTGTGACCGGAACATCCGCTTCACCGTGTACTGGGTTGATGATGCCACACCCAATTGCAAAAAATAGAAACCAAATTTTTGCAAACAAATAAAAAGGGCTTGCCGCAGGCAAGTCATAAAAGCGGTTCGTAAGGATTCGCTTCAACAAACCACTAACATTTTTGCGATTCTCTCTGTGCGTCATAGGTTTGAATTATACTCCTCTGACGCACTGTTGTTCAAGGCGCAACTTAGTAAATCCCAGTTCCCATGATATGCCAACCACGTCCGACGGGGACTCCCTGTGAATCCTTGGCCACACCGATCTCGCCTGCGCACCAGATGCCGAAGAAGGGAACACCTTTACCGAGGCCTTTGGCGATTGCCTCCTGCTCCTCCTCAATGGACTCCAGCTTACCCTTGCGTCCTGCGCAATCAAAGAAAATGGCGCCTTTCAAGGACGACTTCGCACCTTCACGAAGTGCCGTAGCCGTCTCTTCAGCCGTCTTGAGCACCGCGTCATTGTCGCGCGCCTGATCACCCGTTTGAATCACCTTAAAAGAGCCGTTTAGCGCAAGGATGAGTCCCACATCTGTCTTCAAGTCACCCGCCTGACCAATCCAGTTGAAACCAGCATTCTTATTTGCCGAACCCCCGGCCATTGGCAGTGTGGTTCCGTAGACGCTCTGGAGTCCGTCCAGAAAGTATTGATTGCGCGGTGAATGACAGTCCGCCAGCACCAGCATCAGTTTCGCGTCATCCTTCACGGGCAACTTTTGAGCGAGACGTTTTGCCACATTGGTAAAATCACCCTGTATGGGCTCCGACAGCGCCTGACGCGCAGTCACGCCCTCGCCCGTAAAAGCCAGCAGACCCACTGCATTACGATCCTTTGCGCCTGTCTCGGTATAGATGCCATAGACCGCCATGGAGACGATCACTTCCTTGCCGAGGATCGAGATCACACCCTTGAGCGCCTCCTCCTTCTGAGCCTTTTCAGAGAAGCACTCTGCCATGATTACAGTCGCAGGTTTTGTATTCCCCAACTGCTCTTTAATCTTCTTTGCCGCGGTCTCCCCGGCGACAAATGCATTCTTGTCCGAGGTCAGTGCCGTACTCACCTTTATCTGCGCCTCAGCACACAGTGTTAACAACATTCCTGCTACGATCATCATCTTCTTCATTGCCTACTCCCTTTCTTTAATCTGTTCAGAACATCTCACACAAAGCCACAACGCCACAAAGAAATTCAAAGAATTATAATTTTATCTTCATCGTGGCTTCGTGGCTTTGTGCGATACAGTTCCACCTTCTCTAATGAATCGACGAACAACAACCAAAGATGCCCCACGCGTCATAGAGCTCCTTTTGAACACCCAGCCATGCATCTTTTCGTTTCGCAGAGGACGGACGATTCATCCGTTCACCCAGATCACGGATCGTGCCGTCCGAATCTGTTGCAATCATCGAAAAGTAAAATTCGCGTCCAGCATCAAAGCGAATACCCTCTATCGCTTCGATGGGCAATTCGATTTCACAGCGGGTCCTCGACTCTTCTCTTAGAGTAACACTCTTTGCCTCAACGGGACGCTTCACAACCTTTCCCTCCGAAAGAGAAAGATGATGCGTCTTGCCCAGCGCATCCGTTTCAAACTCATGATAAACTTTTGTCCCGTTCTTCTTGATGAAACCAAAGCCATATTGAAGAAATTTCAAGCCCCCCTCCAGCTCAACGGCGAGATAAAGATTATCTTCATTCCAGAACATACGCAAGATGGTCTTCTTTCCTGCTGTCTTCCACTCCAGTGGTATAGCATCCTTCCAGAGTGGATCGGGGTTGGCATCCACCACAAGCTTGCCATACGGCGCACTGGCAACAGAGACCGACTGCGTCTCTGTCTTCCCCCTAGCCTCAACCGTAAAGAGATAACTATTTTCGGGATTTTCCGTGGCTTTCACCACACGGAATGGTGCATTCGGCCCTTCGACATTCACTGTTTGCGGGTCGAGTACCCAGCCGGAAGGAGGTGCCAGTGTGACAGCCCCTTTAAAATCGCCAGTGACATCCACGGCACCCAGAGGTCCTGTCGACGGATTAACTGTAAAATTACGAACCTTCACGTCAGCCCCCTGTGCCAGGGTTAGAAAGAGGAACACGATAGCGGTCATACTACTCGACAACAAACGCATGTTAAACTCCCGTCAGTCTTAAATCAACCTAGATCTAGGTTACACGTCACCTAGGATTCAAATCTGAAGGTCATAACTTTACCGTATTTCCAAAACCATATCAACCCCATTCATATAGGAAGCGGTTGTGATTAATTTACCTCCTCCCTCCTACCTCCTACATCCTACCTCCTCCCTCCTACTTGATACTCTTTTCTTTTCTCGTTTCCAGACTCGCAATCTGAAGAGAAATTCGCTAAAGTAATGACCCTATGAGTGGCAAATTATTTTTGATTTGCGGAGATGACGATTACCTTGTCAATGCCGCCGCGCAAGAACGCGTGAACGCGATTGTACCCGAATCTGAAAAGACCTTTGGGCTCGAGATCATTGACGGACGCTGTGACAACGGCGATCGCGTCGAGCAGGTCGTCAAAACCTGCATAGAATCTGTTCAAATGCCAGGCTTTGCCTCCTCCAAAGCCACCTGGTTACAAGACGCCAATTTTTTAACAGGGGGTGGACGTGCTTCTGAAAGTGCACTGGCCAAGGAGAGCGTAGCCAAGTTAACGGAGTGGATCTCTGAAGGGTTTCAGCCAGGGCAGAACCTAATTATTACGGCACCGAAAGTCCTTAAAACCTCACTCATCTTTAAAGCATGCCAAAAGAGTGGCGAAATTCTTGATTTTGGTTCTGGCCTGAAATCGTTTGAAAAGGAGAAACAAGCCTCTGAGCGACTGGAGATGCTTTTAAAGCAGGCAGGGATCGAGATGGGAAGTGATGCGCGCGCAGAATTTATTTCGCGTGTCGGCCCTGAAACCCGCCTATTGGTGCAGGAACTAGAGAAACTCGTCGTTTACCTCTCTCCGGGGGTTATGGCGACAGTCAAGGACATCCGTACCATCACCTCTGTCGGACGCGAAGCTGAGCCTTGGGATCTCTTAGATGCTATTGGGAACCGGGATGCAAAAGCCGTGGTCCTTGCGCTTTATGCATTCAGCGGACAAAAAGGGATCGGGATTTGGTTCGCCACGTTACTCGAAAAAAACATCAGAGACTTAATCATCCTACGCGAGGCTCTTGACAAGAAGTGGATCTTCTCGGGGGGCTGGTCAACACATTTGACACCCGAGGCAACGATCATGCTGAACAATCTTCCGGTCAACCCCAAATCGATGCCAGCATGGTCGCTTCGGAAAAAAGTGCCTCATGCCCAAAATTACTCGATTGATGAGTTACGCGCAGCACGCTTTCGCGTTTTAGAGATGCGCGAAAAGATGGTATCCACAGCATTACCCGAGATGTTTCTTCTCGAATCCACACTTCTGCGGATCATTGGGAAACCCAAGCCGCAAAAGCGATAGGGCCTCTACTTCAGAAGTTTACGAAGACGCTTCATGGCCTCTTCGACATTCTCGCGACTGTTGAAGGCGCTGATGCGGATATAGCCCTGACCGCAACGGCCGAAGCCGGCGCCAGGAGTCGTAACGATCTGGGCGCGCTTGAGGAGCATGTCAAAGAACTTCCAAGAGTCCTTCTGGACATTGACCCAGATGTAGGGACTGTTATCTCCGCCGGTCACGGTATACCCCAGCTCAATCAAGGTCGAGCGGATGATGGCCGCATTCTGAAGATAGAAGTCAATCAATGCCTTGGTCTGCTCTTTGCCTGCCGGTGAATAGACCGCCTCGGTCGCCCGCTGGATCGGATAGGAGACACCATTAAACTTGGTTGTGTGGCGACGATTCCACATGGCATGCAGCGGGACAGCCTCACCCTTCTTCGTATAGCCCACAACTGACTTGGGAACGACCGTGAAGGCGCAGCGGGTACCGGTGAAGCCGGCGGTCTTTGAGAAGCTACGGAATTCGATGGCCACATCGCGTGCGCCTTCAATTTCATAGATGCTGTGGGGCAGTTCAGGATTGCGGATAAAGGCTTCGTAGGCCGCATCAAAGAGAATCAGCGCCTTGTTCGCCTTGGCGTAGTCCACCCAGGTCTTGAGCTGGGCGCGGGTGGCAGTCGCCCCGGTCGGATTATTCGGGAAGCAGAGGTAAATGAGGTCCACGGGTTGCGTCGGCAGGTCAGGGACAAAACCATTCGCCTGCGTGCAGTCGAGGTAGACAAACCCTTTGTAACGTCCCTTTGAACTCTTCCCAGTACGACCGGCCATCACATTCGTATCCACATAAACAGGATAAACTGGATCCGGAATCGCAATCGTGATTTTGTCTGCAAAGAGCTCCTGGATATTGGCGGTGTCGCACTTGGCGCCATCGCTCACAAAAATTTCATCAGCAGCGACGTTTGCTCCGCGGGCGGCAAAATCATTGGCCGCGATCGCTTCGCGAAGGAAATCATACCCCTGCTCAGGTCCATACCCGCGGAAGGTGGCACGTGAGGCCATTTCATCAACAGCCTTGTGCATCGCCTCAATACAGGCTGGAGGCAGTGGTTCTGTCACATCACCTATGCCCAAGCGGATCACCTTCTTGTCTGGATGCTCGCTTTGATAGGTCTTCACACGTTTGGAAATCTCTGAAAAGAGATAAGATGCCTGCAGTTTCGCGTAATTTTCATTAACTCGGATCATGATTTTCGTGCTCCTTTTGTTGATTTTCCGACTGGATCTAAAATCCAACGGCCATTGTACCAGAACCATTGCTCGGGATTACGACGAATGGCTGCATCAATGGTCGCAATCACCGCTTTCGTCAAACGCATAATGTCAACATCCTTATCCAGTGTGGGATCTGGATAGAGGGGGTCAAAACAGACAAATTCATGTTTTGTCCAACCTTTCCGCATAAAAACCGCAGGAACGATCGGAACATTTGCAGTAATGGCAAAGGCCGCCATGCCACGCCCCAGATTTGCAGCCCCTCCCAAGAAGGGAATTTCTAAGTCCTCCCGACTCATACGAACATCAGGCAAGATCGCAAAGACCTGGCCACTCTTCAAATTCTTGATCACCTGTTTCAAGACGCTTCCACCGCGCTCCAACATCTTAATGCCTTTCTCACGCTGGCGCATGATCCACGCATTAATGTAGGGATTACGTTGGCGCGCAGCGATGCTAAAGATGTTGACCCCATTATGGCTGCAGGCCCATCCAGCCATGTCCCAGTTTCCCATGTGAGGCACGGCAAAGATGAGTCCTCCATGTTTGGCCACTAACTCTTTTGCCCGTGGGATCTGCTCCTCAAACCCGGGGACATGCGCGTTGACCCATTTCTTCGTGATCCGAGAGGCCCGCATCATCTCAACCACGTTAAATGTAAAATTCCGCAATGATATCCAAGCGACCCTTTGAACCTCCTGCTCAGACAGCGAATCTCCAAACACCGAACGGATTCGGTGCGTCACCTCGTTACGTCTCATACGGATGACAGAGAAGAGAAACGCAGCCACCAACCAAGCCACGGCGAGCAAGACCCGATAAGGCACGATGTTAACCAACCCTGCGAACATGACTAAAAATCCATATTGGACTCTATTTTTTAAATCTTTAAGCATAAAAAGAAGCATAAAATAGCACAAAAGACCTCTGGATATCGAGACTGGATTTTGTTTTTATAAATTTCTTTAAAAAACTAATTTTTTGACTATACAAGATAGCCCTAAAATGTCTATAATCACTCGCCATATTCTTTTCCCCTCTAAACCGCTGACTGGAGTTGCAATATGGACATCATTCTTCAAGGGCTCACCCTTCTCGTTTCAGGCATGACTATCGTCTATCTTTTCCTCTGGCTCCTTGTGATTGTGATGAACCAGGCAACAAAGCTTGTCAGTAAATTTAATTATATCCTTCCTGACGACGAACCCAAGAAAAAACATCGCCACGCCGCACAACAACAAGCAAAGGATCATACCGCTGTTGCTGTCGCTATCGCAGGTGCGGTTGCTCAATCGCGTTAATTCAAACCCCTCTCATTAACCTATACCCCCACTATACACCCAAATCCCCTAACTAAAAGATACGGAGCCTCTCATGTCCAAAAAGCAAGTCAAGTTTATGTGTACCGCCTTTCGTGACGGTTTTCAATCCGTTTACGGAACACGTGTGTTACCCGAAGATTTCTTTCCTGCAGTCCAAGCCGCACGAAATGCAGGCATTCAATATTTTGAGGCTGGCGGTGGCGCGATGTTCCAGTCCCCTGTTTTCTATCTCAATAGCGACCCCTATAAGATGATGCAACGTTTCCGTGACGTTTGCGGACCTGACGCCAATCTCCAGACACTCGCACGTGGCGTGAACGTTGTCGCGCTTGATTCAGCCTCCAGTGATGTGATCAAGCTCCATGCCAAGCTCTTCAAGAAGTACGGCATGACGACCATTCGTAATTTTGACGCCCTCAATGATGTGAACAACCTCATTTTTTCAGGTAAGTGCATTGTCGAAGCTGGATTGAAGCACCAAGTCTGCGTGACCATGATGTCCCTCCCTCCCGAGTGCGCAGGCGCGCATGACGCAGACTTCTATGAAAAGTCGTTACGTGATATCCTGAATGCTGGCATTCCCTATGACTCTGTCTGTTTCAAAGACGCCTCTGGCACCTCGACACCCGCGATGGTTTATGAAACCATTAAGCGTGCGCGCAAAATGCTTCCTGCTGAAACCTCCATCTCCTTCCACAGCCACGAAACCGCGGGTTGCTGCGTGATGGCCTACAAAGCTGCCCTAGATGCTGGCGCAGACACCATCGACCTCTCCCTCTCCCCTGTCTCAGGCGGCACGTGCCAACCTGATCTCATTGTGATGTGGCATGCACTGAGAGGTACTGACTACGATCTTTGCATTGACATTAACAAAGTCCGAGAAGCTGAACAGATCTTCCGTGAATGCATGAAGGATTATGTGATCCCCACCGAGGCCCTTGCTGTCGAACCGATGATCCCTTGGTCGCCGATGCCAGGCGGAGCACTCACCGCCAATACGCAGATGCTTCGGGACAACAACCTGATGCCCCGCTATGGCGAGATGATTCACGCCATGGCTGAAGTGGTGAAGAAGGGTGGTTTCGGAACCTCAGTTACCCCGGTTTCCCAGTTCTATTTCCAGCAGGCTTTCAACAATGTGCTCTTCGGGCCTTGGACGAAAATCGCACCAGGTTATGGAAAAATGGTGTTGGGATACTTTGGAAAAACACCTGTCGCGCCTGATCCGGATATCGTCAAAATTTCCTCGGAACAGCTAAAATTGCAGCCCACAACCGAAAATGTGCTCGCCATTAATGATCGGGAGCCGAAGAAGTCAATCGCTGCTTATGAGACTATTCTTAAAGACAACGACCTTCCCGTCACGGATGAAAACGTCTTTATTATTGCCTCTTGCGAAGACAAAGGTCTACTCTACCTGAAGGGTGATGCAAAGGTTAACGGTGTACGTAAGCATGAACCTGTAAAAGCTCCCGTACCAGCAGTAAAAACTGAGAAAAATGACTATACAGTCACGGTGAACGGAACCGCTTACGGCGTTGAACTCAAAGGCGACAAGGCGATTGTCAATGGCAAAGAATACGCCATCCGTGTCGCAACTGGACTCGCGCACCCCTCGACGCATGTAGCACCCGCTACTACTTCAGCGAAGGTCGAGGAAGTAAAAGCCTATGTCCCTGGTACTGTCCTTCGTATCAGTTGTAGCGTGGGTTCTGCGGTCAATGAGGGGGATGAACTCCTTGTCATGGATGTGATGAAGATGGAAACGCCAGTCAAAGCTCCTCACGCAGGCACGGTGCATTCCATCAACGTCAGCCAAGCTGACAAGGTGAATACTGGGGATATCCTTGTGATGATTAGCTAATCCTAGTCCCGTTTTTTTCACGATGAAGAAAGATAATACCGATTATGAAACATTTACTTCTAACGCTCCTGACACTCCTCTCAGTGAACGGCCTTCTACAGGCACAAACAACGCCACTAGCTGACACAACTGGCAGTGCCGCACCAGTGACCGTAACCCCCGCCCTGCCGACAGTCCCCGTGGTTGTCACGGAACCACCCGTGCAGGCGGAACCGCTCTGGAAGCAGACCTTGCAAAAAGTCAAAGGTCTTCCCGGAGAGACGGGCATCGCTGGCTTCTTCAGAAAGGATGCCCCTGATTATATGGCCAAAGGGTATATTGATGAGAATGGCAGAAAGGTTGAAGGCCATGACGTCAAGGTCGTTGGCAACCTCCCCTATGGCGTCGGACAGTTGCTCATGGTCTTCATCTGTCTCGGGCTCATCTACCTCGCAGTGGTCAAAGACTTTGAACCCCTATTGTTGTTGCCGATCGGCTTTGGTGGACTCCTGGCAAACCTTCCGATGGCAGGAGTTACCATGCCAGCGATCATGGATCCCATTTCGCGTGTCGTTGAACCAGGCGGATTTCTCTACTACTTTTTTAATTTTGGCGTCTCAACCGGACTCTTCCCCATCATGATCTTCTTTGGTGTGGGCGCGATGACCGACTTTGGTCCACTGATTGCAAATCCCCGCACCGCCATGCTTGGGGCTGCAGCGCAATTGGGCATTTTTATTGCACTAATCGGAGCCCTCGTCCTCACCAAGGTTACGGGTGGCGTGATTGACTTTGACATTAAAGATGCCGCCTCGATTGGTATTATTGGCGGCGCGGATGGACCTACCGCCATTTGGCTGACTACCAAGTTATCACCTCAACTCCTCGGGGCCATTGCTGTGGCAGCATATTCATACATGGCGCTCGTGCCGATTATCCAGCCACCGATTATGCGCTTGCTGGTACCTGAGGCGGAACGTAAGATCGTCATGAAGCAGCTTCGTCACGTTTCAAAGATGGAAAAGGTTTGTTTCCCTCTGATTGTGCTCCTGCTCTGCGCCTTGCTCCTCCCCAGCGCTGTTCCACTGATCGGAGCTTTGATGCTCGGGAATCTTGCCCGTGAAGTCGGACCCGCTGTCTCTCGTATTGCAGACACCATGGCCAATCCACTGATTAACATTGTGACCATCATGTTGGGCCTCTCCGTCGGCTCAAAGCTCGCCTGCGAAAAATTCCTGAATGCAGAGACGCTCGGCATTCTTGTTCTGGGGTTGATTGCCTTTGGGTTTGGTACGGCAGGCGGTTGTATCATGGGACGCATTATGAACAAGTTCTCAAAGGATCCCATTAATCCGCTGATTGGTTCAGCAGGCGTATCTGCTGTGCCCATGGCTGCCCGCGTCTCGAACAAGGTTGGACTGGAATCCGATCCTACCAACTACTTGCTCATGCACGCAATGGGGCCTAACGTCTCTGGCGTGATTGGTTCAGCAGTTGTGGCCGGCGTTCTTTATAAGCTCTGCACCTAATTTCAAGGTCGCAAAACGATTTTGAACATTGTGAAGCCATACCCATCACGGGTATGGCTTTTTCATTTTCCACTAACCAGTTTCCTATACTCTGCAGGTGTCCGGCTTACCAGCGCCTTGAAGTTTCGAAAAAAGCGCGGCAGTTGGTGAAGGCCAACCTGTGTGGCAATACTGGCAACAGGAAAATCCGTATCCGCCAACAATTGCTTTGCGCGTAGTACACGTTGGAGCATAATCTCCTCTGAACAGGAATGTTTGAGGGTTCGGGTACATTCATAATCCAACCAGCGCCGTGAACAACGCAACGCCTTCGAAACATCGTTTGCTTCCAGCTGGCCTTGGAGATTCCCTCGTATGTGATGAATCATTCGTGTGACAAAAGCAGACTCGATAGCCCTTGAATCCGAACTGTATCGAGGAATCACGCCTGACGGAGCAATATGTATCACCTCTTGTTTCAATCGCCTCCGGGAGATGCGTCGCTGTAACATCTCACACGCCTCTGTAGCCATCTGAGCCATCCGCACGTCCACCGAGGAGAGCGGTGTACCACAACTATGTGTCATCAACTCATCATTGCCGACTCCGATGATCGAAACATCATCCGGTATCGTCAGCCCCGCAGCGTTACAGGCATAGATGGACTCAGCACCCCTCAAATCATCCTGAACGAAGAGCGCAAGCGGTTTTGGAAGCTTAAGCAGTCTGTTCGACAGCCACGTTGTCGAATCGTTAACCGACTTGTCGGGAGTAAGCAATGTAGCTTGTTTACCACGTTTACTAAGGGTGTTTTTATACCCCTGCCAGCGCAACTCGGACCGCTGCCCTGTAAACCGTTGATAGAAGGCGAATTGTTTAAATCCCATTTGTATAAAATATTCTGCAACCTGGTGTCCGCAGAGCAGTCCATCTTCGGCCGTTCCTGACCACCCCTGCTGAACATCTGCTTCAGACATCCAGACGTGGACCGTCGGAATCTGTTGATGTTTTCGCAACCACTCACGGGTACTATTTGTAATGGTGTAAACAGCGATAATCGCATCTGCATTCGGCATGTCATAGCGCTCCGAAGCCACGGCCATCGTACTATCAAGCATCCATCCTGCTTTCACTGCATAATTGGAGATCGACTTATGTATCGCCGCAAAGTAGCGATCCATGAGCAACACCACGACTGGTTTTGATTTCATACGAGAGTTCCAAAATTGTTATTATGTTATTCTATTTATGATATTTTCGTCAACTGGAATATCGGCTATACTGGCAACATGAATAGGTGCTTATATCGTTTAGGGGTAGATGTTGGAGGTTCACACATCACATGTGCGCTCATTGATTCTGCTACTTGTCAAATCCTTCATGATCGGGTTTTGCGTGCGGACATTCATACCCATGGCGAAAGCGACGCTATCCTTACTGAATTCACAGAGGTTATTAAACGTAGTGCGGGTGATTTTCTGACTTCAACAGCTACCATAGGCTTTGCCTTCCCGGGTCCGTTTGATTATGAGCAGGGCATTTGTCTCATCCCACCTGAACTGACGAAGTATGAAAATCTCTTCGGCGTGAACATTAAAACGGAATTAACTCGCCGACTGGGATTCCAGGGAACGATGCATTTTATGAATGATGCCGCTTGTTTTGCGATTGGCGAACATCGCATGGGTGGCGCGCGCGGTTCCAAACGGACTCTGGCGCTCGCCATCGGGACTGGCTTTGGCTCGACTTTTCTGGCAGAGGGAAGGCCAATTATACTCGGCCCTACGGTCCCCAAAGATGGTATGCTCTGGCACGTGCCCTACAACGGCGACATCGCGGATGAGACGTTTTCATCACGTGGTCTCATAAAAGCTTGGAAGGCTGTCACCGGTGAAACCATCAACGGCGTAAAGGAGTTGGACGACTTAGCGCGTGCAGGAGACCAGCGGGCACTCGCTGTATTCGAGAATTGGGGCGCTCAGATGGCCGAATGCCTGACTCCCTGGCTATACGCATGTAACGTGGATACAATTGTCCTGGGAGGCAATATTGCCAAGGCCCGGGAGTGGTTCGTACCAGCGTTAAAATCGGGTATTGGGGGAAATATTCGTGTGACTCCGGCCGAACTAGGAGAATCAGCACAGATGATCGGGGCAGCATTGATCGGATAAAAACAACAATGAAAACCAATAAAGTAACTTTACTCAGCGTTTTTTCCGCCTTCCTCGTCATGGGGTTCGTCGATATAGTCGGCATTGCGACGAACTTCGTGAAGGAAGATTTCAAATTAAGCGAAACCGTAGCGGGTTTTCTACCCTCCATGATCTTTCTCTGGTTTTTTGTCTTTTCGTTACCCACTGCTCTGCTGATGAACCGAATCGGACGTAAGAATACGGTCCTTCTCAGCATTGGACTGACTGGTATTGCCATGCTCCTCCCAATGCTGATCTACACTAAGTTTGTCGTCTTCGCCGCCTTTGCCTTGTTGGGCATCGGAAACACAATCATCCAGGCTTCCCTGAACCCCCTGCTCTCGAATATTGTACCACAGGAGAAACTCTCCAGCTCCATTTCGCTTGGACAGTTCACGAAGTCGATCGCCTCCTTTCTGGGCCCCATATTGGTCTCAGCCATGGTTGCATGGACCGGAAACTGGAAATACGTCTTCCTCGCATATGCAGTCAGTTCACTCCTTGCCTTTATATTATTGGCAACCGCCTCTGTGGAACGGGAGTCCTCCACGAGTACAGCTTTGTCCTTCCTTGACTGCCTTGCCTTGTTGAAAGACGGACATATTTTCGCGCTCTTCATAGGTGTTGTCATGTTAGTGGGCTTTGATGTTGGGATTAATGTGCGTATTCCAGCCCATCTCCAGCAAGTATGCGGCATGTCGCTTGATAAGGCGGGTTATGGATCTAGTGTCTATTTTCTGGGGAAAACCCTGGGTGCCTTTGCAGGCGCGTTTGCTTTGGCTCGCCTGAATCCTACATGGGTGGGCCGGATCTCTGCTGTCCTTATGTTTCTCTCCATCGCTGCGTTGCTGATGACAACATCTGCGACGCTCGTCCTCGTGTGTGTCTTTACGGCGAGCTTAGGGGTCGTTGCCGTCTTCTCACTCATCTTCGGTCGGGCGTTTGAACACTTGCCTTCCAAAACAAACGAAGCATCGAGCCTACTTGTCATGGGGGTCTCAGGCGGCGCATTGATTCCGCCAATTATGGGGTTTATGACCACCCAATATGGGGCCGTTGGCGGCATCAGCGTGCTCTTAATCACGCTGGCCTATACCCTAGGGATCATGTTATTTAAAGGAGCCAAATGAAACGTGAGTTGATTAAGCGCTTAATCGCACGCGAACCGGTTGAACGGTGTGGGTTTTGGACGGGCAAGCCCCACTCAGAGACATGGCCGATTCTCCATCAGTATTTCGGGACACACACCGAGCAGGAATTTCGCAATACAATCAGAGACGATATCGTCTGGATCCGACCCCAATCCTATCCCGATGGTTATCAGGATCCCTCAGGCCGCAAGCTCTTTGATTCAGGCCTGGACCGGACGAAGCATGCAAACCCACCGCTTGCCACTTGTGAGACGGTCGCTGAAGTTGATGCTTTTCCCTGGCCTAATCCAGATTTCCTGAACTTTGACACGTGTCTAAACGACCTGCGCAAGACCGGTGATCTCTACCGCATGAGTGGCTTCTGGACCTGTTTTTTTCACAACATCTGTGATCTGCTGGGCATAGAGGAGTACCTAATCAAGATGTACACACATCCTGAGGTCGTTGAGGCTGTCACGGATAGAGTTTGTTCATTTTATTATGAAGCCAATGAACGATATTTTGCGCTTGCTGGAGACCAGGTGGACGGCTTTTTCTTTGGGAATGATTTAGGAACACAGACCAGCCTGATCTGCGGACCGGCTCAATTTAACCAATTCATGCTTCCATGGTTGCGCCGTTTTACCGAACAGGGCCACCGCCACGGCTATCAGGTCATCCTTCATTCCTGCGGTTCGATACATGCCATCATCCCGGACTTGATTGCCGCGGGCGTTGATTGCCTCCATCCGCTGCAGGCGTTGGCAACCAACATGGACGCCGAGACACTGGCACGCGACTTTAAAGGAAAAATCGCCTTCATGGGCGGCATTGATACACAGGAGCTGATGACGAACGGAACACCTGAACAGGTCCAGGCCGAGGTCCAACGTGTCATGCGTATCCTCGGACCCAACCTGATTGTCAGCCCGAGCCATGAGGCACTCTTGCCCAATGTGCCACCCGCAAACGTCGAAGCCCTTTCAAAAGCAGTATTCGAGAATTAACAAAACGACGCGAGGAACATTCCATGAAACGATTATCCCTTATCGCAGGAACCCTATTTCTAGCCGTGTTGCCGACACTAACCCGTGCTGAAAACACTTCCTGGCGTCCAATTTTGAAATCCTCCCCTGAAGCTTCAACAGTGCCAACGCGTACCGTTTACATCTTACCCCATTCGCATACGGATATTGGGTATACGACAATCCAGACCGATATTTACGAGAAGCAGGTCAACAACTTGCTCCAGGGCATTGCAGAGGCAAAGCGCACCGCTGATTATCCAGAGGGGGCCCGCTTTGTCTGGAACGTGGAGGTCAGCTGGGCCGCAGACCTCTTGTTGCAACGCCTGCCCAAAAAGACCCAAGACGAGTTTTTCAAAGCCGTAAAACGCGGACAGATCTCGATCAATGGCATGTACCTGAATAATCTGACGGGGTTGTCGCGGCCGGAAGAGCTGATCCGCCTTTTCCGTTATTCAACGCAACTTGCTGAGAAGACCGGTGTGCCAATTGATGCGGCGATGATCAGCGACGTTCCCGGATACACGTGGGGGAGTGTTCCGGCCATGAACCAGGCTGGCATTCGCTACTTCTCTGTCGCTCCGAACTATTTCGACCGTATTGGGGATATCCTTGTGCAATGGGAGAATAAACCCTTCTGGTGGATCGGACCCGATGGCGAATCAAAGGTGCTGGTCTGGATTCCTTTCATGGGCTACGCAACCTCTCATGTCTGGAGACAACTGAGCGAAACGCGCGTCAAAGACCTTTGTGTTGCACTTGAAAAGAAAGCCTATCCTTATGACATCGCCTATCTGCGCTGGGCAGGACACGGCGATAACGCGATCCCAGAGACCTCAATCTGCGATTTCGTCCGTGAGTGGAACAAGATCTATGCGTCCCCTCGTTTCGTCATTGCCTCGACGCACGATGCCTTTTCCGCCTTTGAAAAGCGATATGGCGACAAACTGCCTTGCGTCAAAGGCGATTGGTCCCCCTACTGGGAAGATGGCGCTGGTTCCTCAGCCGCAGAGACTGCGCTTAACCGCTCCAGTTCGGAACGGCTTACGCAAGCCCAGACCTTATGGGCGATGACAAGCCCAAAAAACTATCCCGTGAAACGCTTTGAAGAGGCCTGGAATCAGGTCCTGCTCTATTCAGAACACACCTGGGGAGCCCACTGTTCCATCACGAAACCGACTATTCCCTTCACCACAGACCAATGGACGATTAAGCAATCCTATGCGACAGCCGCCAACATGCAATCGCGCCTGTTGCTTTTGGATGCGGTGCAGATCACTTCTGAGATCAAGCCCGTCCAGACTTCTAAGCCGATTGATCTCTATAACACAACCGCTTTCACACGGAGCGAGGTGGCCATTGTCCCCGAGGAGGTGGCGCTTAAGGTATCCGGGCTTGTGGACGAAAAAGGTAAAGCTGTTCCGGTGCAGCGTTTAAAGAGCTCGGACCTCGCCGTCTGGGTCGAGGGACTAGCCCCCTTCTCTGGAAGACGCTA
The DNA here is from genome assembly GCA_945870145.1 of Akkermansia muciniphila. Lineage (GTDB taxonomy): Bacteria > Verrucomicrobiota > Kiritimatiellia > RFP12 > UBA1067 > CAIZQW01. The sequence continues at coordinate 24,581 of CAMBQV010000030.1, forward strand.
CAGTGCCGCATCAAAACCGGCTACGCTCGCCTCCAACGAACTTCGCGTGACATCCAACACGCTCGAAAATAACCGCCTCTTTATCCGCCTCGATCCGAACACAGGAGGAATTATCGAGTTAAAGGTTAAGGGCTTCGAGCAGAATTTCGTGGATACAGCCAGTGGCACTGCGCTCAATGACTATCTCTATTTCAACGGTGCAGATGCTTCCAAGGTCCAGCGCAGTGGTCCCGCCAAGATTACCATCCACGAGAATGGCCCTCTCGTCGTTTCACTCCTTGTCCGTTCCGATGCTCCCGGCTGCCATGCGCTGTCACGGGAGATCCGCCTAACCTACAACAGCGACTGCGTTGAAATCTTGAACCTTGTTGACAAGCAGCGGCTCATCGCAAATAACTACAAGGCATCGGAAGGCAAGGAAAGTCTCAACTTCGCCTTTGCGTTCAACGTGCCAGACGGTGATATCAAGATGGATATTCCTTTTGCTATCTTCCGGCCTGAAACAGACCAGATCCCGAGCGCCTGCAAAAACTGG
>CAMBQV010000031.1 GCA_945870145.1 Akkermansia muciniphila
ACTGATACAGCAACCGCCGCAGTTCACGCTCTTGATCCTGCGCCCAGGGGTGTTCACACCGTAGGGTGAGCTCGTCAGTCACATTCATCTCGTGCCAGCAGACTTCATTTAGCCAGACCATGGGCCGGATAGGCTTCAAATCGTTCAAGGCCTGCCAGAGCTTTGCCTTCTCCTTGTGGACCGGCATTTGGGCAATGGTCGCAACTTCTGAGGCGAGTGCGCGTAAAACGTTTTTGTCACTCTGTTGCACGTGCACTTCAACGGCTTGCGGGGGCGGCGTATGATGACTTGGATCGTGTAACATATGCTAGTCCTCTGTCTGATTGATGACTAGAATATCAGAAACACTCTTACATGTCGCTACATGAAACGGTTTATTATATACACAATTTAGGCAAAAAGAGGTTAGTGATTTTTTGTCTGCAGATCTTTGTGTCGGGAGGGCGAGTGTCCTACCTTTTCTTTGAAAATGCGGGTGAAGTAGTGAGGTAAGGTGAATCCAACCTTTTGTGCAATTTCGGCGATTGGAAAGTCGGTCTCCTCCAGAAGTTTACAGGCGTGTTTTAGCCTGATGGAGAGTTGAAACTGCAACGGGGTTTGATGGGCAAGTTTTAAAAAAGCCCTGCGGAAGGTGGTCTCGCTGACCCCGATCTGCTTGGCGAGGGAGTGATAGTCGATAGTTTCAAACGCATGTCGTAAGATATGGGCTTGTGCCTTCCGGACCGCATAAAAATACTTTGAGCCGGGTTCATCCATCTCCTTGAGCTCGAGGAGGCGTCCCAGTAGGGCTAGTACCTCACCTCCCGTTGAAAGCGGATACTCCAAGGGGGCCTCAACCATCCCCTCGACAAAATCACGCATGGCCATCTCAAATTCAACCGGGCGGTTCAGTGCGAAAATCGGTTGATCCGGAGATAGAAACGCAGGAACCAGACGTTTGACATAGTCCCCTTGAAAGCCGATCCAGAGAGACTCCCAACCTGTTTTCGGATCTGGACGATGTCGATACCACTCATGGGCAAAAACAATAAAAGCTGTTCCAGCTTTGACCTTTTGGAGACCTGACTTCTGGTTTTCGTAGAAGCCCTCTCCTTTGGCAATGTAAACGAGATAGTAGTCATCTAAAACACGGCCATCTTTCCACGTGAAGGTACGAAAGTGGGGCGTTTCTGATGGCGGGTAGTTTTTGTACCACGCAGGTATTCTCTCTTTGCCACAGTCGGTCAAATAGATTGCCCAGCGCTTCTGGGACTCGGAGATGGGGAAATATTTAAAGTTCTTCATGTCATCTAAATGGTTGCCACATGCTCATCACTACGTGTTCTCCCTGTGCTCAGATTGAGCAAATTGCATCTGTATCATTTCGAGCAGGTCTTCTGGTTCACACGGCTTGGTCAGATAGTGAGCGATACCACACGCTTTGGCGCAAGCCTCTATGTTTTCCACATCTGCAGAGATCATGATGATCGGGATCTGTTTCAGTGATGGATCTCTTCTGACGAGCCGAACGACATCTTCACCATTCATCCCCGGCATCTCTTTGTCCAAGATGATCAAATCTGGCTTATTTTGGCGTATAATCAGAAAACCATCTGGCCCGTTCTCGGCCCCGAGGGCATCAAATCCCCAATGTTTCAGCCGAACCAACAGCACTTTCAACAGAAAGGTTTCGTCGTCGATCAATAAGATTCTTCTTTTCATTTTTAGCAATCCTCAAATTGGCAAGGTGAAATAGAAGGTGCTACCTTTTCCTCTTTCAGACTCGACCCAGATTCTACCACTATGCGCGAGGATAATCTCTTTACAAATGGCGAGCCCTAGACCTGTACCACCTGTCTTTCGGCCACGTCCATGCGAAAAGGGGATGAAAATATTTTCAATCTCTTCGGGGTAGATGCCCTGTCCAGCGTCTCGTAAGCTAAACTCGATCTCATGTGCATTCAGGCGCGTCTCGATCACAATAGGTCCATGATCACTATACTTAATCCCATTCGAAATCAGATTGAGTAACACCTGTATAATTTTGTCTTTATCGCATCTTGTTTGTGGAAGCTTTGGCGTGAGATTAATCACCAAATCTTCTTTTCGCTCGGGGGTAGCAAGGACGGTGTTACGATAGGCTTCTTGAATGATCTCATTTATATTGTTTTCGAGGAAGTCATACTGCATTTTACCAGCATCAATTTTTTGATAGAGGAGGACATTATTGACCAGCCGCCCCAACCGATTGATATTGCTCTTTGCGATTTCCAGCATCTCCTTCTGCTCATCATTCAGCGGACCCAATACCTCTTCCCGAACAAGACTCGTGGCCTCTTTGATCGTGGCAAGCGGACTTCGGAGCTCATGCGAGACAACGGAAATAAATTTGTTTTTTGCGTTCGCCAGCAGAGTCGTTGCTTCCTCCGCCCGTTTGCGATCGGTGATGTCCAAGAGCGAAAACTGGAGCATTGTTGTGCCTTCAACAGAAAAACTAAGCAGATGCACTTCCGCATCCCAGAGTTCACCATCCGGCCTTTTGTGAAGCCATTCAAATACAACGGGCCGGCCTTCAAGTGCCTCAGTGATATAGTGCAATGCTTTTATGTCAGATGAAGTGCCGTCATATTGCACTGGGGCTGAAAAAGCCAGCGGCGTCTTGCCCACCACGTCCTCGCGAGAGGCATAGCGGTAGACCTGCACGGCTGCCGCATTGCAGTCCACATACTGACAGGTCGCGGCGTCCATCACCACGATAGGGATTCTGGAGCTGTCGAAGACCCGTTTGCGGAGCATCTCGCTCTCGCGCAACGCTTTCGTCGCTCGTTCCCGTTCCATCACCGAGTTACGGAGATTGCCGATCATGGAATTAAAGGAGTCTTCAATGACTTTGAGTTCGTTCCGCCCCGACGTCCCGACATCAACTCTGACCGAGTCTAGATTATCCAAACTCAGGTTTTCCACGGCAGATGCAAGAGACAGTAAAGGCTTTCGCAGGAGTTTTTTTGAGAAGTAAAGAAAGATAAACCACAGTGCAACGGTTTTGAGGATTGCGTTCAAGACAATTAAGAGAAAGCCCAGCTTTACGCGCTGAAAAACAACCGAAGAATTGGAGTAAAGGGTTACTCTGCCCAGTTGATCGGTTTTGCCCCCGTGAACATAGCTGAGGGGGAATTCGTGCGTGAAGACATAATTATTGTCACTATGGTGCTCATCGTAGAGTGTAGTTACCTCCTTGCCGAGACCCAGCAGATTGATATGCTGTCCCACATTGCCCACGCGGACGCCGTGATGATGGATGATCCCTCCGATAGCAACATCCACGCCACGGGCATTCCGCACGCTTACCCCAATAACAACAGGAAGCTTGAGCATGCCTTCTATGATAGAACTCAGAGATTCATCGTCCAGTTGCCAGAGGTCAATGGCCAGCCCCTTTTCATAGGTTTGCTGAATAGCTTTCAGGTCGTGCTCAACACTCGATTTCTGATAGCGATACTCCATGACCATTTGGCCAATGGTCAAGCTGACGGCAACGAGCAGATAGAAGCTAAATACAATTTTCAGCAACTTGGTGGCGATGGAGCGCCGAATACCGATGGGGTTTTCTGGTTTCACTATTTCTCCTTCTTGACCACAATTCCCGCCATTGCCTCTTTCCAAAGAAGCTTAAGACCATTGCGGTCCCGCTGGGAACAGGTTGGCACCATAACTCGGACACTTTTAGAGACAGCAGGCTCGCCAAGATGAATCCGCCTCTTTTCCTCCGGTGTAATAAGGGCGTCAATTTCCGTAATAACCGGCATCGTTCCAACGACGCGCATAATGTGCCCGACCTGATAATCAGTCGTCAATAAAAAGTTGATATACTCTTCCGCGACTTTCTTTAGAAACGGCTTGTCTTTCAAGGCTGAGGTAATCGCAAAATTGTCAATCCAGAACGGTATACCTTCGGAAGGGTCAGCCATCTGCCACTGCTCGCCCCGTGTTTTGAGAGGAATAAGCGAATCGCCCCAAACGGTGGCCAGTGCATGACCGGACAGGTCATCCGCTTTGTCAACGCCAATCCAGAAAGAGTGGGCGTTGACGGCCAGTTGACGAAACTTCTCCCTGAACTCGCTGTTGTTGAGGGCGTCATAGCTACCCAGGGATTTCTTTGGATATCCCAATGCCAGCGCAGTGATCATCGCGTTGTAAACATATTCGTTGGCACCAATGACATACTGTCCTTTATATTGAGGGTCCCAGAGGATATTCCAGCTCTTCGGTGCTTCCTTCAGCAGGGTTGTGTTGTAGGCTAAGCCATAGGGGCCTTGAGCCTCAGGAACCCCGTAGAGTTGTTTCTCACTGGATAGGTAATCCGTTTTCTGAAGAGCAGGCATCACTTTGCTGTAGTTGGGGATGTTCTTAAGGTCAATGGGAAGTAGCAGATTGTTCTTGATGAAATTGTAGCGTTCATCCTTGAATTGATGATGTGTCAGCATCACCACGTCAACGCTATTACGTCTTATCGAAGCGTAATATTCATCGGACCCATCAATATAGCTTATTTGCAGCTTAACCTGAGTACCATACTTTGTCACAATAAGCGTTTCAAATGCCGTGACGTGTTCTTTAGGGGCGTGACCCTCCCAGACGAGCAATCGCAACACGTTTTGGTCTTCCGCCATCCCTGCAGATACTGTAAGCAGTAGCACACAGGCCACTCGTCGCAATATTTTGTCCATAAAGCAATGTCTCCTGTTACGCTGAAGTCTCCCGCACGATCATCTAAACGTATGCCATCTCGCTATGAGATTTCCGTGTTCTTTTCCCGAAGGAATTGCATTTGTATCATTTCAAGCAAATCTTCAGGTTCACATGGCTTGGTCAGATAGTGTTCGATACCGCATGATTTGGTGCAAGCTTCGATATTTTCTACATCTGCAGAGATCATGATGATCGGGATCTGTTTCAGTGCTGGATCTCTTCTGATGAGCCGAACGACATCTTCACCATTCATTCCTGGCATTTCTTTGTCCAAGATGATCAAATCGGGCATATTTTGGCGTATAAGCACAAGACCATCTGGCCCATTCTCGGCCCCGAGTGCGTCATAGCCCCAATGCTTTAGACGAACCAACAGCACCTTTAATAGAAAGGGTTCATCGTCGATTATTAAAATTTTTCTTTTCATATTCTATTAATCCTTAAAGTGGCAAGGTAAAATAGAAAGTACTGCCTTTTCTTGGTTCAGACTCAACCCACATTTTTCCGTTATGCGCAAGGATAATCTCCTTGGATATCGCCAACCCTAGCCCTGTACCGCCTGTTTTCCTGCCGCGTCCATGCGAAAAGGGCATAAAAACATGTTCTAACTCTTCGGGATAAATACCCTGTCCTGAGTCCCGTATACTGAACTCTATCTCATGGGTGTTCAGCCGCGTCTCGATCACAATAGGTCCGCGTTCACTGTACTTAATCCCGTTCGAGATCAGATTGAGAATAACCTGAAAAATCTTGTCTTTATCGCATTTTATTCGCGGAGGTTTTGCAACAAGATTTATCACAAGATCGTCTTTTCGCTCGGGGGTGGCAAGGATGATGTTACGATAGGCTTCCTGAATGATGTCATTCACGTCATTTTCCAGAAAGTCATATAGCATTTTACCGGCATCCATTTTCTGATAGATCAGAACATTGTTGACCAGCCGTCCCAAGCGATTAATATTAATCTTTGCGATGTCCAACATCTCTTTCTGCTCGTCATTCAGAGGACCTAATACTCTTTCCAGAACGAGGCTTGTAGCCTCCTTAATTGTCGCAAGCGGACTTCGGAGCTCATGCGAAACCACGGAAATGAATTTGTTTTTTGCTTTCGCCAGTTGAATGACAGCTTCAGCAGCCTCCTTTCGCGCGGTGATGTCCTGAAAACTTACAAGGCTTGCCCACGTATTCCCTTGTGAATCCTTGATCGGCGAACCATATACTTCCAAGCAGACTCGGGTGCCATCAGGTCTGACAACCGTCATGTCGTCCACATATTTCGAGACGCCACTCATCGCAACCACAATAGGCATTTCGTCGTTCGGATAAGGTTCATTGGTATCACCCTTGTATACATCATACACCTTAGAGAACGTGCGAGCTTGAGCTTCCGGCAAAATCCCGCGTCCCATTAAGTTGAATGAGGCTTGATTCGCAAGCAATGGCTTGCCCGAGGGCACTTCAACCATGAAGACCCCAATTTGCAGGTTATTCAGAAGCGTTGTTAAAAGGGTGTTTTGCTTTTCAAGTGCCACTTCGGCCCGCTTGCGCTCGGTGACGTCGCGTGCGATGCTGTCGACCTTTTTGAGTTGCCCATCGTCGCCATAGTTAAATCTGGAGGTCCACAGCATATCGATGACAGCGCCGGTCTCACGATTTACTAGGCGGTTTTCAAAAGAAACCTTCTCTGTTTTTGTGTCAATACATTCTCTAAACCACTTTGCGGTGCGTTCCTTGTCATCTGGATGAACAAAGTCGATGGCAAATAGGCCCAAGCATTGCTCTTTATCTAAACCGAAGACGTTTTTAGCAATGTAGTTTGCAAAGGTCAAACGCCCCTTTTCATCGACCACGGTGATCAGATCTGCGGTTCCTTCAACGACCTGACGGTAGCGTTCCTCGCTCTTCCGCAGCGCCTCTTCCATCCGCTTGCGCTCGGTGATGTCGACCATGGCGATGCACACATGTCGACGGCCTTCTAGCTGGACGAACTTGGCACCAATCTCCATCCAAACCTTTTGTGGCATCCCGTCCCGAATCAGATCTAGCGGCAGATCGACCCCATTTATTTCGCCACCGTTTGCTAGCAAACCTTGAATGCCGTTGCGCACCGGACAAAGCGGACAATTCGGCGAGTAGCCGCAACCGCGCGGATCCTCCGAGCTGTGAACACAGCCTAAGGCGTTGCCCGGTCTATGTTGCAGTGCCGCTACAGCACTTCCCCCAAACATGTCAACGGCCCTTCCGTTGCCGCGCACGATATTTGTTTTTTCATCGATAACAAACAAGGCGATCGGCGAGGATTCAAACATCGCTTCGCTATTCATCTTCTCCGCTTTTATCTCAGCCTCAATGCGCTTGCGTTCAGTGATGTCGCGGCATGAAACCAAGAGGACAGTTTCGCCATCCTGGAGAAAAGCCCGCGCGTTGATTTCAACGGGAAAGACGGTGCCGTCCTTCTTGCGATGCAAGCGTACTGGGATGTTAAATACCTTCCCCGGCTGGTTCAGCGCATCCTGCATGCGGCGTGTCGTTTCCTCGGGCTCCGCCGACAACTCCGTGCTCAGTTTTGTGAGCAGTTCATCTCGTTCATAACCATAGAGCACGCACGCCATTCGATTGGCATCAATGATCTTGCCCGTACCGATGACAATAAGGAGCAACGCGTCAGACCCGGATTCGAATAGCTCGCGATACTGGTTTTCCTTGATGCACAGTGCCTGACTAATCTGCTGTGCATGCTTGCGCTCAGTAATGTCGCGGAAGGACCATACCCGGCCCGAGATGATTCCCTCTGTCAGCATCGGGATAGAATAGCGCTCAAAGATGCGCCCGTCCTTGAAAATGAGCGTATCCATGTCCGACACATCCGATTTATAGAGTGACTGCACTTTTTCCAAGAATGTCTTCGGGTCTGATAATTGCTCCAGAACGAACGCCAACAGGGCCTTATCATCGCAGCTTTTCAGGAGCGACTCAGGAACTCGCCAAAGCTCGGCAAAGCGACTGTTGGCTTTGATAACATTTCCATCGTTGTCCACAGCCAGGATCCCGTCGGCGGTCGATTCAATGATCGCTTGCAAATGGACTTTGCTGGTGCGCAACGCCTCAACAGCACGTTTGCGCTCCGTAATATCTACCAGCACCAGTCGGCAGACTGGCTCATTGGCTGCGTTCTGGGCAAGGGTTGCTGAAAGATGAACCCAGATCCTTGAGCCGTCGTTTTGGATCATCCAAAGCTCGCATGCTTGCGGCTCACCCGTCTCAAAGAGTTTTTTATGAAACTGGTAGTAGGTATCTTGATCGTCTTTGAGAATGAATTTTGAAATGGGGTTCCCGAGTATCGTGTTGCGAAGCACCCCCAGCAGGGTTGAGGCGGCGAGATTAGCCGCGATGATTATAGTTGTCTCGCTGAGGGTGACATACCCCACGGGAGCGAGATCGTAGAGGTCAAAATAGCGTAGTCGAGTCGCATCCAGTTCCGCCTGTACCCTTCGTAATTCTTCGTTTTGTATCTCCAGCTCGATTTGGTGGACACGCTGTTCGTGGATCAACACACGCGTTTCTTTGAGCGAGAGACAGATATTGTGTTCTGGACACAAGGCTGCTTTTTTTTCAGCCTGCTGTCGAATGTCGGATTTAACAGACGCGTCAGAAGGCGTTAATGGTGTGTTGGTATCAGTCATGACAGCTCCTTCCGTTGTGTTTTGATATCCCCGAGACTTGAAGGCTCATACAGGTTAGCTCGAGGGTCAAATACAACAACAGGTGAATGCTAGCAAAAACAATCGTAATAAAATATGCTGTTTAAATTATGTATGGGAGGATCGGTTTAGTCAATCTTAAATAGAATACATTGTGAGTTTAACGTGTTTTTTCCTTGAAGTTACGCCTTGAATATCAAACCTAAAAAGAAGTATACTGCAAAGATTCATGGGGGGAGCGTATATGGTTCAATCTTATTTAAAATATGTGCTGGGGACATTTCTACTGAGTTCATCGATCGCTATGGGGAACTCCTGGTTGGAGCCGGCTGCGCCTGGCAAGCGTTATCCGGAGGGTGAAGCCCAACGCCAATGGGAGATTTTGAAGCATGACCAGAAAATGGTTAACCGTTTCACTCAGGTTGCACCGCAAACATTTTGTAGCGAAGCCCTAGTCACGCCCGAAGACAAAGATCCGCTCGCCATAGTCTTGCGCCGGACACGAGCCTTGTTGAATGATCTGAAGGCGATGGAGAAACCTCCTGCACTGGAGACCGCAACCATAGAACTTGATGCGCTTGTGAAACGGGCGGAGGATGCCACGGAGAGCCAGCGGCGTCTCTTGTTTGACGAGGCACTCCTATTGCGTCGAAAAATTACCTTTTCGAATCCGTTGCTCAATTTTAAAGAACTCCTTTTTATCAAGCGCGACTTATCTCAAGTCATGCAGCACTGTTGCGACCAGTATTATGGACAGCAACAACGGACGGGCGGTGGCGTATTTGTCCTCTCCGAGCCCTTCGGTGAAGCGCCCACATTACGGGACGTACTCGCGGGTTCCCCTCTGAAGATTGGCTCCCGGCAGGAGCTGAGGAAAGATGGCGGATCAGTTCTTTCGCCTGCGATCTCCTATGATGGAAAGAAGATCGCCTTTGCCTATGTGGAGGGCATCGGAAGCCGTGCCCAACGTTCCCACCTTGATCATGCGAATAACGGACATTGGGACAAGGGCTTCTGTTATCATATTTTTACAATAAACGCGGATGGCTCCGATTTGAAGCAGATCACGGACGGAACCTTTAATGACTTCTCGCCCTGTTTTACACCAGCAGGACGCATAGCCTTTATCTCGGAACGCCGGGGCGGCTATCTGCGGTGCGGTCGTCACTGCCCGAACTTCACGTTGTTTGACATGGCTGATGATGGTACCGATATCCGTTGCCTCAGCTTGCATGAGACAAATGAATGGTCCCCTGCGATCACGCATAACGGCATGTTGCTCTGGACGCGTTGGGACTATGTGGACCGCCATGGGTGTACCGCTCATCATCCATGGATCACGACGCCAGATGGACGTAATCCGCGGCCCATACATGGTAACTATTCCTATCGTTATCAGCGAGCCGACATGGAGATTGACACGCGGGCCATTCCCGAGTCGCACTGTTTTGTCACCACGGGTGCGCCCCACCACGGCCAGGCGTTCGGCTCATTGCTCGTGATTGATCCGCGCGTAGCAGATGACGATTCCATGGCACCTGTCAAGCGTTTGACACCCGATGTTGCTTTTCCTGAGACTCAGAAGGGGACTCTGAGCTATGGCACGGCATGGCCGCTCAGTGATTCCTATTACCTCGCTGCGTATGAGCCAACAGAAGCGTTCCGAAAGGACAAGCCTTTAACCTTCGGACTCTATCTCGTCGACAAGTTTGGCAATAAGGAGCTGATCTATCGTGATTCCGACATCGCCTGCGTGAGCCCCATGCCCTTGAGGGCTGTGAAACGACCACCCATTATCCCGGAACAGCGTATTGCGGCTGTTCCAGCTTCCAAACGCAAGCCGTGCGACTGGCAATCCGAGGCGAGGGGCGAGGGGACCATCACTATTGCGGATGTCTACAAGAGCCTTTTGCCATGGCCGGAAGATGGGAAAAAGATTACCGCAATTCGGATATGGCAAATCTATCCAGCCTCTGTCGCGACCGCAGAATTACCACATCGCACTGGCATTCAGATCAAGGAGGGCTTTGACTCGGTCAATTTAGCACGTAGCGTGGTAGGTACCGTGCCAGTCGAATCGGATGGCAGTGCCTTTTTTAAGGTTCCGACAGGGTATGAGATTTTTTTCCAAGCGCTTGATGAGCAGGGGGCTGCTGTGCAATCTATGCGGTCCTCGACCGCGCTGGTGCCTGGCGAGCAGCTCTCCTGTCAAGGGTGCCACGAACCCAAGGGAAACGCGCCAGAGGGACTTGTTGTGACCCCGCAGGCTATGAAGCGGCCCGTGTCCATTCCGAAGCCTGGACCGGAGGGATCACGCCCCTTCAGTTATCCGAGGCTGGTCCAACCTGTGTTGGATAAAAATTGCGTGACCTGCCATGCGGATGTGATTAAAAAGGCAAAGCCCGGGGAGAAGTTGCCCCCGCGCCTGGATAGCGAGATCGTGGGAACCTATTTTAGATCTTACCTGAATCTTGCAGAAAAATATGGTTTTGTCTCTTACGGCGCTGGCCACAATTTTGAATCCCCAAAATTCTATCGGACCTTCCCAGGTCAGTTCGGCGCACGCGCGTCCAAGCTCTATCCCCTGCTCATGCATGGACACAAGGGCGTGAAGCTGACCCCCGAAGAGATGGAACGCATTATTGTTTGGCTCGACTCCGTCTGTCAGTTCTATGGCGTCTATGAGAAAGAGGGTGGCGGAAAGCAGTTAAGAGGGGAAGAGGCTCATCCCACTTTAAAATAGATTGCGTCTGTGCAACAATTGCTGATTGCTCAACGCCTCTTTTTTCGCTATACTTCTTGCCTACGAAATTAAGTCTTTAAGACCTTTAGTTAAGGAGAAACATACGTATGCCAAACACCATTTTGATGGGTGCCCAGTGGGGAGATGAAGGAAAAGGGAAGGTAATTGACGTCCTGACCTCTCAAGCCGATGTGATTGTCCGGTACCAAGGCGGAAGCAACGCCGGCCACACGGTCATCGCCGAAGGAAAAAAATATGTGCTCCACTTGATTCCTTCTGGCATTCTGCATCCGGGAAAACAATGTGTTATCGGAAATGGTGTCGTCATGGACCCTTTTGATCTACTCAAAGAGATCGACATGTTACGTGGCTATGGAATTGAGCCAGACGGGCGCCTCTTCATCAGTGACCGCACGCACATGGTGATGCAGTGGCATCGCGCGTTGGATAAAGCGGATGAAGCACGCCGTTCACACGACAAGAAGATTGGTACCACGGGGCGCGGAATTGGACCAGCCTACGGCGCCAAAATGGGCCGTGATGGTTTTCGCGTCGGTGATCTTCTGCGTCCTGACTTTCTGGATCGCGTGAGTAAGATGTGTGTCTCCACAAATCTCCGGCTCTCCAAATGGGGCGCGGACTTGCTGGATATTGACACCTTGCTGCAGGACTATGCCAAGCTGGCCGATATTTTGAAACCCTACATCACGGATACGGTCGTCTTTATTAACACCGCGGACCGCGCGGGAAAAAGCATTCTGCTCGAGGGCGCACAGGGGACGATGCTCGATATTGACTTTGGAACCTATCCCTTTGTGACCTCCTCCAATCCGACTGCCGGTGGCGCCTGTACAGGCTCGGGGCTCTCGCCACGCCGGATTGATCGCGTCGTGGGCGTGATCAAGTGTTATACAACCCGTGTTGGTAGTGGACCCTTCCCGACCGAACTGACGGATGCTACAGGCGAACATCTGCGTCAGAAGGGCGGCGAATTTGGTGCCACGACTGGACGTCCGCGTCGTTGCGGTTGGTATGATGCCGTTGTTGCGCGCTATTCCGCCATGGTGAACGGCGTTGACTTCTGGGCGATGACTAAACTGGACGTGCTGGACGAGCAGCCGACCCTCAAGATCTGTGTTGCATACCGCCGGGATGATGGACACATCTATGAGACATTCCCTGCTGATCTGAGTGCGCTTGATCGTTGCACCCCTGTTTATGAAGAGATGCCGGGATGGATGACAGACACCAGCAAGACAACCCGCTATGAAGAGCTGCCCTTGAAGGCAAGAGCGTATGTGGAACGTTTAGTCGCTTTGAGTGGCACTGCCCGTCTGGGCATTCTTTCCGTAGGACCTGCTCGCGAGACAACCCTGCGATTGGGGATCTAACGATCCGACTCAACATGAGTGACGTGACGAACAGAGTGCCTCAGCATATTGCCATGATTATGGATGGCAACGGACGTTGGGCACGGCAACAGGGGAAGCCACGTCTTGCAGGGCATGAGGCTGGTTCAGAAACAGTCAGACGGGTCATGGGGTATTGCCGTCACGCGGGAGTACGGTACTTGACCCTCTATGCGTTCAGCACAGAAAATTGGTCACGGCCACCTGAGGAGGTTGCAGGGTTGATGCAACTTCTTAATCTCTTCATCTCTAAATATGAAGCGGAGCTGATTGAGAAGCAGGTTAGGTTGCGCGTCATTGGTAATCGTTCGGACTTATCCCCTAACTTGCAAATAGCGCTCGCGCGAGTGGAGCAGAGCACGCTTCATTTTGAACAGCAGGTGATCATTGCGCTCAGTTACAGTGGCCGCAACGAGCTGGTGCGGGCAATTCGGAAGATCGCCACGGCGGTCCGCTCAGGAAATTGCGAACCTGAGACCATTGACGAAAACCAGATCACAGCCAGCCTGGATGCGCCAGATGTACCTGATCCAGACCTGATCATCCGGACGAGCGGAGAGTTTCGACTGAGTAATTTTCTGTTGTGGCAATGTGCCTACAGCGAGTTTTATTTCACACCTGTCTTATGGCCAGATTTTGGCGAGGCAGATTTTAAGACGGCTCTTGACGCGTTTGCAGCGAGAGAGAGACGTTATGGCGGCGTAAAAAAGGAGGACTTAGTATGAGTCCAATCGTAAGGCGTGTCATAACAGGTGTTGTCCTCTCGCTCTTCTGGTTTGTTGTTATCATCTCACAGCAATCCTGGCTTGCCTTTGGAGCCTTTGCCCTAGCGATTCTCATCTGTCACTTTGAATTTGCAAAAATGATTGAGGCTCGTGGGATTGACACGTGTCGTATGAGCGGTGCGGTTGCGGCCTTTGTCTATCTGTTAAATTGTTTTGCATTCCCTGATAATTCCTATTTAGCTGCAGCGCTAATTATTTTTCTCTTGTTTGTACGCCTCCTCTTTGATCCCAAAGTTGAAAGGCCTCTTGAGAGTGCAGCGTTTGCCGTACTGAGTTTTATTTATATTCCCTTTATGCTCTCCTTCTTCTTACGGATTGCGCAAACGTGTGATCCGCAACCTTTTACCGTCGCCAAAGAGGGCTTTATTCTCGTCCTCTATGTGGTGGTGGTGACCAAAGCGACCGATGTGGGGGGGTATGCCATCGGGATCCCCTTTGGAAAGCATAAAATGTTTCCCCGGATATCACCCAACAAATCCTGGGAGGGCTTGATCGGAGGACTCCTCTTCTCGGCGATCTTCAGCCTTGTTTTCTTCTGGTTCGTGCGTCCGGATCCAAGTGTCGTCACTCCCTTTTGTTACGTGGCAGCAGCAGGCATGGGGGTGTTGATCGGCCTCGGGGGTGTCCTTGGTGATCTGATTGAATCCATGTTTAAACGCAGTGCGGAGATGAAGGACTCTGGAGGCATCTTCCAAGGTATTGGTGGATTGCTCGACACCTTTGACAGCCTCATCTTTACCCCCGTCATCTTTTATCTCTTTCTCCAATTCCTACCATGAAGTCTGTAGTCATACTGGGAAGCACTGGTTCAATCGGAGAAAATGCCCTGCGAATCGCAGAGGCGTTGCCGCAGGACATCCGGATTGTCGGTCTTGCGACGCAGCGCAAAATTACCCGTCTGATTGACCAGGCTTTGCAATTTAATGTGAAGCATGTCGCCGTTGAAGACGAGATGGCCGCTCTGGAGGCACAGGCTTTGGCGCGGCCGCATGGCATTCAGGTGTTGGCTGGCAAGCAAGGAGTTGAAGCCCTCGCAGCCTTGCCTGAAGCCGATTGCGTGCTCTGTGCGGTGGTTGGGTTGGCAGGTTTAAAGCCGGTCTTGGCCGCAATGGAAGCTGGCCATGATGTCGCGTTAGCCACAAAGGAGGTTCTTGTCTCCGCAGGCGAGCTTGTGATGCGAAAGCGCAACGAGACTAATGTGCGCCTGCTCCCGATCGACAGTGAACATAGTGCGCTTTTTCAATGTTTGCAGTCACCCACGCGGAGGGTTGCGTGCGTCCGCCGTCCACAAGATAGGATGGAGCCGGCAGAGACCCAAATATCCAAGCTGGTGCTGACAGCCTCAGGCGGACCCTTTGCCCAGCAACCTGAAATTGATTTTGAACGCGTCACCCCGGCCATGGCCTTGAAACATCCCCGTTGGTGTATGGGACCTAAAGTCACGATTGATTCCGCCACGATGATGAATAAAGGGCTCGAAATTCTCGAAGCCCGCTGGCTTTTTGATGTCCCGGTTAACCATGTCGAGGTGATTGTCCACCCGGAAAGCGTTATTCACTCCATGGTCACCTTTGTGGATGGTGCAACCCTTGCCCAGCTCTCCGTGCCGGATATGCGTTTTGCCATTCAATATGCTCTCACGTGGCCGGAGCGACGTGCGGTTGATATGCCCGTACTCGATCTGATCCAAATGGGTAAACTCACCTTCACGTCCCCGGATGTGAAACGCTTCCCCTGTCTGCGCCTGATTCGCGAGGCGGCCGCGATTGGGGGTACAATGCCTGCTGTTGTCAATGCAGCTGATGAGGTGGCGGTAAAGGCTTTCTTAGAGGGGCGACTTCCCTTTGCTGGAATTTGGCGGACAATCGAGGCGGTCATGGCGCATCATGCTGTCCAAGCCTGTTCGGATTTGGAAACAATCATGGAGACGGATGCGTGGGCTAGACGACGCGCGAAGGAGATTATTGTATGATCGAAGAAATCGGACTTAAAGTGTTGGCTGGCATTGCGGTTGCATTGCTCTTCAGCTTGGCTATATTTATTCATGAGCTAGGGCACTTTCTTGCTGCAAAATGGTTTGGCCTTCAAATTGATGCCTTCTCAATCGGCTTCGGACCTGCCCTCTTGAAAAAAAAGATCAACGGGGTCGAGTACAAACTTGGATGTATCCCCTTTGGTGGTTATGTCGCACTCCCACAGCTTGATCCCTCGGGTATGGACAAAATTCAAGGGGAGCAGGGAGAGAAAGCGGAAGCTAAATCAGAGGAACCTCCACAAGAAGAGCGCGTCTTAGTTGATATTGCTCCTTGGAAGCGCATTGTTGTCTCCATCGCAGGTCCGTTTGGAAATTTTATCTTGGCCATCCTGCTGGCACTACTCATCTCGTGGGTACCATCAGCTCGCATTCGGGTCGTGGATACCCGTGTTGGCGAGGTCGTTGATAAGACACCAGCATGGGAGGCAGGATTGCGCCCAGGTGATCGAATTGATGAGGTAAATGGTGAGAAAGTGAATACGTGGATGGAGATGATGGTCGAAAATGTCCTCTCAGGGAACGCTGGCAAAGCCATCTTTAAGATCGATCGGGCTGGAAAGACGCTCACGTTAGAGATTCCTTTTACCAAACATGAAGTCATGGGCATCCAATTGTTAGAAGGTGTCTACTCAGAGGCGCCCTGTATGATCGGTGGTCTGATTCCTGGCTTTCCAGCAGAAGAGGCGGGTTTAAAGCCAGGAGATTTGTTGCTGTCCGTTGCTGGTGTGCCCGCATGGGGAGCCACACACTTTAGAGAACTTATTCGAAAAAATGGAGCTGCGGACGTTGATGTTGGCGTGCGTCGAGGTAAGGAAATCTTGACCTTCCGATTGACGCCTAAATTCGATGCAAAAGCAAATCGCCAGTTGCTGGGTGTCAAATTTACGGAGGATGATGCCAAAGCTTGGATGATGTACCGCGATCCTGTTGATCAGCTGACGTGGGATGCACTCTCCGTCTTTCGTGTATTGCGCGCCTTAGTAAACCCAAAACAAGAAGGCGAACGTGCGGCAGTTGCGAATAGCTTGGGTGGACCTGCGATGATTGTTATTCATCTTTACCAGACGGTCAAAGGGGGGATGATGGATGCGCTTGGTTTCCTGCGCATGATCTGTATTAATCTTGCAATATTGAACCTCTTGCCGTTACCTGTGCTCGATGGTGGACATGTCATGTTCGCTTGCTATGAGATTATCACACGGCGCAAACCTCACCCAAAAGTCGTCTCAACGCTTGTGACCGTCTTTGCCTCTATTCTGATAGCACTTATGATCTTCTTGCTCTGCCGTGATATTTTCAGAGAATATAAATTGTCGCAATGGCGAAATACGATCGAGGAGAAGGTCGAGAGCAAATAGGTTCTTAAGCGTCTATACGCTTCAGTACCATTGCGGTGCGACAGGGGAGGTAGATCTTGATCGTGGTCACCATTTCATTTCTACGCATCTCGGGGATCAGATTAAAAAGTTGATCCTGCGCAATACGGTTTTGACCGCCGAAACGATTTTCGTCTGTATCGAGTGCTACGGTGTATGGCTTTCCGGGCGGGACTAAAATTGAATAATCTGTAACGGAGTGTGTGCTGTGGAAGTTGAAGATAAAGATCAGATTGCCACGTTCAAAGGCAATGATCTTGTCTGCGTCTGACGTGTATAAGCGACGTGGACGTGTCTGCTCAAGCGCACCTGTATTGTTGATCAAGCGCAACATGCTTTCATCAAACTCTGCCAAGCACCAATAGAGTAACTCAGGGTTATCACGCAGAGACCATAGGCGCCGTGCATAGTGATACGAGTGGTTGTTTCCCTCTCGTGGAAAATCAATCCACTCGGGGTGTCCAAATTCATTGCCCATGAAATTCAAATAGGCATCACCTGCCGTCCCCAGTGTGGCCAAGCGTGCCAGCTTGTGAATCGCGAGCCCTCGTTCAGTTCTCACGTTTTGATGCGAACGAGCCATGGCTGTATAAATATCTGAATCGACCAGTTGGAAGAAGAAGGTCTTGCCGCCCACCAGTGCCTGATCATGGCTCTCCACATAATTGACGGTCTGCTCATCTGCTCGGCAGTTGGTTAGCTCATGCCAAAGATAACCGACGTTCCAATCTTCATCACGTACATCGCGTACAAGGCGGAACCAGCACTCAGGAACTCCCATAGACATGCGATAATTAAACCCCGCACCTAAGTCTTCGATCGGGGCAGCCAACCCTGGCATTCCGCTGACATCCTCAGCAATGGTGATGGCATCTGGACGAATCTCGTGAATGACCCGATTGGCGAGGTTACAGTAGTTCCACGCGTGTTCATCGATAGTCGCATCAAAATATTGGCTGTAATCCATGAAGTCAACGCCGAGACCATGATGGAGATAGAGCATGCTGGTGATACCATCAAAACGATATCCATCAAAGTGATATTCATCCAGCCAATAACGGCAGTTGGATAATAGGAAGTGAATCACATCAATTTTGTTGTAATCAAAACAACGGGAATCCCACGCCTCATGCCAACCCCGAAGTCCAGAATGGAAATACTGGTGAGGGGTCCCATCAAACAACGATAAGCCATCGCGTTCATTCTTCACCGAATGGGAGTGAACAATATCCATGATCACCGAGAGACCCAAACCATGGGCAGCATCAATGAGTGCTTTGAGCTCTTCAGGTGTTCCAAAGCGTGAGGAGGCTGCAAAGAAGCTTGAGACATGATAGCCGAATGAGCCATAGTAGGGGTGCTCCATGATCGCCATCAATTGGATCGTATTGTAACCCGCCTTGACAATTCGGGGGAGGATCACTTTGCGAAACTCATCATAGGTCCCTACACCCTCTTTTTCCTGTGCCATGCCAATATGGGCTTCGTAGATGAGCGGTGTCCGTTGAGGAACAACAAAAGATGGATTTTGCCAAACATAGGGTACTGGAGGATCCCAGACTTGTGCTGCAAAAAGATGGGTTTCTGGATTTTGAACCACACGTCTTGCATACGCAGGAATACGCTCACCACAACCACCCTCCCAAGCCATCTCGAGACGATAGTGTTGTCCGTGGGTGATTGTTTCGAGGGGAAGACGGACCTCCCATTGGCCTGTATTCCCGATGCGGTAGAGCAAGAAACGATCATCTTTATTCCAGCCCGAGAAATCGCCCACCAGCCAAATCGCCGTCGCATGAGGTGCCCATTCGCGGAAAATCCAACCATCCGCAGTCTTATGCAAACCATAATATTCATGTGCACAGGCAAACTCGGATAAGGTTCCCGGACTCTGGGCTAAATCCTTGGCGCGCTTGGATGCACTTAAGGCCCGCCGTTCAATAATTGCACGGTACGGTTCAAGATAGGGATCTTCTAACAGACGGGCGCGTGTCGTTTGTGTAGACATGGTATCATTCCTGAAACGTTTTACTTATTAAATGGTGTGATCCTTTTCAGCATGTTCCTCAACCGCCCTGACGAGCGGACGATCCAACATCTTTTCATAGATGTTGATGTAGGCTTGTGCACACACATCATGCGTGTAACGCTTTTTTCCGCTCTCCATGATGCGTTTGATTTGCACTTCCCTCTCATCGGCTGGCCGCTTATAGAATGCCATGGCCTGATCCATGGCCCACTCAAGTCCACGGCTATCATATATCTTGAAGGAGAAGCCATTTCCCTTATTATTCTCCACGTCGAGGTGCTCAACCGTGTCGTGCAGGCCTCCGGTATCATGCACAATCGGCAAGGAACCATAGAGTTGCCCCACCATCTGCGGGAGTCCGCAGGGCTCAAAAAGGGACGGCACCAGCGTAAAGTCAGAGGCTGCAAAACCGAGCTTAGAGAGGTTTTGATTGAAATCACAAATAGCTAAGCGGCCATAGAGTTCATGTTGTTTGAGAATGTCATAGAAGGGTTTTTGAAAGGCACCGTTCGCGACCACAGCAATCTGCGCCTTCTCCTTCCAGTGACGTGAAAGAAAACGGAAGAGGATGTGCGTGAGCAACTGCGGGCCCTTTTGCGTCGGATCCAGACGAGAGGGCCAAAAGAAGATCGGTGCATCGGGGTTCTCTTCAAGACCCAACTTGCGTTGGAAGGACATCTTGTTGATGCGCTTAGCCTCCCGATGGCTCTCCGCATTGTATTTCTTCTTAATCAAGGGATCGGTTTCTGGATTGTCCGCATCATCTGGCGCATTCAGAATGCCAACTGCACAACCGGCCTTGAATTTACTACGAATCTCTTGCCGCAATTGTACCGGGATGAAATCATGCCAGCCATTGACAATCTCTTGAAGGAATGTCGGACTGACGGTATTAATAAAGTGAGAGGCAAAGACACCACTGGTCTGCATGTCAACAAGGTTCGTGCTGCGGGATTCCTCGTAATTTTGCGGAGGACGCTTGTAAAATAAGTTGCCCCAAAATTCAGCAGCATCAATGCCTGCATCTTCAATCCGCGAGAGCGAGAGATCATGCGTGTGAATATTGTGCACCGTAAAAAGACAGGGTATGCCCATGCGACGTGCGGCTGCGGGAATAAGTCCGGTCATCCAGTCATTACAGTGGATCAAGTCAGGCTGTACGGTGGGAATAATGTTATTTACAATCTCACGTGTGAACGCTAAGGCGAGTTTAGGATTCTCCTCTTGGGAGTTACTGTACACCGTGTCCCTGTAATAGAAGCAACGATCTTCCGCCAAGTGAATGCGCGAGTCAGGAAGTCGGCTTTTGTACACACGCAGTTCATCATTGATGAGCTGTCCAACATCAACATGAAACATACGACGATAGTGTGGCAAAGCCACGTGGACATCAGCACCACGATCAAACAAGGCTGCCACAAGCGAGGCGGAGACGTCTGCTAAGCCGCCTGCTTTTGCCGTCAACTTATTCGCCATATTTCCCATCCCGGTCGGCAGATAGGTGATCTCCGGCGTGACAATCAGAATACGCGGACGCCGCTCCTTTTTTACAGGCACTTCAATGTTAACTTTTGCTTTCGCCACAGGTACTTCAATTTTAACTTTTGCTTTCGCCATAATCGGATACTCCTTCACATCCTATTTTTGCACCGGCTCATCAATTTTTTTATTCAATGCTTCGATCTGCTTCTCTTTTTCGGCAATCGCCGTACGCTTCGCTTTAACTTCAGGAAGCTTTTCAACTTCTTCACGAATCTGAGTGAAGGTCTTGATAATTTCGCGTTGGAGGTCCTCGACTTTTTTGCGTAAGGCATCGATGGCAGGTGAGGTCACTTTTGTGTCGCTTGCCATCTTCTTAATTTCTGTGTCGAGTTTATGGGCTTCAATCATCAAACGTGAACGTAACGCGAGAAGGTCGTTGAGACTTTCCGTCGTTGTTGCAGGCTGGGGAGTGGCTGCCGGGGACTCCTGGGCTACAACAGGAAAAAGACAAATTGAGCCATAAAGGCAGGCTATTATCAAACTAACGCGTACCATAATGTATATCCTTTCAAAGAATGTGATTCATTTTAAAACATCGAGTACCTAAAATCAATAATTACTTTTGCGTTTGCGGTGGTCAATAGCTTACTACCGGGGCAAGGCGGTGTGAGGGCATCCTTGAAAAATTGTGGAAAAATCGGAAGATTACGCACTTGCGTAAGAGCATTCGGAAAGGTTAAACTAATGAACATGTGCAGTAGTTTATCAGAAGCGCTAAACAAAGCTAAAACAACTCATAATTATTGGCTTAGTTTCCTTTTTTTCCTTTTTTTGGTTTTCTTGTTTCGCTTTGCAGGTCTTTCAGATCGCCCCATGCATGGGGACGAAGCTAACCAAGCGGTCCGCACCGGACAGCTACTGGAGCAGGGGGTCTATCACTATGATCCTGCCGACCATCATGGACCTGTCCTTTATTACGCCGCAATCCCTTTCTGCCGTGCCACAACCTCCCGCTTTGCGGAAACGACGGAATACAACTTCCGTCTGGTTCCTGTTGTCTTTAGCCTGTTGACCCTTCTGCTGATTGCCGGATGTTACCGGCGTGATAAGACTGGGCTTTTTAGGAGTCCATTCACCGCCTGGATTGCTGTGGTCGTGGTGGCCGTCTCCCCCGCCATGAATTATTATAGCCGCTTCTTTATCCAAGAAAGTATGTTTGTCACCTTTCTGACGGGCATCCTTGTTTCAGCGATTCATTATGTGCGTGCAATTTCTTCGCGTGAAAAGCTCCTCTGGGCTGGAGGGGTGGGGGTCTTTACAGGATTGGCTGTCTCAACGAAGGAGACAGTTGTTCTTTCCCTTGCCGCTGCGCTATTTGCAGGTCTGGCGACGCTCGCCACGCGCGGGTTGAAAACCTTTCGAGAGACGTGGTCGTGGCGTGATGCGTGTGTGGTGATTTGCTGCGCAGGCTTTGTAGATGTGCTCTTTTACTCCTCCTTTTTCACCTACCCCCAAGGTGTCTATGATGAGCTTTTTTCGACGGTGAAGACGTACATGACTCGCGCTACTGCGGTACCCGAGCATCACCATCCGTGGAATTTCTATTTACAGTTTCTCTTTGGCTGGCAGTATGGCAGGGGGCCTGTCTGGCGTGAAATCAATTATTGGTTCCTGCTTCCGTTGGTGATTGCGGTGGTCACTCCGGTGGTGGAGTGTCTACGCTTAAACCGACAGGATGAAACGCTCTACGCTAGGCTCATGCGTGCGCGTTGGACGCTCTTTGTCGTTCTCTACACATTGATCTTGACTGCTCTATACGCCTGTATTCCCTATAAGACGCCCTGGTGCATCTTGTCGTTTTTATTTGGCTATCTCGTCCTAGTTGCGCGCGGGTTTGAGTATGTGATTGAATTCTTAATACCGACGCGTTCGACACTCCTGTTCACCCTCGCAACCCGTATAGCGATCGTGCTGGTGGTTGTTGCCTGTTGTTTGGGAATCCGGCACAACTGTTTGCGTAGCAAGGACGCCTGTTTTAAATATGCGGCGGATATTCGAAATCCGTATGTCTATGCGCACACAGGTAGGGATGCCCTTGACTTGGTGGCTGCGATTGAGCGGGCCGCAAAGGAGAAGGCAGGGCAGGGGATGTATGACGTCCCGATCGCGATCGTCTCGCCTCCGTCTGATTATTGGCCATTGCCGTTTTATCTGCGGAAATTTAATGCAGTCGGTTACTGGTCAACCGTTGATGAAATTCCGCCAGCGTTTAAGCCGCATCTTATGATTATTTCTGCTTCCATGGGTGACCAGGCGAGTCGCATCATGGGGAAGGAGGCACAAAGTAATTTCTTCGGAATCCGTCCGGGTACACTCTTACTCTTTTTTGAAAGGAAACAATAACGATGATGAACATCCCTGTATTGACCATTGAAGGCCACTCGATCGCAGAAACGTTTGAGAAGGCATTGACCTCGCTCTATGTCGAAGGTGTGCGCGTGCGTACACAATACGATAAAGAGGGGGATCCTCTGAGCGTTGACGCGACCATGAATATGACCATTCATGATCCGATGTCGGACCCCATGATTCACAAGGCCTTTCCGGGTGGAATCGCCGATCTTCGTGAATATGTCTTTGAACTGGAAGGTAAAAAAGACTCATGGATCAAGGCTATTAATGATCCGGAAGATACCCGCTGGGAGTATACCTACCATGGACGGATGCAGAATTATGGTCAATGGAAAGAGAAGTGTCCTGATGGCACCAGTGTCATGACAGGTCCTTTCCAAGTGGATCAAGTCGCGTATGTGATCGATAAGCTATGCAAGCAACCCTTCACACGCCAGGCGCAAATGATCACCTGGATGCCGAGCCTCGATCTGACCTGCTATGATCCGCCTTGCCTCCAATCCATCTGGTACCGCATTCTGGAGGATCAACAGGGCGTCCAATGGCTCAATTGCAATGTCCGCTTCAGAAGCAATGACGCCTGGGGTGCCAATTTCATGAATATGTTCGGCATCACCATGTTTAATCGCAATGTGATCGCTGACGAGATTCAGAAGCGGACCGGTAAGACCGTCAAGCTCGGCCGCTTAAACTGGCAAGCCGATTCCTTCCATATCTATGGTAAAGATGTTCTTCAGGCTGAACAGCGGCTCTTCAATAGAATTGCCACCAGTACATTCCAGGAACGCGTCTATAATTTCAATGATGAGATGATTCAGGAGATGTATCACGAGGAAGAGGTCAATATTCTGGCCAAAATCGCTGAAATAAACGTTCGGATGTAGTTTTCTTGGTTTTTTGCCGCCCGTCGACCTCGTGTCGGTGGAGGAAAACGTTTATAAAAAAGCTTTCTTCACCACTGGCGCAAGGCCAGTGGGATCGTTAGGTTTGTTTTAACTTTACATAACACATATTATGCGACGTAACTAACGTATTGGGATTCCAGGTCTTAAACCATGAATTATTGATTGCCAATTACCGACTGCCAACTGCACCTGCCGACTGCTACTTTCACTTACGCCCCTTCGCGGGGTTGCCACCGACGTTCGGGTCTGGGATCTTTAAAGATCTGATCCTTGGCGATGATCTTAATGCTGTTACGTCCCAGCACCTGTTCAACGCGATCTGAGAATTCGCCTGATGGATCGACTGAGCAGGAATGGTTGGTATCAATCAGCACGCGTTTCTTTTCCGGATACATGAGACAGATAAACAACGGAACCGTTCCAGGAAACTCCTTCGCAAGCTGATGGACATTCTGGATACGCTCAAAGACTTTACGGTCGTCGGACTTCAAGCCGACAATCACGCGTTGGCTGAAATGACGGGCTGCCTCCTGAAGCGGATAAATTTCACGGACAATTATCTTGGGCTGGTCGTCCCGCTTTGACAAGGAACCGCAGATCAGGACTGGAGCATCCGGAATACAGACATCAGCAAATTTCTTGTAAACATCCGAAAAGACAAGTGCTTCAATGGTTCGTTCCCCGTCATCTAACACTGTAATAGCCCATGGCTCTTTTGTCTTAGCACTGATTCGGCGTGAAACCGATTGTAGCAATCCTGCAATGCGGATATCTTTATTGTCAGGCGCGGTATCAATCTTCGACAAACTAAAGGTCTGAAGATCACGGACAATCCGCTTAAAACGAGTAAGGGGATGACCTGTCATGTAGACGCCTAAAAGCTCCCGCTCATAGCCAAGACACTCTTTTTCTGCCCACACAGGACAATCAGGGAGAAACGAGCGATCTGCAGAACCCGCTGCCGTTGAGTCCATCATATCAAAGAGACTCCCCTGCCCACTACTCTTCTCGTTTAAACTCTCCTGGGCACGGGACAAGGCCATATCTATATTCGCGTGTAGCCTTGCACGATGCAGTCCAAAACAGTCCATGGCGCCACATTTAATCAAGGCCTCAAGCACGCGCTTATTCACGGCGGAGGAGTCCACACGCGAGCAGAAATCAGCAAGATCCGTATAGGGACCTTTGGCTTGTCGTTCTCGCATAATTGCCTCCCCTGCCCCTGCCCCAACGCTCTTGATACCCGCCAGACCAAAACGTACATTGCCCTCTTCTGAACTAAACCGGTCTAAGCTATTATTCACGTCCGGTGGCAATACCTTTA
>CAMBQV010000032.1 GCA_945870145.1 Akkermansia muciniphila
AGGATCAAAGAGGGTCATGCGTTCGCGAATGAGGCGTTCGGTACGAGCGAGACCGACTCGGCATTGGTTCTCCAGAAGTTCGCCTGCCGTACGGATACGGCGGTTACCGAGATGGTCAATGTCGTCAACCTGTTCCTTGCCCACATAAATACGGAGCAGGAGCTTCAACGATTCGATCACGTCAACACCCGACTCATCCAGAACGCGGAGATCTTCGGAGACCTTTCCGGAGAGCCCCAAGCGTTGATTGATTTTGTGACGCCCGACTTTTCCCAAGTCATAACGACGGGGTTCAAAGAAGAGACGCTTGATCAGCGTCTTTGCATTAGAAGATGTTGCAGGATCACCAGGGCGCAGGCGCTTGTAGATATCCTTAAGCGCTTCCTCTTCTGAATGAATACCAGCCTTGGCATCTTCGCGCAAGGTTTTGATCAGGGTTCCCTCATCAATCGAAACATCCACAACAGCAACCTTGGAGATGCCAGCTGCATGGATGGTTTCAAGGGACGAAGCTGTAACGGGGTCCAAACGTTTCACGAGAATCTTCTTGGACTCCATGTCGATCACGTCATTCTTGAAGAGTAACATGTCGATTTCAGCCGTAGCATAAGTCTTCTTAGTCTGAAGGTCCTTGAAGGTATAGAAAAGCTTCAAGATATCTTCATCTGAGCCATAGCCCAGCGCGCGCAAGAAGGTGGTCACATAAAATTTGCGACGACGACGACGACGATCCATGTAGACCCACATGATGTCGCTCGAGTCGAACTGAATTTCGATCCAAGACCCACGATCCGGAATGAGGCGTACGGAATAGAGGATCTGACCATTCGGATGGGTCGCCTGCTCCGAGCAAATGCCAGGGGAACGATGTAACTGAGAGACGATCACACGTTCAGCGCCATTAATGACAAAGGCGCCATCACGGGTCATCAATGGAATCTCACCCATGTAGACATCCTCTTCACGCACTTCATCGCCATCCTTTAAGCGGAACGTTGCGTTCAAGGGTGCTGCGTACGTGGCGCCATCCGACAATGCGGTCAGCATGTCAGACTTAGGAGCACCAATCTCATACTTGACAAAATCGAGCGTATATTTACCGTCGTAACTGTCAATCGGGAACACTTCGCGAAAGATCGCCTGAAGACCTTTGTCTTCGCGTTTCAGGGGCGCAACATCTTTCTGCAAAAAATCTTGATACGACTTTGTCTGAATTTCGATCAGATCTGGAGGCTGAATAACGGCTTTCAGCTTGCCGAATACTTTACGATCAACCATTGCCTACCTCAGGGTTGGATGTTTATAAAAAATCACTGTCACTCAAAGACGCCGCACACGATTTACATCGCTTGCCCGCTGACTAGTTTTTCCCGCATCATGAACCGCCGGTTATGAATGGAAGTGTGGTAAGCTGCCACTTTTTTAACTGATTCACATTTCGGTCGATTCTGCGTTCTACCTAATCAGGTACGTTAAGTCTCCTGTTGAACAGTAGCAAAAACGATGACTGTTGGGCTCGTTGACATCCAAAAACGAAAACTAAAAATAGAAAATCCAACAGTCATGTGACCGTTTTCACTTTCCACTTTTAATTTTCAGCTTTTAATGTCCGCTTAGCTCTGTCGGAGTCATCCACCGACAGAGCCAGGCGGCAATCATTACTTGATTTCGACCTTAGCGCCAGCCTTCTCCAAGATATCCTTCATCTTGGCGGCTTCGTCCTTGTTCACGGCCTGCTTAACAGGTTTCGGAGCAGCTTCGACAAGGTCCTTCGCATCCTTCAGGCCGAGACCTGTGATCGTGCGGACTTCCTTGATGACGCCAATCTTGTTTGCGCCAGCCTCGAGAAGAATCACATCGAACTCTGTCTTTTCTTCGACGGGAGCTGCAGCAGCAGCTGCAGGAGCAGCGGCGGCCATAGGAGCGGCAGCGGTTACGCCCCACTTCTCTTCGAGTGCCTTCACCAACTTGGAGATTTCGAGAACCGACAGGTTGCTCAGAAAATCAATGACTTCTTCGTTTGTCATCTTATGTGTTCCTTTTTCTTGTTGTGCAACCGCCTGTGTTATTTCGCGCAGGCGGGGTTGCCGCTGACATCACTCCTCATAAAGGAATCGCGCGTTCATGCGCAGAGGCGTGAGCACTCGCTCACATCCCATGTCAGGCGGCTTTTACGACACGGTTTATGCCGCAGATCCATTCTTCTTGTCCTCGTACGCCTTGAGAGCGTAGAGCACGTTGAGCAGCGGTGCATTGAGCACACGCACAAAACTCGTTGCAGGAGCTTGAAGCGTTCCGAGCAACATCGCACGCATGACATCCTTCGAAGGAAGCTTCGAAAGAGCATCTACGTCTGAAGCGCTCAGGGCCGCCTTTTCAAGGCTTCCGCCCTTGACCGAGGCGATCTCGTTCTTCTTCACGAACTCCATCAAAATCTTCGCCACTTCAGCAACATCACCTTTGCCAGTGACAACTGCCGTCGGCCCCGCGAGCATTTTGGAGATGTCATCCCATCCCAATTGCTTAGCAGCCTTAGCCAGATAGGTGTTCTTCACAACCATGGCGCGTGAATTCTGCTTTGCAAGTTCCTTGCGCAGGGTGGTGAGCTGAGTCACCTTCAAGCCGCCATAGTTGAGTACAAAACAGAAGTCCGAGGTTTTGACACGCTCGATAACTTCATTCAAGATAGAAATTTTTTCAATTCTCATGGTCAGTTTCTCCTCTTATTCCTTGACCAAAACGCGGACGCCAACGCCCATGGTTGAACTGATCGTCATGGAGCGAATGAACGCACCCTTGGTAGATGCTGGACGTTCGGCCTTGACTGCATCAAGCAGCGTGGTGATATTGCCCACCAACTTGTCAGCGTCAAAGCTCGCCTTACCACAGAGCGCACCGATATTTCCGGAGCGATCCATGCGGAAGTCAACTTTACCGCCTTTAGCCGCCTTGACAGCTGCAGCCGTATCATCCGTCACCGTCCCTGTCTTAGGGTTTGGCATCAAGCCACGAGGACCGAGAACACGAGCAATCGTACGCACTTGTTTCATTGCATCCGTGGTCGAAATGGCGACATCAAAGTCCATCCATCCGCCTTTAACCTTCTCGATTAAATCCTCATAGCCGACTTCATCTGCACCTGCCGCACGAGCTTCATCAGCGTGCTGACCTGCTGCAAAGACGATGACGCGAACCTTTTTGCCTGTGCCATTCGGCAGGCTCACAGAAGCGCGGACCGTCTGATCCGACTTCGTGGTATCCACGCCAAGGCGGAAAGAAACTTCGACGGTCTCGTCGAACTTCGCGCTAGCGTTTGTCTTAACAAAAGCAACGGCCTCTTCCAGGCTTACAATCCCGGTGGGTGCTTTCTTCAAAATATCTGTATAACGTTTACCATGCTTAGCCATGTTTCAATTCTCCCTTAACCAACGACTTCGATACCCATGTTGCGTGCAGTACCTTCGATCATCCGCATTGCGGCCTCTTCGTTGGATGCATTCAAGTCGTCCTTCTTGATCTGAACGATCGTACGGAGTTGTTCACGCGTCACCTTACCGACCTTGTCGCGGTTCGGAACACCGGAACCCTTTGCCAATCCTGCTTCCTTCTTGAGGAGCGCAGAAGCGGGGGGACTCTTGAACACCAGAGAGAAACTGCGATCCGCATACACCGTAATGACAACGGGAATGACCAGACCAGCTTTTTCTTGCGTTTTGGCGTTGAATTCCTTGCAGAACGCCATGATATTAACACCTTGAGAGCCCAATGCTGGGCCTACAGGCGGTGCAGGATTTGCGGCACCAGCCGGAATCTGCAACTTCACGATAGCCGTGACTTTTTTAGCCATGATACACCTTTTTGTCTGTCGTGATTCTCCCAGCATCCCAACTGGTACATCCGAACCACCGTTGACGAACCTTCTACCACAAGCGACTATGCGTTCTCATCGACCGCACGTTCAACCTGCCAATATTCCAGTTCCACCGGGGCAGAGCGACCAAAAATCGCCACTGATACTTTCAGTTTGCCCCGATCAGGATCCACTTCATCGACGATACCGTTAAAGCTCATGAACGGTCCGTCGGTGATCTTGACGGTCTCACCAGGTTCAAAAGCAACCTTCGGCTTGACCTTCTCCTTTTTATCAGCGACTTGGTTAACGATTGCGTCAACCTCCTCAGCTGGAAGCGGCATTGGGCGTTCACCACCAATGAAACCAATCACGCCTGACGTTTCCTTGAGAAACCGCCACGTTGGCTCCAGAACCTGACGCCCTTCATCATACAACGATAAATTGATCAACACATAACCAGGAAAAAATTTACGTGTGACAGTTGTCTTCACACCATTCTTCACTTCAGAAACCTTCTCCGTCGGGATGATGACCTCGCCAATGTAGTCCCCCATCTCTTCAAGACGGACACGGGCTTCAATAGACCTTTTAACCTTCTGTTCCTGTCCTGTCAGCGTATGTAACACAAACCATTGCTTGGTCATTGACGTTTCTCCAAATTACTAAATACTATGAATAAGCTGTAAAACAACATCAATCACCTTGTCACAACAGAGCACAACCACTGCCATGATCACAATGAACGAAAGAACTACCACAGTCGAATCCATCAATTCTTGACGTTCCGGCCATGATATTTTCTTGAATTCGACGCCAACCTCACTCAGGTAGGTGCCTATGTTTTGAACAACCTGTTTCATACGCTTGCTTCCCTTGGACACACAAAATTGGCAGGCCAGGAGGGAGTCGAACCCCCATCTACGGTTTTGGAGACCGCTGCTCTGCCATTGAACTACTGGCCTGTAATAAAATCACTTCAAGTGGGCTGAGCTTCTACACCCATCCCCCTACTGGCTGGAAAAACCCAGCCCTTACTTCGATTCACGGTGCAAGGTACGCTTACGCTCGTTCGGGCAGAATTTCTTCATTTCCAAACGATTCGTCTGTGTACGCTTGTTGCGTGTGGTCGTATAGTTACGGCGCTTGCACTCGGTACAAGCCAATGTAGCTAATTCTCTGGGCATAATCGCCTCTTTTTAGAGTGAACCCGTGCTAGGGCCGGCATGTTCGCATACCGGCCTAGCACGCTCACAGGAAACAGTTACTTACTTCGTGACCTTCTCAACCGTTCCGGCGCCGACTGTACGGCCACCTTCGCGGATTGCGAAGCGCATCTTGTCTTCCAAAGCGACAGGCTGGATCAGCTTCACAACAACCTTGATGTTGTCGCCAGGCATCACCATTTCAACACCTTCAGGAAGGGTGATGTCGCCCGTTACGTCCGTTGTACGGATGTAGAACTGGGGACGATAGCCCTTAAAGAACGGAGTATGACGGCCGCCTTCTTCCTTACTCAGCACATACACCTGACCGGTAAATTCGGTATGAGGTGTGATCGAGCCGGGCTTAGCCAGAACCTGACCGCGCTCGACATCTTCCTTCTTCGTGCCACGGAGCAAGCAGCCCACGTTGTCGCCCGCCTGGCCCTGATCAAGGAGCTTGCGGAACATTTCAACGCCGGTGCAGGTGGTCTTGGCTGTCGGGCGGATACCGATGATTTCAATATCATCGCCAACCTTGACGATACCACGCTCAATACGACCGGTCACCACGGTGCCACGGCCTTCAATCGAGAAGACGTCTTCGATCGGCATCAGGAATGCCTGGTCGAGAACACGGACGGGCTCAGGGATATAGGAATCCAGAGCTTCCATCAGCTTGGTGATGCATTCGCAAGCGGGATCATCAGCCTTCGTTGCCTTGGTGGCAGGAAGAGCGGAACCACGGACGATTGGAATATCATCGCCTGGATATTCATACTTGGAGAGAAGTTCACGAACTTCCATCTCGATGAGATCCAAGAGTTCTGCATCGTCAACGAGGTCAACCTTGTTCAGGAAGACGACGATTGCAGGAACGCCGACTTGGCGCGCCAGCAGGATGTGCTCGCGGGTCTGAGGCATCGGGCCGTCAGCAGCCGAAACGACCACGATCGCTCCGTCCATCTGAGCAGCACCGGTGATCATGTTCTTGACATAGTCAGCATGTCCCGGGCAGTCAACGTGCGCATAGTGACGGTTCGGGGTCCCGTACTCAACGTGCGACGTTGCAATTGTCAAAATTTTAGTTGGGTCACGACGGCCTGCGGATTCCGAAGCCTTAGCGACCTGATCATAGCTGATCGGCGCGTTGAAGCCCTTAAGAGCCTGAACGTGCGTGATAGCAGCTGTCAATGTGGTTTTGCCATGGTCAACGTGACCAATGGTGCCAACGTTTACGTGTGGCTTTTCGCGAACAAATGACTCTTTAGCCATTTTGATTTCTCCTGTGAGTGTTGACTAACTTAATTCCAGTATCACCAAAAATGGAGCCAACAAGCAGAATCGAACTGCCGACCTCTTCCTTACCAAGGAAGTGCTCTACCAACTGAGCTATGTTGGCCTTGACCCTGAAGGGGCAAAGAACCCCTTACCCAATTTTCCCGCGGTAAGCAGCCACTGAAAAACGGTTTAAGCTGTTCTCTATCCTTGCCAATACTGTGTTTTCCACCTCTTCATGACCCATGTCGTGAAAAAAGAAAACCGTGAAAATATATCGAAAAGAGGCCTCTATGTCAATCATAGGAAACAGTTTTTATTATTTTTTTTCACATTTTATCTAAAACCTTGTAATTTTTAACTATTCTTGTGATACTTTTAATGTTTTTTTAACACTACATGGAATATTCCGATGAAACAAATCGCCTGTTTTTTGACCCTCCTCCTGTCTGCGTACACCCTACTGGCCTCTGAAAAGCCAAATATCATCTTTATCCTTGCCGATGATCTTGGCCAAGGGGACCTTGGTTGTTATGGTCAGCAAAAAATAAAAACGCCCAATCTGGATGCGTTGGCCGCTGCAGGCACCCGATTTACCCAGGCTTATTCTGGCACTACGGTCTGTGCCCCCTCCCGTACCTCTCTGATGACCGGCCTGGACATGGGCCACTCCCCTGTCAGAGCCAACCGTGAGATTGCCAAGGGCCAAGGCCAGATGCCCCTGCCAGAAAAGACACTGACCGTGGCCGAACTTCTCAGGCAACAGGGTTATGCCACCGCCTGCATGGGCAAGTGGGGCATGGGAATGTTTGACACGACGGGGAGCCCGATCAAGAAGGGTTTTAACCGTTTCTACGGCTATAACTGCCAGCGCCATGCACACAGTTACTTCCCTCCCTATCTCTATGAGAACGATAAGCGTTTTGAGCTCCCTGAAAACCTAGAGGGCAAGAAGACGTATGCCGACAAACTCATCCAAAAGGATGTCCTCTCCTGGGTTGGCCAGCAGAAGGACAAGCCCTTCTTCCTCTTCTATGCGACCACCCTGCCCCATGGATCGTATGAGATTGATGATCTTGGCATCTATAAAGACAAAGAGGGGTGGACTGAAGAGGCCAAGACCTTTGCCGCGATGGTGACACGCCTGGATAGTAACGTGGGTGAACTCGTGGCCCTCCTCAAGCAGATGGGCATTGAGAAGAACACCCTCATCCTCTTCTCAGGGGACAACGGAGCCGCTTTTGGCGAGAAATCCAAGACGTCGATCTTCTTCAATCAATCCATGGATGGTAAGCTACGCGGTTTCAAGCGCGGTATGTATGAAGGTGGCCTCCGTCAAGCCTCCCTTGCCTACTGGCCCGGAGCTGTTCCTGCCGGACGTGTCAGCGATGAGCCTTGGGCCTTCTGGGACTTTTTGCCAACCTGCGCGGAGCTCACTGGCGCAACCTATCCAGCGGACTTTAAACCGTGCGGACTCTCCCTTGTCTCTTTTCTCAAGGGGGGGCCAGCGCCTCAACGTGACCACTTCTACTGGGAGTTGCACGAAGGTACGCCCCAACAGGCCGTCCGCTTCGGGGACTGGAAGGCGGTTCGCAACAGCCCCAAGGGCAAGATTGAATTGTATGATTTAAGCAAAGATACTGCTGAACAGAATGATCTCTCAGAAAGCCAGCCCGAGAAGGTTAAGCAGGCCGAACAATTGATGCTCCAAGCACGTGTTGATGATCCCAACTGGCCACTGAAAGAAGTCCCAAAGAAAAAAGGTAAATTATGAAACATTATATCGAAGGAAAAGTAATCATCATTACAGGCGCCTCATCAGGATTTGGGGAGGCTGCTGCATATATGTTGAATGAGATGGGTGCTAAGTTAGTCTTAACGGGTCGGACCCAGAAGACCCTCAACGCGGTTGGCAAGAAGCTTTCACCCAAAACGTGGATCGCCGTAAAGGCTGATGCAACCGTGACCAAGGACTGGAGCACGGTTGTTAAAAAGGCCGTAAAAGCCTTTGGACGCATTGATGTGCTTGTCTGTAATCATGGTTGTGGTATTAAGATTGCGAACGTTGAGTCCATGACCGATGAGGACTTCCAAACAGTTCTCGACACCAACTTGACCTCCATTATGAAGGGGGCGCGTGCGGTCATTCCTGAGATGCGCAAATCAGGCTCTGGACACATCATTAATGTTTCGAGTGGCTGCGCCCACTTTGCTTGGCCCTCTTGGTCGATTTACACGGCAGCTAAAACCGGCATGGTCGGATACACTCGTTGCCTGCACAAGGAGATGGAGGTGTGGGGTGGCAAGGCGACTTGTTTCATTCCTGGTGCAGCGCGTACAAACTTTTGCGCAAATGCCAAGATTGACGATAGTTGGATGACCGGCTATCCAACAGCAGAAGATTTTGCTCGCACCCTTGTTCACTGCATAGATGTCCCTGAAAACTGTGTGATTGATGAGGTGAGTATCTGGGGAACCAAACAAGTCAAGGACATGTTAACGGCTTATTAATTATGACAAACACAACTGACGCAACACTCGAATTAGGCGAACAACCCATTGCGCGCCTCATGAAAAAGGCAGGGATCAAGGCGCATGACCTTGTCACTGCCTCCAAGGTGCCCATGACACACAAGATGGTAACCCGTGCCTGCAAGGGCCGGAAACTGACGGCCAACACAAAGAACATCGTGTTAAATGCCCTTCAACAGGTCACGGGTAAAACCTACTCCTTCGCGGACCTATTCAACTACTAAAAAGCCATGATGATTTTAAAGTTAACGGCAACACTGCTCAGTGCCCTTCTTTTGTGGTCCGCCTTCCCTCCCTCCTCCCAATCTCAAAGCATCTGGTTCGCCTTAGTTCCGTTGATGTTGATTATCCGAACCCATGTTCCCAAGCGTGCCTTCGCTTGGGCTTGGCTCACTGGACTTCTTTTTTGGTGTGCCACCTTAAGTTGGTTCCCTGCGATCATCAAGAATGGTGGCCCCTGGATCTTGGTGGTCCTTGGACAGGTGGCCCTCGCTGCGTGGTGCGCCCTCTTCTTTGGCCTCTTTGCTTATGCGTCCGCCTTTGTGTGGGCTTGGGCAGGAACAAAGGGCAGCCTCAAGCGTATTCTGATTGTCACGCTCCTTGACCCCTTGCTCTGGGCCGGCACCGAATACCTGCGAGGAAAAGTCTTCACCGGCTTCGCGTGGAACTTTCTCGGGGTCAGCCAAGTCACAAATTTACCTCTCGTGCAGATTGCCTCTGTGCTAGGTGTTTACGGCGTCTCTGCGCTCGTCATCCTCGTCAACGGATCGATCACCAGCATCATCGCCCGAACCACAGAACCCTTTGTCGCGCGTTTCAAGCGACTCCCCTTCACGGTTCCAGCCTTTCCTGAACGGGTGCGCCGTTCGATCGAAAGCTTTCTCCCCTTCGGACTAGTCTTTTGTTGCTGGGCTTGGGGACTCAACCGCGTGAACACGTGGATTAAAACGGAGCAGACCCATCCCATCTGGCGCATGGCGATTATTCAGCCGAATATTCCCTGCTATTTCATCAACAATCAGGAGTTGATCAGACAGCAACGCGCCGTATTCCGCGAGCAGAATCAAATGGCGAAGCTGGCCAGTCCTGATTTGACGATCTGGCATGAGACAGCTGTGCCATATCTCGTCCCTGGAGACCCTGATGCGTTCACCTTCATAAGAAGCGGTGTCGAGAACACAGGCTCCCCCGTATTGTCGGGCGTCATGGAGGCAGAGAAGGTTCCCATCTCCTGTAGCGCACCCAAGGGCGTTTATTATTACAATGCCGCCTGGCTCTTTGACAAGGAGGGAAAACCGCTCGGTTCTTACCGCAAACAACACCTTGTTCCCTTTGGCGAGTTCATCCCTTTTGATAAAACCTTCCCGATCCTTCAGAAACTCGCACCAACGGGCATCACCTGCATGCCGGGGCGTGATGCAAGCATCATGAAACTCACGCGCCCCAACGGCGACACCCTCCACCTTGGGGCCTTGATCTGTTTTGAAGACACCATTCCCGAATTAAGCCGTAAAGCGGTACGGGCGGGCGCTCAGATCCTCGCATTGGTGACCAATGATGCTTGGTTCAACGGCTCTATTGAGCCTGTTCAGCATCTTCATCAAGCCATCTTCCGCGCTATTGAGAACGGTGTCCCGATGGTTCGCTGCGCTAATTCGGGTGTCTCCGCAACGGTTGACCCTGTCGGACGCACAACAGCGCTCACGTCCAAAGAGTTGCAAGCGGATTTTCATGGATTCCTCATCCGCCCCCTCGCTGTACCCACGACACCGTTACCCTCGCTCTATACCTCTGCGGGGGACTGGCTTTTAGCGATTCCAGGAGCTCTGCTGTCAATCCTGTTAGCGCTGTTTCATTTGAAACCTCAACGATTCTTGAGGAAACAGCGGCAGTAAAAAAGATTTGAGAAAATGAAAAAACGCGATTGAAAAGCCAAGGCCAGTTTGGTAAAGTATACAACTTCATGCCCGACAGAAGGTAGCGCGGGCGATAAGAGGAGAATATCATGAGTCAGCATAGCAGCTTAAAGGGTTCGGGCAAGATCACAGCAAAACGCAATGTATTGAAGCGTTTCGAGCGCGTCAATCTGTTGAAGAAGCGTGGTCAGTGGAAAGATGGCGATCGTGGTCTGGGACTGCGTAAGACCAAGCCGGAAGTCTAGAATCGTCACCGTCAAAGTGCTTTGCCACAAGGAGAGCCTTTATAAAAAAACTCGTCCGCCACACTGGCAGGACGAGTTTTTTTGTGTAATCAATTTTAACCACAAGGAACTCAAAGAACACAGGGGAAACGCTAGATGGCTGGACTTGTTCTGCTGACGATCTTTCTTTGCGCTCTTTGTGTTCTCTGCGGTTAAATAAAACTACCGTATTTAGATTAAAGCTGTAACATCTGGCGCTTGGCGATTGCATCGCGGATACAGTCGAGTGCTGCTCGAGAAGAGATGGTTGCAGCGGTCACAGCATCGACCTGCCCACCGTCCTTCTTAACAATCCAATTGTCCTTCAAAAAACGCCCCTTCAGTGGGCCTTTGAAAATATTTCCAGCGATCTTGGTCCCTAGCCCCGGAGTTTCGTTGGAACTCAGAACTTCATAATTTATCAGTTTACCATCCGCGCTCATGCCGACCATGAGCACAACCTCGCCACTGTAACCATTCTTCGAGCGCCCTTCTATTGCAACAGCGACGATCTTCCCATCCTGTTTAGCGACATAGAATGTATTTGTGGCGGTGCCCTGAACAATCTCCATCTTCTCAGGGAGGGGAAGCCCCGCAGGCATGACATTGCTCGCCGCGGCCTTAGTGCGCGCCTCAAGGGCCTGCGCGATCGGCTCTTGGGTCAACTTGTAGACAGCCGCCAATAATGCAGAGCTGACTGCACAAATGACCGTCAAAACTGTTACAAGCCTAAACATAGGAACTCTCGGAAAGTTTACTTCAAGAGCTTAATCTTGATATTGCGATACGAGACATAATCGCCATGATCCTGGAGCAAGATATGACCGCTCTCAGCTTCGCCCCATTTTTTGGCTTTACTGAACTTGCTTTGGGCGACAGCTGCTCGGAAGGACTCACTGCCACGTTCGAAGGAGATCAGCTTCTCGCCATTCAGCCAATGCTCGACCTGCTTTCCGTTACAGACCAATTGGATGCTATTCCATTCATCGAGCGGACGCAATTTAGCCGTCGGCGCAGGAATCACATCATAGAGGGAACCGACTTTACGGCAACCATTCTTGCCCAGCTTCGCATCCGGATGATCAGGATGCAAGATTTGAAACTCCAGCGTGGTGCCCCCATTAATCTTGGGGTTGAACAAATATTTTACGCCACTATTCGCGGCCTTCGTCAGTTTGAACTCCACCTTCAAGATGAAGTTCGAGTAGACATTCTCCGTAATGATGTCCCCGGCATAGACCTGGCTAAGCACGGACAGGGTTCCATCTTTGATCTCCCAGCCCGTTTGAGGGAATGCGTTGGTTTTGATACTTCTCCAGCCGGCAGTAGTGGTGCCGTCCCACAGCATCGTCCACCCTTCACTCTTTTCCTGCTCCGTCAAGACGTTCTCTTCAGCACGCAGAGCCAGCGACGCCAGAAGGATTCCGGCAACATAAACGATCTTTTTCATTGTTCAATCTCCTTGTTATACGATAACGTTGTACTGCCCAGATGACAGGAAACGAGGGTGAGTTGTTGTTGGCTGTACCAACCTCCATCCTACTCGGGTTTAGAGAGGTCCATCGCAGCAATGCGTGTGGCGATCTCATCCGTCAAGTTGTTTGAGGCTGCTGCGGCGGCGGCAACCAGCGCATGATAAACCGCACGATAGGAAGAGGAACCATGCGAAATGATCACAGCCCCAGGAACGCCCAGCAAGGGAGCCCCTCCATAAATCTCAGGATCCATGTGCTTCTTAACGCTCTGCAAAGCGCCTCGTAGCAATAAAGCTCCGAACATACGCACAGGATCCATAAAGAACTCTTTCTTCATTAAAAATCCCAACGCATGCGCCACGCTCTCAGAGGTTTTCAACACCACGTTTCCGACAAATCCATCGCAGACAGCCACATCGGTCTCACCCATAAACAGGTCATGGCCTTCGATGTTGCCACGGAATCTAAATTTTTGCTTTTGCAAGAGTGGGAAGGCCTTCTTCGTTACTTCATTGCCCTTGCCGTCCTCCGTGCCGATACTTAAAAGCCCAACCACGGGATCATCCTGTTTCAAGACCGCCTTTGAATAGGCAGCGCCCATCACAGCGAACTGAGCAATCCAATCCTCGGAACAATCCATGTTTGCCCCTGCGTCGAGCAAGAGCATGGGGCGATCGCGACGACGTGTCGGAAGAGCCGCAGCAATGGCAGGGCGTATCACACCTGGGATCCGTCCCAAGGCAAAGACCGCTGCCGCGGCAACAGCACCGGAATTTCCAGCGGAGACCATGGCATCCGCTTCACCCTTCTTGATCAAATCCATACAGATATTGATCGAGCACTGCTTCTTTTTGCGAACAGCAGCGGCGGGAGACTCATCCATGTTGATATTTTCAGGGGCATGGACAATCTGAATCTTACTCATGTTCACTTGAGGATATTTTGAAAGCTCGGCATGTATCGCTTGTTCGTCACCGACCAATAAGATACGCGTAATGGTGCCGTGAGGCTTTGTAGTAGCCTCAACAGCTCCATGCACAATCTCACCGGGTGCATGATCACCGCCCATTGCATCCAAAGCAATCCGCATGGGAATCCCCCTATAAACACTGTTAAAGAATTAAGAACAGAAGCTGTCCTTAATTCTTATTTCACGACTAAATTTGCCACCCTCGCGAGACTTCTTTAAGCCTCAATCGTCAGCACCTTACGTCCCTTGTACATACCACAAGAGTGGCACACACGATGAGACTGTTGCATTCCGCCGCAATTCGGACAGGTCTGTACTTGCGCCAGTTCTGCCTTAATATGCCCCTTGCGCTGGCGGATTCTCATTTTCGACTTCTTCCTTTTTGGTACGGCCATTTTCTCATTTCTCCTTGTTCTTCTCAGCAACTGTGCTTTGCACAGTCCAAATCATGTTTCACACCTCATCACGAACACACTGGATGAACTTACAATCCCTCCAGCGTAGCCCACCGGCGATCACTTCCCGCCTTCTGGCAAGCACAGATCTCCTTGTTGAGGTTCTTCCCACAGGTCATACACAATCCTTTGCAGGCTTCGTGACAAACCGGATAATCAGGAAGGTCGAGTATAATAGCTTCTCTGACCTCATCGGTCAAGTCTAGGAAGTCGGTTGCATCGGAAATTTCTATGGAGATCACAAAATCACGTTCTTGGGCAACTTTTTGAAACTCGCCCCCACACCGGACACAAATGCAGTTAAGGGGCAGGCTCAGGGTACCACGTACCAGCAACTCTGTGCCCAAAGCTTGGGCAAAAAGATCATAAACAAGAGCTCCCTTTGGTGCAAATACCTCGCTCTCCCCAAGGTCGAGCAACGCGAGGGACAACTCCCCCTGATACCGCTCCCCGTCCTCGTCAAGCCGAGCAACATCAACGATCAAACGCGCCTGTGTTTCCAACGGCACCTCCTGTCCGAAGCTGGTGCTCCGGATGCATCTTTAAGTACTGTTCAACATGCCCCTGAACGCTCTCAGGCACGAAAGAACTCGTGTCGCCGCCATAGCGCGCGATTTCACGAATCGTGCTAGCGGTGACATAGCTATAATTCTCGTTTGGCATCATGAAGAGGGTCTCAATTTCAGGAGCCAGCTTTCGATTGGTGAGTGCCATCTGAAATTCATACTCAAAATCAGAATAGACGCGCAAGCCACGTACAACCACCCCGATTTTACGGGGACGACAATATTCCACCAAGAGGCAGTCTAAGCGATCCACCTCAACATTCTTGAGCCCAGCCTCGGCAATGCTATCCCGGATCATCTTCATGCGATCCTCCAAACAAAACATGCCCGTGGCTTTAATCGAAACCCCCGCGACGACAACGATCACCTTGTCAAAGAGCGCGGAACTACGCACAATCAGATCAAAGTGTCCCAAGGTCAGGGGATCAAACGTCCCTGGATAAACCGCTATTCTATACATACGTCAACATCTTCCTTTCTGTAGAGCACCACGCGCGTATGGCCGTAGGTGCGATCACGTAAAACCGTCCAGCCGGGCACCGCCTCTGCCGCTTGGCGTTCGCCCATCTCTGCAATAAAAAAACCGCGTTTGGCGATGACCTGTTGCTCGGCCAAGACCTTCATCAGATCGCCGAACCCCATCTCATGCGCCTGCTGGTAAGGGGGATCCGCATAGATCACATCAAATGCCCGTCCGCGTCCAGGCCCCTTCACCCACCGCATCACCTCAGAACAGACAACCTCACCCTTATCCGTTCCCAAGAGTAGCAAGTTTTCCTTGAGCACCGCCACGTGGCGAGTCTCCTTCTCGACCCACGTTGCCGATTTCGCTCCCCGGCTGAGAGCCTCTAAACCGACAGCCCCAGACCCCGCATAGAGGTCCAAGAAGGTTGAATCCGGCGTGACAGCCATGAGCATAGAGAAAATAGCCTCGCGTACACGATCTTGAGTTGGACGAACCGCATCACCCGAAGGCGCTTTCAGTTTTCGTCCGCACCATGCTCCACCTGATATCCTCATAGTTAGTTATAGTATACCCGACTCAGCCCCCAAAAGGCAAGAGTAGGTTGCCCAACCGTTGTAGCAAAAATCCTTGCTTCTTGCCCCTGATGTTTGGCATAGTAACACCTACATTCAAACTAGGAATTTTCTATGAAACCGTTCTCTCCTCTTCTGTGGCCATCACTCCTTATAATCCTTTCCCTCTATACCTCTCTTCTGTTGGCGCAGGACGGAGAAGATAAAGAGGATTCCAGTATCACAAATTTGACTGAAGCAACTGTTTCATCTAACGCCCCCTCCGCCGCTGCAAAAAGCGAAGCAAACTATTCCCAGCTCCTTGAGAAATTTCTCTCTGACCAACAAGATAAATTCATCCTGCATACCGTCCGCTGCAAGTTTATTAGCGCAGAGACGCTTCGGCGCCTCGTCGAGAGCTTTCTCTCGCCGGCCGGGACAGCCGCCTGTAGCGGAGAAGATGACCTACTTGTCATTTCAGACACCGCAGAACGGATTGAGCAGATCAAGAAAATCGTCGCAGATGCGGATCAGCCTGTGCCTCAAATCCTCGTGGAGGCGCGAATCGTGGAG
This sequence comes from Akkermansia muciniphila, assembly GCA_945870145.1. Classification (GTDB taxonomy): domain Bacteria; phylum Verrucomicrobiota; class Kiritimatiellia; order RFP12; family UBA1067; genus CAIZQW01. Next base: position 16,098 of record CAMBQV010000032.1, read on the forward strand.
TTTGAATTAAGTGATGCGCTCAATAAGGAGATCGAGATCGGCTTCAAAAAGATGGGCGATTCCGAGCCACTCCGAAAAGTCTTCAGTAACTTGATCCTCCCTAATAACTACGACGCCATTAACACAAGCATCAAAGACGTAGAGGCTTCAGCAGGAGGTGGCTCAAGTGGACGCACGTGGCTCTTTGGCGGTAATGAGAGTTTCAAGATCTGGGGGCTGATCAACTATCTTCAGACCAAAGATTGCGCACGACTCCTCACCTCTCCGAATGTTGTCATCCGTCGCGGGGCTGATGGCAACATCACGACGGGCGAAAAGGTTCCGATCAACACCTTAACCACCACGGGAAGTAGCCTCTCGGAATCCACGCGCTTTGAAAACGTCGGGGTCAAGCTCATCGTCCGTCCCGTCATGATTGCAGGCGAACGTATCCGCCTACGGATCAATCCTGAATTCTCAAACGTCTCTCGTTATGACGTCAGTACCACGACCAAGAGCAAGGTTCCCTACATCGCCCTGCGCTCCGTTTCCACGGAACTGGAAGCTAAATCAGGCGAGATGATCATCCTGGGCGGACTCCTCCGCAAAGAGGAGCGGGAGACAGACACGCATGTCCCTTACCTGTGGCGCATCCCCCTCGTTGGCTGGTTATTCACCGGCAAAAACACGCGTTCAATCACCACGCAACTAGTCATCTTCATGACCCCCTATTTGATCATCCCTGAGACCGCCCCACTCCGTGATCAGGCCCAAGCTGGAAAGATCTCGGAACCCCTCCGGCTAAAAATGCAGGAGATCGAAAGCCATCTCTATGATAAAGAGCAATCCCTTGGCACGACCCAGGATCCAAAAGCACTTAAGAAGGTCGCGGAATGAGCAAGAGAGAGAATTGCCTTATTAACGCTTACGCTTTCGGCATTCGCCGAATGGTTTCCGCTTCGCTCCAACGAGCCTTATTGCCTTGTTGCCTTATTGCCCTGTTGCTGTCAACGGGATGCGATAAGGTGGCCTCTGCCAATAAGACGAAAGCCTCCAACCGTTTCTTTACGGTCAAGCGAGGGGACTTCTCCGTGGTCTTCCGGTCTGACGGACAACTCGGCGCCATTAAAAACCATAGCCTCGCCTTTGAAGGTATGCGGGGAGGCGATCAATTAAAACTCACCTTTGTAACCCCTGCCCATTCGGCTGTCAAATCCAACGATGTCATCTTCCGCATCTCTGAAGAGTATTTCAAGAAACTGGAGACTGACATGCTACAAAAGATTCAGACCGGTGAACGCAGCATCGCCATGGCAGAGAAGGACATTGAGATGATCCGGGCGGACAACATCAATGATTTAAAAACCGCGTTGGATACATTGAAGACATCTGTAGACACCTTCAACAAGTACGATAAAGAGGATGCCCCCAAGAGAAAGCGCGAACTACAACTAGGGGTCGAAGCAAAGATCAATGCCATGGAAAAGGCTGACACCGATTTAACACTCGCTCGCAAGGCGTTCACCGATGCCTATGCCATGGATGAATATAAGCAAATGGAGGCAGAAAGCAAAGTCAACGAAGCCGTGATAAAAGTGGATAGCACTAAACAGGAAGTTGATTCCGCCTTCCATGAGTTGCGCATCTTTAAGCGCTATGAGCATCCGGAGAAGCTCCAGTCCTCACGTGAAACTGTCAAACGTAACACCATTGCGGTTCAACGAGGTATTGTGAACAATGAGACGCGCCTCACCAAAAAGATGATCGAACTGGAGATGGAGCAGAGGTCCATCGAGGAACTCGCGTCTGACCTCAAAGATATTCAGGGCGATCTTAAAAAACTTGATATCCGCTCTCCTGTCACAGGAACACTTTACCATGGGCAACCGAGGGATTCGTCTTATTACGATGATGAACGGGGTCCGCTTCGCGAAGGTAAGGAAGTTTGGATTGGACAAACCATCGCCTATATTCCCGATATGTCGAGCTTCCGCGTACAAACGAGCATTCCTGAAGAGTTCCGTTCCCGTGTCAAAGTCGGCCAGCCGGTTCACATCAAGGCCAAGGCGATCCCAGACCTCCTCCTCACAGGGGCCATTGAAGAGATCGCAGCAGCAGCGACCTCCATCAGCCATTGGGATCCGCAAAGCCCTAAAGTCTATGCGACAAAAATTTCCACAGCCCATTCCGATCCGCGCGTCACCTCGGGTATGTCCGTCCAGCTTGAAATTATTGTCGAGACGATCAAAGCCACCCTGTATGTCCCCGTTGAGGCTGTTTATACGCGTGAAGGAACCACCTATGTCAAGATCGAGACGGGCAAGGAGTCGTCCGAGGAACGAAAGGTCAAGACTGGTCGTTTCTCAGCAGACTTCATCGAACTCACAGAAGGAATAGCCGAAGGTGATCGCGTCCTCCTCATACGGACTTCCCTGTAGCTATGATCGAACTCCTCAAACTTTCCAAGCAGTACCATGCTGGAGGCGTAACCATTGACGCGCTTCGTCCGACCTCTTTAGTCATCCCTCAGGGGGCCTTTCTGACGGTCATGGGTCCCTCTGGCTCTGGCAAGTCAACCCTTCTCAACCTCTTTGGCTTGCTCGTACACCCCACCACAGGCGCCTACAAGCTGAACGGCAAGGAGGTCTCCTCCCTTTCCGATGATGAAACGTCGCACGTTCGCAATCAGACGATCGGCATGGTCTTCCAATCCTTTAACCTTCTCTCTCACCTCACCTGCTTAGAAAATGTATGTCTGCCCATGCAGTATGCGCGGGATCGCCACGCCACCATGAAGGCAAGAGGGCGAGCACTCCTCGATCAACTGGGCCTCCAGGGACGTTACGACTCAAAACCAACCCAGCTCTCCGGCGGACAGTGCCAGCGTGTCGCGATTGCACGTGCCCTTGCGAACGAACCGCCCGTAATCCTTGCGGACGAACCGACGGGCAATCTCGACGAGCAAACAGGTTTGGAGGTCATGCAAATTTTTTCCGACTTACACCGCGCAGGAAAGACCATCATCCTCGTGACGCATAACCCGTCTTACGAAACCTACGCCACCCATCGCATCACGATCCATGACGGAAACGTCACCTTTAAAAACGAAAAGTCCCCCTCCCACCCTGCTTAAAGAAGTCCACCCCACTACCATGTCCATCCTTGAACTATTCAAAACCGTCTATGCCAGCCTCACGCGCCACATCATTCGTGCGTTGCTGGCGACGTTGGGTATTGTTCTCGGCATTGCGGCCGTCGTGGCCATGCTCGCGATCAGCGAAGGGGGCAAGCGTGGCATCATTGATCAGATCAAGGCGCAGGGCATCAATAATATTATTCTCAAAAGTGTCAAGCCCGAGACCTCGTCTGATCCCAAGATGGACAAGCGCAGGATTTCCTCCTATGGGATCACGCAAAAAGACTATCACCACATCTCCACAACGTTCAGTCATATTGAACAGATCGTTCCCATCCAAGCCTTTGACACAGGAGTCTATAGCGGACAAAACCGAACGGATATCTTTGTCCTCTCCACAGAACGGACGCTCTTTGAGATCATCAACTGTACCCTCGCTGATTCACGCAGCAAGCCCTTTCCTGGAGAAAACAATGGAATCTTTTTACCCTCCTGTTACCTCGGTGTCGAGGCCGCGCGTAAGCTCTTTGGTCATCGCGACCCCTTAAATCAAGACGTCGGTATCGGGCGCTACTCGTTTCGCGTCATCGGTTTGCTGGAAGGGGATGGGCAAGGGCGCATCGGCGGCTCCCACAACATCAATAATGTGATCTATATCCCTTTGTCCATGGCCAACACCATCTGGGGGAGGTCCCGTTCCGTTGCGTATGACTATCTTTATATCCGGGTGAAAGAGGTCGAGCATGTCTCCGAGTTGGTCGCACGTTTAAAAAGCTATCTCTCGGTCACCCATGTCAATGTGGACTATGAGTTACAGGTCCCTTACGAATTGATGCGTGCAGCCGAGAAGACCCAGCGAATCTTTACCCTTGTCATGACCTCGATCGCCGCGATCTCCTTGCTGGTGGGCGGCATTGGCATTATGAACATCATGCTGGCCAATATCTTTGAGCGTACCCGTGAAATCGGCATCCGCCGCGCCCTGGGCGCCACGCGGCGCGACATCCTACTTCAATTCTTGGCGGAATCAATTGTGCTTACCTTTTTTGGAGGCGCCTTGGGAATTGGCGTGGGCATTTTGACAGCCTACGGCGCAGAGGCTCTCGCCAAGTGGAATGGCGACCTGACGATTCATGCCATCATCACCCCTGAAAGCCTGTTCGTCTCTCTTGCTGTTTCAGTGATCACAGGACTCACCTTCGGGACTTACCCTGCCTGGAAGGCCGCACGGCTCGATCCGCTCATCGCCCTGCGTCACGAGTAGAAAGGGGTTCCGCCGCATCCGGGCCGACCTGTTTCTCCGTCAGCGGACCCTTGTCCTGCCGTTCGACCGGGAATTGAACACAGCCGATTGTTCTCACGTTTTTTCTCGGATTGCCGAAGAGGTCACCACTCAACGCGTTGACGTCATTCAACGTATGCTTCGACATCGGGGTATCTTTGGTGGGCAGTGCCACGTTCTTATCGACGATGGCCAACTGAGGATCCCCAGTAACGATGCCTTCGCAGGGCGGACTGCCGAGGTCTCCCTTAACAACGTTGTCGACCCATACCCAACCTTCCGGTTGATCGTCCTGCACAAATCGGATGGCTTTGCGCTCTCCATCTCCCTGACTAAAGAAGATGTTTCCGGCGATCACACAGTCTTTGGGAACCGTACCGTTCGGATGTTTAGAATGGTTGAGTCCGATTTCCATGGCGTATCCGCAATTGACAACCGTATTGTGCGCGACGGTGGCTCGCTCCACACGCACATAGAGGTTGTCAGGGGTACCGTCCATCATTGCGATGGCGGCTTGGCCTAGGTCTTGAAAATAGTTGTTCACGACAACCTGGTCGACTCCCTGCAGACGAACGCCTCCACTGCCTTTCTCCCCATCGCCAAAGAAAAAGTTCCCGGCGGCCACATTGGCATCGCCATGGCGAAGCACCAGGGATCCTGCACACGCACGAACTGTGTTGCGCCTGATCACGTTTCCGTTGGACTTGACGGAGATGATCTCCGCTTCACCATTGCAGCGCTCGAACAGGTTGTCTTCAATCACGGTCTTGCAGTCACCCTTCTTGGGATCAAACGGGTTGCCTTGGGTGATGAGTTGAATGGTTTCGAAACCATTGCCCGTCTTTCCTTTTGGGATATCTCGAAAATGATTATGGTGGATGTGGTGCTTTTCTCCCTTGTTCAGAACCCCGATCTTGAGAACCTGGCATCCCTTTGAGAGCGTCTTGTTACTCTCCTTCTTTTCGAACAAGCAGTGGTCGATTTCGACCTCGCGACTGCCGGCAGACACGATGACCCATTGCCCGTTCTGGACGTTGGTCATGTGACAGCGACTGAGCCGACACCCCTTGCCGGAGATGGACACGAACCCTTTATCCGTAAAGTTGAAGCCCATGACGGCGACGTATTCGCCCTCTAGGGTGACCTGGTTCAGCAACTCCACGCCACCGATAGTCTCGGCACGGACCACAATGGGCCTCTCTTTGGATCCCTTCCCCTTCAGGTCACACCGTTCAGTGTATTTACCGTTCTTGAGCAGGATCGTCGTGCCGACCTCTGTCTTTGCTACCGTCTCCTGCAACTCTTTGATCGATGTCACGGTCGTAACGTTTGCCTTCTCAGCGGGCGGCATCAGAGCATTCTCGCCCCCCTGCAACGGCGACAACGCAAGCAGCGTCAGTATCAGGATAAGCGTCCGACAGGATTCATGTTTCATTATAAATCTCCAAGTTGACTAAAACTTCATTGGAATGTTGGGAAAAGGCCAATAGCGTCTCTGGGAGGGACGGCGGATCGCCGTCCGGCGGTCGATCCGACCGCCCTCCATCAAGAATCTTCTTCCATTATTCCACTATCCCCTTCCCCTCCTATTTCTTTAAATTCAGAATTGCCTCTGCAAAAGCTTTCCCCATCTGCGCGAGGATCTTCGCACTGCCGAAATAGTGGTAACCGCCATTGGATGCGCCTTTGAGGGCCTCCCTATCTTTGGGCGAAAGAACTTCCTCCAAGGCGAGATCGAGCTTCTTCTGGTCCCCTTTGGTGATCCCCTCAATCCACACATCGAGCGCGGCATAATGTTGCGGGGATTCGGGGGAGTATTCGTCATTGGCATAGACCGCCAACACATTCTTGCCCTTCTTCAAGTGTTTGATCTGTTCATTTTCCAGAACGATGGAGCCGTATTGCGGTTTGTCCTGCCACCAGATGTAGGTATGAATCTCATGTCCGTTCAAATAGACACGGAATCCTTGTCTCGCCAAAATCGCGATGCGATACGAATCGTAGTTGAGGTTTTCAACTTCAAAAGTTGTGCGCATCAGCAGGAATTCGCCCTTTCCCCATATTGAGGAAAACGTGTCCAATTTAATTCCGCTGTGATCCCAGATGCCCTTTCCGATGGGAGCCTTGCCGGATGCCCACTTGCTGTCATCAAAGTTGGGCATGTGCCACTTCTCCATCCCGGCTGGCAGCGTGATGTCACGGAATCGCCTGCCGTCATATTGTTCCATCTTGTCCTTCTTCTCAATTGGATCAACCGTAACAAAGCGCCAGGTCCGTTCCCCTGGCAGAGGCTTGCCAATCGGCTTCCAGTAATGATCCCATTTCCGCTCCGTGTCTAACGTTCCATCTTGTTTCAATGTGTGCGCGGTACCGACGATGTTGTTATACTCCCCCTGCTTGGGTTCTGCGGCTTCGATTGCACGATCCCAAAAGGGGGCGGTTTCAACAGCAACCACATTGCCCTTGAACTCGGGCATGGCGGCCGGTGCGGCCATGGCCTTGCGGAAATTCACATTTTTACCCTCACCGTCGACTCCCAGCACGCCGATCACAAAGGGCATCTTCGGGGCTGACAGATCTTTGCGTACATCCCTGATGAAGTGTGCCAACAAGCGCGCGTATTCATCATAATTCTCATTGGGATACGTCGTGCCATCGACCAGATCGTTAAAACCCTGAAGCCAGACAAATCCCGCTAGTTCATAGCCCTGCTTGGGATCATAAGCGGGACAGACCCGCTTGGGATCTGCCAGCACCTTTTTCACATGCGCAACCATCATGCGGTAAAACACACCCGAAGCGGCATCCTTTTCGTCCTGCCATTTTTTTCGGTCTGCGAGTTTTGGGACCCCATGGGCACCCTGGGGATACTGATCCCACACGTCCTGAATCGCCTTGGGCAACTTGTAGGGCCCGGCACTGGGCGGACGGAATTCCGTGTTGAGTGACCTGCCACCCCAGGCGGTCTTGATAATCAGGATGGGTTCCTTCAACTCTTTCTCCATGGTGATTCCGAAGGTGAACTCAGGCCCGATTTTACTGCAAAGTTTGGCCGGCTGATCATCGCGTGCGCCAAAGCCAGCGGTCAAATTCCCCAGACCCTCGCCATTTGCACTTCCATCATAAGGCCCGGTCAAATAGGACATCCAGACCTTGTCACAGACCCGTGGCGTTCCATCGGGATTACGCATCTCCTTGAGAAGGGGTGCCGTCAGTGGATCTTTGCCGATATAGTCAAACGTGCTGATTTCGGCATGTCCCTCCATGTTGGACTGCCCAGCGAGGATGAAGACCTTCACAGGGCCTTTGAACTTCTTCTGGGGTTTAACAACGCTAGCGTCTTCTGCCACCGTCGCATTCGCCATCAACGACAGCGCAACCATGCATCTGAGTGTATTTCTCATAATAACTTTTACCCTTATTTATTTACTGACATCTGAAGCTTTAAGAGGCTTGCTGGTAATCAACCCGACACAGCGGCCCTTGTTACCGCAAGCGCAGTAGTACATGTAGAAAGTCTCGTTGGCCTTGTTGTAAACTAACGACATCTTGTGAGCATACTGCTTGTCAAGTCCGCCAGGATGCCCGCCCGCCTTGTACAGCGGCTCGGGATGGGCCGTCCAGTTAACAAGATCGCGTGAGAAAGCAGCCATGATGTGCGCCCCACCCTTGCCGACACCAAAATAGAACATCACCCAGTGGTCGCCG
>CAMBQV010000033.1 GCA_945870145.1 Akkermansia muciniphila
GTAATCACCCATGACCGCGAGATTACAAAAGAGATGATTGAGCTGGCAAGAAAAGAAGAGGTCGCCCTCTTCCGCACCCCCTTGAGTCAATTCCAAGCCACCTGCGTTGTCGCAAGCGTTCTCAATGGCGCGATAGAATAGCACGTGACAGCCAGCTTCGCTTGAAAGCTACGCCGCGCCAGGGTGTCAGTAAGTCTAGGCAGTGTCAATAAGTGTCAGTAAGTCTAGATAGTGTCAGTAAGTCTTACAATAAGGCAATAACGCAATAACGCAATAACGCAATTCTCATGACCTACCGCTTTGACCTCCATATGCACTCATGCCTCTCGCCCTGCGCTGACTTGGGTAACTCCCCTGCTGCACTGGCAAAGGCGGCAAAGGCGGCTGGACTCAATGGGGTCATGCTCTCGGATCACAACAGCTCACGCAATTCGCAAGCCTTTGCATTGGCCTGCCAACGTGAAGGGATTGAAGCGCTCTTTGGTATGGAAATCACGACCGCCGAGGAGTTTCATGTATTGGCTGTCTTTGACACCCTTGCGCAAGCCGAACAGATGACAGAGATAATCACGGCGACACTACCGAAACGTGTCAACCAACCCCTGATCTTCGGCGATCAATTTGTCGTCAATATTGATGACGAGATCGAAGAGCAGGAGTGGCACCTGCTGAGCGCCCCTACCTCACTCATGATCCAGGAGATCGAAAAACGGGTTCACGATTTAAATGGACTCCTCATCGCCTGCCATATCAACCGTCCCTGCTTCAGCGTCTTCTCTCAACTGGGCGGACTCTCTGGTGACGAGGGGTTTGATGCTGTGGAATTGAGTAGAAACGCTGCCAAGACGGACTGGAACAACAAGATCCATGGACTACCCATTCTCCGTTCCTCCGATGCGCACAACCTCTCGATGATCGGACTAATTTGGAACGAAGCTGAACTGGAAGCCTTTACAGTCCAAGATCTTAGAGACGCTTTAGCGCATCATACCATCACGAATCCATAATATAAAAGACAGGTTTTTTTCTTTCTGACTTGGCAATCGATAACGAATGTGCGATAATACTTGCCTATTTTTTAACCCTTCCAGATTCGATTACGGTACGAGGCTGGATTTACTGTGGAGGTGAACAACCGTGAGTAACGCCGCAACACCGGCAAAAGGCATTCAGTCGTTGACGCCTGAGCTGAAAGCTTTTATCGCCGAATGGAAGACGAAACCAGGGAATTTAATCATGGTCCTGCATCGTGTGCAACAGACCTTTGGTTACATCCCTCGCGAGGTGGCCTTTGAGGTTGCAGACCTCCTCGACACGCCCCTTGCAAAAATCTATGGAGTGATTACGTTCTACAACTTCTTCAAACTGAAGAAACCGGGACGTCACAACATCCAAGTGTGTATGGGTACAGCTTGCTATCTTAAGGGTGGCGAGGACATCATCCAAGAGATGCAGGAGATCTTAGGGGTTGGGCTGAACACAGTAACCCCAGACGGAGAGTTCTCGATTGAAGCTGTTCGTTGCATCGGTTGCTGCGGACTTGCCCCTGTCCTCGTTGTGGACGGAGAAGTCTACGGCAAAGTCCAGACCAAGGACATGCAAGGGCTCATCCAATCCATCAAGGCAAAGGTAATTAAGGAGTAAGTTGTGCACGCGACACTCTGCGACATCGTGACCGACATCGTGCAGAATTCGATCGAGGCGGGCGCATCGCAGGTGACACTGGAGATCAGTACCAATCCTGAAAAAATTGAGATTTGTATTGGGGACAATGGGAAGGGCATGGATAAAGCAACACTCGAGAGGGCCTTTGAACCTTTTTATAGTGAAGCAGGAAAACATGACCATCGCCGTGTCGGACTGGGACTTCCCCTGCTCAAACAGACCGCAGAGGCGGCAGGTGGCGCAGTAGACATCCAATCCGAACCCGGCAAAGGCACAATCGTTCGATTCCATGTATCCGCACACCACTGGGATACACCACCGCTGGGGAATCTGACCATGACGGTTTTAGGGTTGATGAGCTTCAGGAGTGGATACAATTTGACGGTTACGCGTAGAACGCCGCAGGATAGTTATCAGGTCTCTCGGAGCGAGCTTATTGAGGCACTGGGGAATCTGGAAGAGGCAGGGACACTGATATTGGCAAAGGAATTTCTGGAGTCACAGGAAAACGAGTTAGATCGGTCGAGAGAGAGATGCTGACCTATCACATTTAAAAAGGAAGATTAAAATGGCTAAGTTAACATTAGATGCTTTGCGCAAGTTGCGTGAAGAACAACAGAAAACAATGGTCATGCGCGACCCCTCTAACAAGGACACGCAGGTTATTGTCGGCATGGGGACATGCGGTATCGCAGCGGGAGCCAAGGATGTATTTAATACCATCCTTGAGGTCCTCGAAGCAAAGAACGTCACCCACGTGCGGGTCACTCAAACAGGTTGCATGGGGTTGTGCCATTCGGAACCCACGGTCGAAGTGATCGTCCCTGGCATGCCCGTGGTGATCTATGGCAATGTTAAAAAGGACATCGCCAAGCAGATCGTCCAGGAACACGTGATCGAGAAAAAGTTGTTGGACAATCACATCTGTGACAAGCCCGCAATGGACATCATTCGCAAATAAACAGGAAGAACTGTCATGTCTTATAAACAATTCATTTTAGTATGCGGCGGAACCGCTTGTGAATCTAACAAGGGTATCGCCCTCTTTACAGCGCTCAAGAATGCAGTCGAAGCACACGGGCTGGTGAACGATGTTCAAGTCGTTCGCACAGGTTGCCTCGGCTTTTGCGAAAAGGGGCCCATCGTCAAGATTCTTCCTCAAGACACCTTCTATGTTGAAGTGAAGCCTGAAGATGCCGAAGCCATTGTTGGGGAACACATCGTCAAGGGCCGTGTCGTCAGTCGCTTGCTCTATGATAAGAACCAAAGCAAGACGAATGTCGGCATCGAAGGTATTGACTTCTACCAGAAGCAATTCCGTATCGTGCTTCGTAACTGTGGCGTGATTGATCCAGACAAAATTGACGAATATATCGCGCGTGATGGCTACAAGGCGCTTGAGAAGGTGCTCTTCGAGATGAAGCCTGAAGAGGTCACAGCCGAAGTACTGAAGTCTGGTGTTCGTGGACGCGGTGGCGCAGGCTTCCCAACGGGCAAGAAGTGGCAGTTCGCTGCCATGCAACCTGCAGGGCAGAAGTATATGGTCTGTAACGCAGATGAAGGCGATCCAGGCGCTTATATGGACCGCTCAACGCTTGAAGGCGACCCCCACTCGGTTTTGGAAGCCATGGCCATCGCAGGCTATGCAATCGGCGCTAACAAGGGCTATGTCTATATCCGCGCTGAGTACCCACTCGCCATCCAACGCCTTGAAACCGCGATTGCCCAAGCGACGGAATATGGTCTACTCGGTGACAACATTCTCGGCAGTGGCTTCTCTTTTTCGATTGAGATCCGCCTCGGTGCAGGTGCCTTTGTCTGCGGTGAAGAGACTGCACTTCTCGCCTCGATCGAAGGCAAGCGTGGCATGCCGACTCCCCGTCCCCCCTTCCCTGCGGTCAAGGGTCTCTGGGGTCGTCCGACAGTGATCAACAACGTCGAGACGCTGGCGAACATCCCAGTGATCATCCTCAAGGGCGCTGAATGGTTCAGCAAAATTGGAACGCATGGCTCCAAGGGAACGAAGGTCTTCGCCCTCACCGGCAAGATCAACAACTCTGGCCTCATCGAAGTACCGATGGGAACCACCCTGCGCGAGATCATCTTCGACATCGGCGGTGGCATCCGGGGTGGCAAGAAGTTCAAGGCCGCCCAGACAGGTGGTCCTTCCGGCGGTATCATTCCTCCCCAGTTCTTGGATGTCCCGATTGATTACGACAATCTGGCAAAGATCGGCTCCATCATGGGGTCGGGCGGTCTGATCGTCATGGACGAAGACGACTGCATTCCAGACATTGCTAAGTTCTATCTCGACTTCACTGTGGATGAGTCCTGTGGCAAGTGCGCGCCCTGCCGTATCGGTGGACGCAAACTTCTGAACTATCTGGAGAAAATTTGCAAAGGAACTGGCACCCTGCAAGACATCGAGAACATGAAGGATATCAGCGAGGCCATGTGCCGCGCCTCCCTCTGTGGTCTCGGTCAGACAGCCTCGAATCCGATTACCTCGAGCTTGCGTTATTTTTACGAGGAGTACAAGGAGCACATTGAGGAAAAGAAGTGCCGCGCTAAGAAGTGTAAGAACCTGCTCTCTTACACCATCCTCGCGGCAAAGTGTGTCGGTTGTACCGCCTGCGCGCGTGTCTGCCCGGTCAATGCCATCTCCGGCGAACGGAAACAGCCGCATGTGATTGACAATGCCAAATGCATCAAGTGCGGCCAGTGCTATGATGTCTGTAAGTTCCAAGCGGTAACCCGCGCGTAATTTAGGAAAGGTTTTAATATTATGGCTAACATGCTTCAACTTGAAATTAATGGTATCCCCGTCGAAGTGCCGGCGGGAACTAACATCCTGAATGCCGCAAAGTCTGTTCAGGTCCGAATTCCGACACTCTGCCACCACCCAGACCTTCCGGCTTGGGCTGCTTGTGGTATTTGCGTCGTCCGTCAGGCTGGCTCGCCCAAACTCCTTCGTGCATGTTGCACAGAGGTCACTCCAGGCATGAAGATCACCACGCATGATTCTGACATTGTACGCGTACGTCGTACCGTCTTGGAACTCATCCTGGCGAACCATCCCAACGACTGCCTGCAATGTCCGCGCAATAACAACTGCGAATTGCAGAAGCTTGCGGCTGACTTCGGCATCCGGGAAATTCCCTTCCCCACAGATGTTCCTTCCATTCCCGTCGACAACTCGACCCCGTCCATCGTGCTCAACCCAGAGAAGTGCATCAAGTGCGGACGCTGCGTGCAGGTCTGTCAAGGCATGCAGGACGTCTGGGCATTGGAGTTCATTGGCCGTGGTGAAAAGACGCGCATCGCGCCTGCAGCAGATGTCACACTCAATGAGTCGCCCTGCATCAAGTGCGGACAGTGCACTGCGCACTGTCCTGTAGGCGCCATCTATGAGAACGATGAAACCCGCAAGGTTTGGGATGCACTCCGCGATCCTGACAAACACTGCGTCGTCCAGATCGCTCCTGCAGTCCGCGTGGCCATCGGCGAAGCCTTCGGCAAGGACCCAGGCACACTGATGACGGGCGAGACCTACGCGGGCTTGCGTCGTCTAGGCTTCAAGGCCGTCTTTGACACGAACTACTCTGCTGACGTCACGATCATGGAAGAGGGAAGCGAGTTTATCGAGCGCTTCACAACGAATGGCACCCTGCCGTTGATTACGTCGTGCTGTCCTGCGTGGACGGACTGGATGGAAAAGTATGCCCCTGACTTCATTGACAACTTCTCCTCTGCGAAGTCCCCTCAACAGATGCTCGGCGTGCTCTCCAAAACCTATTACGCAGAGAAGATGGGTATTGACCCTGCAAAGATCTACATGGTCTCCATCATGCCCTGCACAGCAAAGAAGTACGAGATCTCCCGCAGCGAAAACATGTTTTCGAGCGGACATCAGGACATCGACGTCGTGCTCACCACGCGTGAGCTCGCACGTATGTTCAAGAGCTCGGGCATTGACTTCCTGAAACTCGCATCAGAAGACGCCGACAATATTCTTGGCTCCTATACTGGCGCAGGAACCATCTTCGGTGTCACAGGCGGCGTGATGGAAGCAGCGCTTCGTACTGCCTACTGCCTGATCACCGGCGATGCGCAACCACCAGCCATCAACTTCGAGATGACCCGCGGTATGAAGGGCGTCAAAGAAGCGGAGATTGACATCAAGGGAACCAAGGTGAAGATCGCGATTGCCCACCAGATGGGCAACGTGGAGCAGGTGCTCAATTCCATCCGCGAGGACCGCAAAGCCGGCCGCAAGCCACGCTACGATTTCATCGAAGTCATGGCGTGCCGCGGTGGCTGTATTGGCGGTGGCGGACAGCCGACGGGCGCGACAGACGAAGTCCGCAAGTTGCGTACGGCTGGCATCTACTCCGATGACGAGAAGAGCAAACTGCGCATGTCGCACCTCAACCCCGACGTGCAGAAGCTCTATGCTGAGTTCCTCGGCAAGCCCCTCAGTGAGAAGGCTCACCACCTCCTCCACAATCATTATCACTCCAAGAAGGTTTACGCCAAGTAAGCGTGGGAGTGAAGCAGTGGCAGTCGGCAATAATTGACTGCTGAAGCTGAGCGCTGATATAAAAAGCCTGTGGTTCGCCACAGGTTCTTTTTTTGTGTCAACCTCTGCGCCCCCGCCTGTACGTATCACGAAGGAGACTGCTACTGCCAACTGCTACTGCCGACTGCCACTGCCTACTGCAAACTGCCATTTTCCCTGACTTGCTTATTGTATTTAGTCAACTGTTTCAGTATACTATTAGCTTCTTTTTTAAACATGGAGGTAACACGCATGAGTTGTCCATATCAATGCTCACATGAAGTCGAGCAGATGTGCTGCGTCACAAAGGGCGCAAATCACGGTCCGGCACCAGTTCCTGAAGAGGGCAAGTGGGTGCAGGTCAAGCAGGTGACTGACATTTCCGGTCTCACACATGGTGTAGGCTGGTGTGCACCACAACAGGGCGCTTGCAAGCTCACCCTGAACGTCAAAGATGGCGTCGTCCAAGAAGCACTGATCGAGACGATCGGTTGCTCAGGCATGACCCACTCAGCAGCGATGGCCGCTGAAGTCCTTCCGGGCAAGACGCTCCTTGAAGGCATGAACACTGACCTCGTCTGCGATGCAATTAACACCGCGATGCGCGAGCTCTTTTTGCAGATCGCTTACGGCCGCACACAGAGCGCCTTCTCTGAAGGTGGACTTCCCATTGGCGCAGGTCTTGAAGACCTCGGCAAGGGACTCCGCAGCCAGATCGGCACCATGTACAGCACCGCGCAAAAGGGTGTCCGTTACTTGGAGATGGCGGAAGGTTATGTCAAGCGCCTGGCGCTCGACAAGAACGGCGAAGTCATCGGCTATGAATTTATCCGCCTCGGTCAGTTCCTCGAAATGATCAAGAAGGGGACGGATCCCAAGGAGGCCCTCGACAAGTGTACCGGTTCCTACGGTCGCTTCACGAAGGAAGACGGTGCTGTGAAGTACATCGACCCTCGGCATGAATAATCGCAGGGGTAGCCGAAAGGTTACCCGAAAGGAGAAATGATTTTATGGCATCGCAATTATTTGAAAGTTATTCACGTCGTATCAAACAGATCAACGCGGTCTGCAAAAAATACGGCATCAAGGATCTCCAAGAAGCGCGCAAACTGTGCGTAGACAAAGGTTTTGATCCTTATGAAATTTGCAACTCCATCCAAAACATCTGCTTTGAGAATGCAAAGTGGGCGTACGTGTTGGGCGCTGCAATCGCACTGAAGAAGGGCTGCAAGAAGGCCGCTGAGGCTGCTGAAGCCATTGGCGAAGGTTTGCAGGCATTCTGTATTCCTGGTTCTGTGGCAGATGATCGTGCGGTCGGTATCGGACACGGCAACTTGGCAGCCATGCTGCTGCGTGAAGAGACCAAGTGTTTCTGCTTCCTCGCAGGTCACGAGTCCTTCGCTGCTGCTGAAGGTGCGATCGGTATCGCGATGAAGGCGAACAAGGTTCGCAAGAGCCCGTTGCAGGTTATCCTGAACGGTCTTGGCAAGGACGCCGCCTACATCATCAGCCGTATTAATGGTTTTACGCACTGCGAAACAGAGTTTAACTATAAGACGGGCAAAGTGAAGGTGAGTAAGAAGACCGCCTTCTCCAAGGGGAACCGCGCGAACGTCCGTTGCTATGGCGCTGACGATGTGCGTGAAGGTGTTGCGATTATGTGGCTTGAAGGTGTGGATGTCTCCATCACCGGCAACTCCACCAATCCGACCCGCTTCCAGCACCCCGTCGCAGGTACCTACAAGAAGGAGTGCATCGAGAAGGGCAAAAAGTTCTTCTCCGTCGCTTCTGGCGGTGGAACTGGACGCACCTTGCATCCTGACAACATGGGCGCAGGTCCAGCCTCCTACGGCATGACCGACACCATGGGCCGCATGCATTCCGACGCACAGTTCGCGGGTTCCAGCTCGGTTCCTGCACACGTCGAAATGATGGGCTTCCTCGGTATGGGCAACAACCCGATGGTCGGCGCGACCGTCGCAGTCGCAGTCTCTATCGAAGAGAACAGCAAGAAGTAGTTGCGGATACGCACATTAAACTAAAAAACCGTCCTGCTCAGGCAGAACGGTTTTTTAGTTTAATAAATGTCCAACACCCAACAAGGAATATCCAATAACCAAGGAGAAAATCATAGCATCCGATGGTTATTGATCATTCCGTGTTGATGATTGGATATTCAAATGCCTTAGCTGATCTCCGCGCCCATGTCGACCGTATCGAGATCAATCTCGCCAGTGAAGACAAACTTGACGGGACCGGTTAGGGTCAGACCTGTGCACTTTCCGTGACGCCAGTCCCCGTCAATAACCAGTTCAAAGCCTGACGAGGTTTTCACCTTTGTCGGCAGAGTAAAATGGGCGGTCTCCACGGCGATGACACAGCCGGCTACAGCCCCTGTACCGCAGGCACCAGACTCTGCCTCGACACCTCGCTCGTAGGTCCGCATCGTCATGCGATTCGGCGGACGGAAGGTCACAAAGTCTACATTGGTCCCATCAGGCGCAAAGGCTGAATGGAGTCTGATCTTACGTCCGAGGCCCTGAACGTCTACAGCGCTTACATTCGGAACCGGAACGACAAAATGGGGAACACCTGTATTGATGAAATGACCTTGGACATGTTCACCATCCACCTCAACTTCGACCGCATAGCTCTTATCAGCAGGCTCGGGCATCCAGACGCACGCGCTGCCATCGCTCACCTGGGCATCCACCAGGCCACACAAGGTCTCCATGGTCAGAGCCCGCCCTGTTGCTCCGATGGAGTGGGCAAAGGCAGCTGCACAGCGAGCGCCATTGCCGCACATGTCCACTTCGGTTCCATCGGGATTCAAGAAACGCATCCGAAAATCAGCCTTGTCAGAGCGTTGCAAAAGAATGATTCCCTCACAACCGATGCCGATGCGACGACCGGCCAAGGCAGCCATAAGAAAGTGATCTTCCCACGGGACCTTCCCCTCACGGTCATCAATGAGGACAAAGTCATTCCCTGCCCCATGCATTTTAGTAAATTTAATTTTCATGATTCGCTTCCTACGGCGTCACACCAAAGATACGCATCATGCGCGTACGTAAGTCACCTTCAGTCTCCAGCGGCAGGTCAGCACTTCCCATGGTGTCAATCAAGTCAGCAAGGATGTTCGTAGCCTCTTCAAAGACAACACCATCGTCCTCTTTGGACTTCTTGGGAAGAGCGCTCTCCTCGTCCTCTGGAAGTGCATCTTCCTCAAGTTTCCGCATCTCCTTTTCGGTCTCCATCTGCTTACGACGGGCCGTGATCTCCAATGTCACCTCTTTGCGTTCTGAAAGATCTTTAACATGGCGAACCAACGTGCAATATTTCTTATACTTTGCATTTTTAGCCAGACGTTCAGCTGACATGCGCCTTAACTCTGGAACAAACTTCGCCATATCGGACACGGGAATATAGGAGGCTGCCTCAATTTGGCTGTACGGCAAGGCTCCCGGCAGTTTATCTTCGCCAATATCCAGTCCCTCCAAGAGGGATGGAATAACGATATCAGAGGCAACCCCTTTAAGCTGCGTGGAGGAGCCATTGATCCGGTAGAAGCTCGCGGTAGTCAGCTTAATCGAACCATATTTTTCGTTGCCCAGCGGCATGACTGTCTGAACGGTTCCCTTACCATGCGACTGCGTATCCCCCACAATCACGGCGCGCCCATAATCTTGCAGAGCTCCAGCAACAATCTCAGAAGCAGACGCTGAAGCGCGATTGATTAAAACAATCATCGGTTTTCGGAAAGCGAGTGTGGGATCAGAGTTCGGCACAGTCAGGGTAGCGATCTGACTGATCTCTCGGACTTGTACAGCGGGACCGCTGCGAATAAACAAACCCGTGAGGGTAATGGCTTCGCGCAAGGAGCCTCCCCCATTATTTCGAAGATCCAAAATCAAACCCGAAACGTTTTCCGTATTGAGTCGAGCGAGGATATACGCGATATCCAGTGTCGCACTCCGAAAACCGTCCTGGCCTGGACGTTTATCCATGGTTCCATAGAACGCAGGCAGACGTACAACACCAAGATTCATCTTTGTCCCGAGACTTGAGGTAACCCTAACCACGCGTGAGGTCGCTGCCTGTTCCTCAAGCTTCACCTCCTCGCGAACCAAATCCAACAGCTTCGTGGTTGTACCGCTGGGATCTGCAGCAGGGATCACGCGCAAAACAACCTTTGTTCCCTTCTTGCCACGAATCTTGCGTACAGCCTTTGTCAACGGCATGTGCATGACATCCTCAAGCGTAGCATTCCCCTGTCCCACGCCAATAATCTTATCTCCGGCAATCAGTCGTACGTCCCTTTTGTCACGCCCTGCAGGACCGCCAGGCATCACCTCCATGACCTTGATCAGGCCATCCTCGCTCCGCAGGATAGCACCAATTCCGCAGAGGCTCAAATTCATATCTATGTCAAAATCCTCCTTGCGCATGGGAGACATATAATCCGAATGAGGATCATATGACATGGCGAAGGCGCTAAGATACCGTTGTAAAACAATCTCTTCGTCCATGTCCTGAAAGATCGTCAGTAACTGTTTATAACGTTTCCCAATCATCACCTCTGGCGTATCCACCAGTGAATTGGTCGTAGAAGCTCCTCCATTTGCCATCAATGTGGCGACACTATTTGTCGAGGTTGCCGACTTGTTGGTGGCCGCAGCCTTCTCCATCTCTCGCCCAATGAGACTCGCCAGCAGTTCATTCTTAACCCGCTTACGCCACAGCTCATTCTGCTCTTCAACAGTGGCAGGCCACGGTTCATCCTTTCGCTTCCACGTATAGACCTCGTTCTCTGAAAACGAACAAGGGGTTGCGAGCTGATTGGTGACAAAATTATAGCGTTCTTCTAACCGTTTCAGGAAGCGTTCATGCATCTGATATGCAAACGAGACATCCCCTGCTTTAGCCACGTAGGCCATGTTGGTCTCCCAACGCTGGAACTCACGAATATCCTCTTGCACGAAAAAACTGTGCTCTGGATCAAAAGAGTTCACAAAGTTTGTCCATGACCTTCGGGATAATGCCTCATCAACAGGACACTGGAGTAGATGCATATTTGGCAACACGCGCATCACCTTTTTTGAAATCTCACCATAATAGGGCTGGGGAGCCAAAGGCTTGACCACTCCATTTGTCTCGGCCTGCATGCCGAGACTGAGGACCCCCAAAAGGGCTAGAACCATACCGAAGCGGTAGAACTTAATCATGCGTTTTTTTGCTCCATCATTTTTACAATGCGTTCACAGTCATCCACGGATACACCTGCCGCATGTCCCAACAGAAAGGCTGTTAATTCTGAGGCGTTGCAAACGGTCACGCCGTCTACACACACCTGCCCTGGCTTAAACGTATTACTTGCAAAACAGACAACCGCCTGACAAGCAGGCAGAGAGGGAAGGCGAGTTGAAACAAGCGCATCCAGAAGAGAAGCGGAGCGCTTGGCTTGTTGGATCGGCGAGCGACTAGGGATCTTCCCATTCACCAACAGAACCCCCTCCTCTACAATCACCTCTCCCTCCCAGCACTTCGTCTCAACAACGAAGGTTCCAGACGATGAGACAACCACATGGTCAATCGAAGAACCACAAGCTGAGACAAAATCATGAAAGACGTGATAACCCGAAGGAAGCGATTCCAACAAGAGTGCAACTCGTTCCTCGCCACGCGCTCCTTTAAAAAAGGCATTGACGTTCCGGAGTCCATCGCGCACATTCCAAACCAGAAGTGCCGCAACAATGAGGAACCCGAAGCCCACAAAGACATCGGGTACACGCGGTGCGGCAAGACCAAAAAACAAACCAGCAAGAAAGACAACACCCAGCAAGGGCACAAAGGCGCGCAAGACTCCGCGTGCTCTCGCCTGCTCTCCAGGGACACCATGTACAACGGCTCTCGTGTTCTTCATCTCCATTGCGCTAAACTCCAGCACTTCTAACGCCTAGACGTCCAGATTCTTGACGTTCAGGGCATTATCCTCAATAAACTTACGACGCGGTTCGACTTCATCGCCCATCAGTAGCGTAAAGATTGCATCTGCGCGAACAGCATCATCAAGGGTAACACGTAGCATCCTGCGCTTTAAAGGATCCATCGTCGTCTCAAACAACTGTTCGGCTTTCATTTCGCCGAGACCTTTGTAACGTTGAATGACGAGCCCCTTGCGACCGCGTTCACGGACAAGGTCGAGGAGTGCAGGCAACGAGTTGACAGGCACATCGTCGCCATCCTCCTTCAGAAAGACGACAGGCTCCGTTCCGCCCAAATAGTGCTGCACATCAAAGCCAAAGCCATTCAAGGTATCCAGCTCCTTTTTCAGCAAACTGGCTCTGTAGAGTTCCAGCCAACGGAAGGACATCTGTTGGTTGGCATAATAGCCCTGGACTTGCGTTACCGCCAAATCAATAGGCTGCCCAATGACGGCTTCAGCCGTCTCACGCGCATGTGCCAAATCTGAATCGGTGAAGGAGAAGGAGAACTTCGCCTCGTCGCCTGTTCCCACAATCGTGACATAACGAGGAATTTCGCCCGTGCCTGGCTTACGCATCTTGAGCAACTCCGGAATCGAAATGCCCCGACGCTTCACGCCATGCAGTGTCGTTTCGATCTCTGCGAGCAATTCCAGCAACGAGCGCAACTCGGCTGGTGCGAAGTCACGTCCATCGGTACGCCGCACCGCCATGTCGTCCGCACCGAGAAAGAGCAGTTTACGAGTCAGTTGCTCATCGCTCTCAATATACTCTTCGCGCTGTTTACGTGCGATCTTGTACAACGGTGGCTGCGCCAGATAGATATACCCATTCTCCAACAACTTTGGCATCTGACGGTAGAAGAAGGTCAGGAGTAGCGTACGGATATGCGCTCCGTCCACGTCAGCATCGGTCATGATGATGATTTTGTGATACCGCACCTTGGCAACATCAAATTCATCTGCACCAAAGCCTGCGCCAATGGCCGTAATCATCGTCCGAATTTCGTTGTTGTTCAAAATCTTGTCGATGCGGGCCTTCTCCACGTTGAGCACCTTACCCCGGAGCGGAAGGATCGCCTGTGTCTCGCGATTACGCCCTTGCTTAGCAGAACCGCCTGCGGAGTCACCTTCGACGAGGAAGAGTTCACACTTCGCGGGATCACGCTCTGAGCAGTCAGCCAGTTTGCCAGGCAAGGCCAAACCATCCAGCACGCCTTTACGACGCGTTAGATCACGTGCCTTGCGTGCTGCGATACGCGCACGTGAGGCCAACACGGCCTTTTCCATAACTTTTCGCGCAATACTCGGCTTCTCACCAAAATAGGTTCCCAGTTGATCATTCACAATTTGAGCGACAATACCTTCGACCTCGCTATTACCCAGCTTCGTCTTGGTCTGACCTTCAAACTGAGGCTGCGGAACCTTCACAGAAATAACGGCTGTAATACCTTCACGAATGTCATCACCAGTCAAGGCCTCCTCGGTAGTCTTTTGAAGCCCATTGTCAATGATGTACTTGTTGACGGTACGGGTCAGCGCCGAACGAAAACCAGACAGATGCGTGCCGCCTTCAATTGTGTTGATATTGTTGCAGTAGCTATACTCAATCTCATTGTATGCCTCGGTATACTGCATCGCGATTTCACATTCAATCGCATCCTTCTTGCCTGAAAAATAGATCACCTCTTCATGGACCGGCGTCTTGTTCTTGTTCAAGAACTGAACATACTCAACGATACCGCCGTTAAAGAGGAAGGATTCATCACGCGGTGTTTCGTTTTCCAAGTCCTGAAAGCGAATCGAGACGCCACGGTTCAAAAAGGCCAACTCGCGTATGCGGTTTGCAAGGATATCCCACTTGAAGGCGTGACAGGTAAAAATCGAGTGATCCGGATAGAAGGTCACCTTTGTGCCGGTGCCACTATGGGTCTCACCAACGATTTCCAACTGTGTGACCGGCTCGCCTTTTTCAAAGCGCTGACGATAGATCTTGCTGTTGCGGCGAACCTCCACGACCATCCACTCGCTTAAGGCATTAACGCACGAGACACCTACGCCATGCAAACCACCTGAGACCTTGTAGTTAGAGCCATCAAATTTGCCACCCGCATGCAGGGTCGTCAGCACGACTTCAAGCGCCGGGCGACCTTCCGTCGGATGCATGTCCACGGGGATGCCGCGACCATTATCAACAACGGAGAGCGAACCATCCGGATTAATCGTCACATCGATGTGCGTACAATAGCCTGCCAACGCCTCGTCAATCGAGTTATCAATGACCTCGTACACCAAGTGATGATAACCTCGTTCCGCGGTATCGCCAATATACATGGCCGGACGTTTCCGAACGGCCGCCATGCCTTCAAGAACAGTAATATTTGCAGCCGTATAATTGCCATTGTCGGCATCGGGCTTCACTGGATTTTCGGTGAGGTTTGGAGTATCGTCAGACATAACTTTTCCGTGTTAAAAAATAAAGGTAAAAGTATAGCCGAAAACAGTCTTTTAAACAAGCGCGAAGCATGTGCTTTTCACGCTATTTTTAGACCAATTATTACTCGTCAAATGTGGCTTCGCCATGCCAGGCTTCGGCAGGCTTGACCACGAGCTGTTTGGCTTGTATACGCTGACGGACAGCCTCGAAAAGGAGGATGGTGGTGGCAGCAGAGACATTGAGGGAGTCCGCCAGCCCGAACATCGGTATGCGTACCCGAAAATCCGCAGCAGTCATCCACTTCTCAGTCAGCCCATATTGCTCGGTTCCCACGACAATGGCAACATTACCTGTCAAAGGGACTTCGGAGTGCAATTTCTCCGTGTGGGGCGTAGTGGCAAGGATGCAAAACCCTCGCTCACGTAAATAGGCTATCGCTTCATCGCTCTCCGCCTCAACAACCGGAAGCGAGAAAAGGGTGCCCGTAGAGGCCCTAACCACATTCGGGTTGTGGATGTCTGTACAGCGATCGCACACGATGACCGCATGAACCCCTGCTGCATCAGCCGAACGTAGAATCGTCCCCAAGTTACCCGGCTTTTCAATGGATTCCGCGACAACCACCAACGCATGCTCAGGCAACTGGAGATCGGCAAGCTTGCGGCTACATTGAGGTCCGACGATCAGCAACCCCTCCGGACGCTCACGGTAAGCCATCTTCTCAAAGACAGGCTTGGAACAGGCATAGAGCTCTGCCCCCCTCTCCTGGCATTGCCGGACAATCTCTGGCTCATTCAGATTTTTGAGGTAGAGCTCTTCGCAAAAGAAGAGCATTTCGGGCTGATATCCATTATCCAAGGCGCGCTTGCACTCGCGATACCCCTCCACCAGCATCTGCCCGGCCTCATCACGATGCGACCGCTGGCGAAGCTTAACCACATGCTTCACCTTCGGATTCGCAAGAGATGTGAGCGGTTGGATCATGTTATTCATCACGGAGGCTACAAAAATAAGGCAATAACGCAATCACGCAATAAGGCAATTCCTCTTCCTTACCGTGTCGCAGCGCGGCGCTGCTGCCGGGTCAGCGACGAGTCATCAGGCGACAGGACCTCTACCGTGGGATGTTCATGCGCCACCTTGCGGCGGATCATCATCATCTGCACAATCGATAGCACCTGGCTCACAGTCCAGTAAAGGGACAACGCTGAAGGGAAGCTATAGAACATGAAGAGCATCATGATCGGCATCATGATCAACATCATCTTCTGCTGCGCAGGGTCGCCGGCTGAAGGCGTCAGATAGGTCTGCAGAGCCATGGTCGCGGCCATTAGGATCGGGAGGATATTGAGGGACCCAATATAGGGGATCATCCCGAAGAAGAGATTCTCAGGCTCACTCAAGTCAACGATCCAGAGGAAGGGGGCATAACGCAACTCCACGGCACAACGCAACACGGTAAAGAGCGCGATAAAGACGGGAATCTGAATCAACATGGGCAGACAGCTCGACAAGGGATTGACCTTGTTCTCCTTGTAACACGCCCAGGTCTCCTGCTGCATCTTCGTCGGATTGTCCTTGAACTTGGCTTGGATCTCTTTAAGCTTGGGCTGGAGTTCCTGCATCTTCTTCATGCTGACCGTACTCTTGTGGGTCAACGGCCAGAAGATGATACGGACCAACAGGGTCAACAACAGAATCGCAACACCATAATTCGGGATCACGGAATGGAAGAAATTCAGCGTCGGCACCAGCAGTTCGCAGAACCACCTGAAAAAGCCAAACTCCATGATACTCTCCATCTGATTCCCCATACTCCTGAGAAGCGAGAGCTTTTTGGGGCCGACAAAGAGCGTGTAGTTACGCGTCATCACCTCTCCCTGTTCCAGAGAACGACCAGGGAAAATCATATTTGCTGAGAGTGCGGTCAAAGAGAAATTGGGCTGTTTGACATCACGCACCGTCTTCAGCGAAAAACCACTATTTGTCTCGCTACTGGCCAGTGCGCTGACAAAAAAGCGCGACTTGATGGCCACCCACTTCTGAGACTCTTCCACAGGGATTGTGATGCTTTCAGGCATTCCTGCTGCGGACGAGGAACCGCCACACCCGCCCACGCTTCCGCCCAGCATATAGGTCTTGGTTAACTTCTCAGACCCCCAATACTTTGTCTTCGCCTTCTCCCCGACAGGCAGAGAGTCCACCGACAAAACCGCTTGCGCAGAGGCTTCCTTGTGCATCACGCCAATACAAATTTCATTTGTGCCAATCAGCAACCGTTCAGCACCCAGATTTTTCACAGTGTCCAAGACAACAATATGATAGTTCTTGAGTAACTCGATACGGCGCGTCACCTCAAGTTGCTGTGCTGTCACAGTCTTCAAGGTGATGATGCGACCAGAGGCATCCTTTCTCAGTTCATAGGGCGCATTGGATGCAACGCCAGGGAACCCGCTCAACGCCAAGGCAGGAGCCACTGAGTAATCGAGGACAAGCGGGGGGTTGGAATCGCTGATCTTACCAGGTTTCGTTGAAAATTGACTCAACTGGACTTTCTTCACTACCGCGCCATGTGAAGAGATCGTGACGCGCACCTCATCATCGGCCAACTCCGCAAGCTCTTCAGGTACGCTGGGCGTGGCTGGCACAGCAACTACAGGCGTCGCCACAAGGCTCGACGGCGGTGCGGTCAGTACAGGTGCCGCCCCATTCGTTTGCGTAGCTTCCGGTGGAAGTGTGCCTGCCTGCTGGGCAACGGCCTGCTGAGCAGTCCGAAGCTTCGCCTGCTTAACCTGCTGGGTCTGGCTATAGAAGAGCCAACCGACTAAAAAAACCGCCAAAAGTCCTGCAATAATCTTCTCTTGCGTATTCATACTCGCTTCACTATCACTTTCTTGTGTATAACTTCAACGGCTTTCAACTAATTAAACGAATTAAGCTAATTGGAATTCGTTCAATTCTTTTAATTCGTTGATAAAAGTACTGGTTCGTTTATTCTCGGGGTTATGGTCTCACTGCCAACTGCTACTGCCTACTGCTACTTCACCGCCCCTGGCGGTGAGCTTCCATGCTTCTCGGGCACAGGATCAAACCCGGATGGCCCAAACGGGCGACAACGGAAGAGCCTGCACACGGTGAGCCAAAGTCCTTTAAATACGCCATGTAAACGTAAAGCTTCAATACAATAGGTCGAACAGGTCGGCTCAAAACGACAACAGGGTCCAATCAGTGGCGAGATCACGATTTTATAGGCTCTTACAACCATGATCAAGAGAGCACAAAGACCTTTATTCAGCAAAGAAAGTATTGCTTTCATGCCACTGCCACTCCTACCTCATCTAACGGTAGGCTCCCACAGTTTTGCTCGCTTCGCAATCCGCTCAAAGTCCTTCATGACCTCAGTGCATTTCTTGTCCTTGATGCCCGAACGGGCAATCAACACAATATGCACACCTGTAACCAAAGAAGGTGCTGTCTGCCGAAAAGCCTCGCGCATCAGGCGCTTGGCCCGATTGCGATCTACCGCACGCCGAAAAATCCGCTTAGAAACAATAACGCCGACCTTTCGGTCGGCATCACTGGAAGGCGCCACCCAAACTGACATCGTCTGTCCATAGAGGGAATGTTTATGTCCAAACACAGTTTTGTACTGTGCAGAGACAAGACGATTCAAACGAAGCGGCTTGGGCACCGTTTCTATAGTCCGAGTCGCATCAACCATGACGCCCTCGGCCACGTGATTACACCTGCGTCAAACGCAGGCGCCCTTTGGCCCGACGGGCGTTCAATACCTTGCGACCGCCCTTGGTCGCCATACGTGCGCGAAAACCGATCTTACGGACGCGCTTCAATTTCGAGGGTTGCCATGTCATCTTCATAGTGGACTGTTCCTACCTTTCTCGTCAAAAAATGAGTCATTTACATTAACATATCCGACTGGACGGGTCAACCCACCATTTTGAGGTTTAGTCAACTTTCTTAAGCAAGATGAATTCTGCCGTCAATTCGGCACCGACGACGCCTGCGGTGTCGGTGACGCGGGCGCGCATCGTCACGGTGTAATTGCCATTCGGCTTCAGAAGAGGCTCAGCAACTGGGGATGCGACAACCAGACCATCCGTGACAATCCTTTTCAGATAGTCAATGGTAGCCGTCTTCGCAACGAGTTCGCCAGTCAGCCCACGCGAAGCAAAGAGCCGCTCCGTCGCACGGTAGGCCGCTAACGTCGCGCCTGAGAAAAGCGAACCCGCAAACAGCGATCCTTTATCGTTGTTGTTTGAGCTCAAGGGAATAAGGACCCCATCGCCTCGCTCAGAAAGGCCCATATTGTCGGCGGCAGGGATTTTCATAGTCGGCTCTCGTTGGGTTTCACACCGTATTTCTTCTGACGGTCACGGCCGGCAGGACAGCCACCAAACGTGAGTAACATTTCCAGCTTCTGCATGATTTTTGCAAAAGCATTTCCTTTGCGTGCGCGTGTACAGACCGGACATCGCGTTTCACAAAACTCCGCATCCAATTTCATATTCGTTACTCCAAAAAGTCAAAAACAAGCTGTTCCTTGACACCTCGGGCGGTGGGCCTACCTATTACTTCAGAAAGCTTGAAAAACCAGAACCGTGCCCCCTGAGGGAACTACGCGGATGAATGCACCCGTGGCGATATTGAGTGTCGCGGTCGCCCAACGTGTCAACGCAAGATCTCGAACGGGATAATGAACGCCTTCGACTGTCAGCCGCAATTGTGGCTCACAGGCGATGAACGAGACGGGTTGTTGCGGAGCAGAGGGCAAAGTAACCTCTTTTGAAACGGGCGTAATCAGACACTCATCTGTCAACATACTCACCGTTGCCTCGCGTGAAAAATCAGCAAGCAACGAGAGATTCCCAAGCGTATGGTCCTCGCGTTTCCCCGTAGCCCCTAAAATCACAAGGTCTTTCCACCCCTTTTCAATACAATGTCGAAAAGCCTTTTCCAAATCGTTCGTTTCTTGACAGGTGCTCGTCACACGAATCGCAGGCCATCTTTCACGGGCACCCTCTGAAAGACTGTCTCCATCGCCAACAATCGCGACAGGCGAAAACTCAGAATAGTCCACGAGCCTATTGGCTGCACCATCACAACAAACAATGCGAGCAGCCTCGTGCATGGCGCGAAGCGGGATCGCATGCGTTGGAAAAAGCCCGTTGGCTAAAATGATTGTTGTGGTATTCATGATGTTTCACAATACACAAAAAAAACGGCGGATAAAAGCCTAAACTTTTACCCGCCGCCAGGGAGGACATATATATTTATCCTGTGCTCTTCAGGGGGGAAACCTGTGTTTGAAACGGGGGAGGCTTCAAACAACAGAACACATCCAAGCCTCTTTCGAGTTCTTGAATGCCAACATTATAGTAAAGATAAGCTCTTCCTGTCAATTCCTCTTCGATGAAATTATTCTTTTTTCTATACTAAGCGTATCCTTGCATGATGAGGTCCTGTGTGAGATAATAATTTCTTTTTCATGTAGGTTAAATTATGGATACAGTTGATTTATCTTGTTCAAAGTTGCTTTGTCCTCATATCCATCCCGAGGGCTGGCGTTTCGTGGGAATATCTGCGTTACTCGTCCTAGCGATTCAAGGGGGTGCGTCATGGTACGGTTATGGAGCTTGGGTTGTTATCTTATGGTTGCTTCCTTTTGCTGTCGCACTCTTCTTTAGGGACCCTGAACGCGTTCCACCTCGCGACCCCCTTGCGATTGTCAGCCCTGCCGACGGCACGGTCTCCATGCTCACAGAGGTTCCTGTCCCCGCGACACTCGGACTCAACCCCAGCCCAGTAGTCTGGCGCGTCAGCATCTTTATGAGCGTCTTTAATGTCCATGTCAATCGTATGCCTGCTGGCGGGACAATCCTCAAAACTCATTATATCCCAGGATCTTTTCTAAATGCCTCACTCGACAAGGCAAGTGAAGAGAACGAGCGGCATCTCTATCTGATGAAGGCAACAACAGGTGAAACACTGGCCTTTGTTCAAATTGCAGGACTTGTTGCCAGACGCATCCTCTGCCTTGTCAAAGAGAAGCAATGTCTTGAACGGGCCGAACGGTTTGGATTGATCCGGTTTGGAAGCCGCCTCGACGTCTACCTGCCCCCAGGGGTTGAACCCGTTGTGCGCGTCGGCCAGACCATGATTGCCGGCGAGACACCTATTGCCTACTTTAAGGCTTAGCCATCAACCTGTATAAGACTCTCCAGAAGGATCCCTTATGAGCAAATTTCGCTTTCGCAAAAGAAAACAGAAACAACTCCGTACACCGCGCGAACTTCCTGTTAGGGCCATGTTGCCAAACTTGATCACCTTGATGTCCGCAGCCAGCGGCATCACCTCGATACGTTTTAGCTGTGATGGTCAGTGGCGGCTGGCAGTCATTGCCATTACCATTGCCTGCTTCTTAGATGGACTGGACGGACGCATGGCGCGAATGCTGAAGGTCACCTCTAAGCTGGGCGAACAACTTGACTCGCTAGCAGATTTTGTCGGCTTTGGTGTAGCCCCTGCCATCTTCACTTATTTCTGGATCATGGAAGTTGTCCCTGCCGGAAGTCCGCTCTTCCCCATTCGTGGTCTCTTCTGGGCCTTTGCCCTCTTCTACGCGCTCTGCTGCGCCTTCCGCCTAGCACGCTTCAATATCATGATTGACGATGGTCCTTCACAGCCTTACTGGAAACATTTTTTTGTGGGTCTCCCCTCCCCTGGTGCAGCAGGACTTGTCTTAACACCCGCGATCCTTGATCTTCACTTCGAGTCCTCTCTCCTGCAGTCCCCCTGGACTGGATGTGCAATGTTGATCATCTGTGGAATTCTCATGGCGAGTCGGGCCCCTACCCTCTCAATGAAGAAGATGCACATCAGCGCGCGCTATCAAATTCCAGTGGCGATCTTCGTCATCTTTGTTATTGGAATGCTTGTCTCGCACTCCTGGATCACGTTAGGCACGATCGGAGTCTGTTATCTGATCTCCATTCCCGTCTGTGGCGTGATCTTTTTACGGCTGCGTGCATCCTACGACAAACGTATACCACAGCAGACACCTCTTGCCAGCACAACTCCTGAACCTGGCAAACAAACATAAAAAGAGTGTTCACTCCTCATGATCACCCAGACAGAGGCTATTGCACTCCAAATACGGCCCTGGTCGAAGACCTCCCACATCGTCACGTGGCTAACCCCGGACCACGGACGTATAACCACGTCCATCAAGGGTGCCTGTCGTCCTAAAAGTCCCTTTCTCGGGCAATATGACCTCTTCTATACCTGCCATCTCCTCTTCTACACGCGCGAACATGATGGCGTGCATATTGCCAAGGAGTGTGAACCCCACCATCGGCGCGATCTCTTACGCGAAAACTGGCGAGCCGCGGCTCTTGCAAGCTATCTGGTCGAATTAACAGCGCGGGCCCTTCCTCCGCGTGAACAACATGCAGATATCTACAAGCATCTCAGCCAGACGCTGGATTATCTGGCGGCACACCCTGACGCCCCCTTGCTGGAGTGCATGATTCGCTATGAACTGCACTTGCTCTACTTTTTAGGCGTTCTTCCGAATCTCTCTCCCTGCGAGACCTGCCACACCCCTCCCCCTGAGTGGTTCTCTTTTTCGCTGGCAACCGGCCGCCTACGCTGTCAGCACGATCATTCCCCTCATGCTTCCGAGAACCTCATATCTCTCCATCCAACAATCCAAGAAGCTTTCACCCATTTGCGAAACAAACTCATTTCCGGACGTTACCCCCTCCACCTTGACCCCAGTCCAACAAAGAAAAAGGATGAAAAAGCAAAACTTCCGCTTGGATTATCCAGATTTCTTGGTATATTTATCACTTGCCATCTCGATGTTCCCGCGGCGGTCCGTAGGGTGACCCTTGAGATGGTCGAAATAAAAACGACGCGAACGTTTGCGTCACAGGAGACCCAACAACCATGAAAAGTTCACCGCTGTTTTGCACTGCGATCGCTGTCGCACTCGTCACCGCATCCGGTTGCAAGAAACAGGAAAATGCCACTGTACCTTCCCAACCGACTCCGCCGGCCCAAACCCCAGTAGCCCCGGTCGCGAACCAAGCGCCCAAAGATCCGAACGAAGTCATGGCTTCTGTCAATGACACAAAATTTGTACGTAAGGATATCGACGCCATTGTCAACAAGGTGATGAGCTCACAGGCCATCCCTGCTGAACAGCAAGTCGAAGCCCGTAACTTTTTTGAACAACGTGTAGTCTCCAGCATGATCATGCGCTCTTTGATCTTGGCTGAAGTCACGAAAGCCGGCACAAAAATCACAGACGAGGACCGCAAAAAGCAGACCGATCGCCTGGAAGGCATGCTCAAAGCCAAGAACATGACAGTCGAGCAATACTTCAAGGACTCCCCTCTCGGCGAAGTTGAAGCGCGCAAGGAGTTTGATGAAGGTATCATGATTGACAAGTTTCTTGAAGCGAAAATCATGAATGGTATTGCCATCACAGACGAAGAAGTCAAAAAGGTTATTGATGATGTGACACGCGCGAATGCTGAAGTCACCGAAGCCAACAAGAACCTCGGCGATGCTAACAAGGCAAAACACGAAAAAGTTATGGCGCTGAAGAAACAACTCACCGAAGGTGGGGATTTTGCAGCACTCGCCAAAGAGAACTCTGACTGCCCCAGCAAAGAGAAGGGTGGCGATCTTGGCACCTTCCAACGCGGCCAGATGGTCAAAGCCTTTGAAGAGGCGGCCTTCACACAGCCTATCGGCCAAGTGGGTGCCATCGTTGAGACTGACTTCGGCTACCACCTGATCAAGGTCACAGCTCGTACCCCAGCGGTTGAAGCCAAGGGTGATACCCCTGCTCAACCTGAAACCGTCTCGGCTTCGCACATCCTGATCGCGCGCGAACGCGAAAAGCAGCCCCGCCCCGTTCCTGTTGCCGATGAAGTCAAGGAACAGCTGAAGCGTCAGAAGTCACAGGAAGCGATCCAGAAATACATCGGGGAACTCAAGGCCGCGGCAAAGATCACCACGCCTGCCTTCCCAGAGATGCAACTGTAATCCCAGTCGCTGCACATGAACAAAAGAGACGCACATTCAGTTGTGCGTCTTTTTTTTCCTTACGTCCTTTCGTCCTTGTGTCACACACGAACCGACTGACAGTGACTTCAGGACGCAAGGACGGAACGACACAAGAGAATATCAGCCAACTAATACGCCGTTGTCGATAGAGCGCACGGTAAAGGTTTGCAAGGTCTTGCGAACGTTCGCAGGGAGCCCCTGAACCATGCAGGGTAGGTATTCCGCGCTCCAGCCATAGGCCAGGCCTGTACGGTCAAAGCATTCAACTAGGAATGAGACCTCCCTGCCCAGAAAACGACTCAT
>CAMBQV010000034.1 GCA_945870145.1 Akkermansia muciniphila
AAAAATACAGTTCTTCAAAGTGGGTTGAGAACTCCAGCAGGTTACCGCTTTTACTGCATTAGCAATAACACAGTGTTTTAACATCCCCTTGCTTTCAAATGGAAAGAGGATGCCTCCCCACAAGGAAGATTCTTGAAACATCGGAGCACGCGGATCAACAGTTAGATTGCCGGCCTGATATTTTCCATCTTTTTGTATGACTTGAGAACTCTTTTTCCCTTTCAGCGACTCCTTTGCAGCGAAGAACACGATCGGCATCTCTTTAGTTCCGTTTGCATTGAGCGTGCCTAGCACCGCGATTTCGACAAATTGCTGATATATGCCGTTTCTCAACAGCTCCTCAATGGGGAAGGAAGCCAAGTCGGGGAGAGGCATATTTTGTTTTGCGCGATCCAGTTGCGGCTCTATCAACACAACCGTGCCAGGCATAATCGTGAGAACAGCATTGGCCGTGACGATAACATCTCGGTCAAGGTAAACAACGCCACTCCAACTCACTTCGCCCACTATTTTCAAAGGGGGACCTTTAAATGAACTGAGAGAACGTTGTTGCCCGTATGTTGCAAGACCAATCAAAAGTATCGCAATCGCAATCGTTGTGCCAACTTTTTGCCTATTGATCATTTGATAGTGTTCCTTTTTTTATTGCACAAGTTTGCCATAATTTATGGTCTTGTGGAGAGTAGCGCAACAACTTAGTCTAAATTGAATAATCATTGAATTTCACTAACATCCCATAGAAATTGAAAATGTGTTGCTTTTTGAGCGTTCCCTTATAACTCTACAAGGTACTAATGAACAAACAAAAAGCAACGTCAGAAGTATATACGACTCTTCATCAGATTGTCCAACTGATTCCGCGTTGGATGATGCAGGAGAAAATCGCCAATGATGTCAGTGTCGACACACGTAGGTTTTCGGTAAAGCATGGTCGCCTTTCACGATTGTATGGGTTATTTCGATTGTTTTGTTCATTATCTATGTGATCTGCATCTTCGCGCAGATCCTTAGGTTTCATCCGCTTGCTTTTTATGCGCTCATGAGTATCCTGACTGTTCACTAGTACCGCATAGACAAGGCAGCAGCTAGATCAGAAAGAAGGCGAACACCAGAGGCTAATCTTCACCTTTTAGAATTGGCAGGAGGTTGGCCAGGGGCTTTATTTGCCCAGCATTTCTTTCGGCACAAAAATCGTAAACTCCGTTATCAGATTGAGTTTGGGATCATCATATTAATACACGGTGTTTCCTGGGGGTGGGTCACATCTAATCCCGAGGCGGTTAACCAATTTAAGAATGACAAGCATGTGCTTGAAGGGATTATCGCAGAGGTGAATCCTATCAGGGGACTCGTCGTCGCGCTTCCTGCTCAGTTTGAAGGAGTCGGGGTTGTGGATTCGCATAAATTGAAGCAGAGTTTCACGAACGACTATCTTAAAGGCGAGCCCATCCACGTCAGCATTAAGAGTATCGCCATGAAAGGTAGCGCCAAACAGATCGAGCTCGATCCTGTCGAGGACTAAGGCGAAAATTAGTATCAGCCGGCTTCGCTAAGGCTCCGCCGCGCCAGGGTAAGTCTGGAAGTGCCAGCCTCCTTCGCGGATACGGCTACGGCGGCCATGATAAGTGTCAATAAGTTCCCCAACGTTAACCTAGCGTTTGGAGTCCCGCCTTCAGGCGGAAGCAAAGTTACACGCGCTTTAAAATTCCGCCTGAAGGCGGTACTCCAAACAATTTCACTGCTGGAGAGCCAGCAAGGTGGCGCAGACATCCTGCCTCGCCATAGCCTTGGCGAAGGCGGGTCCTGTCTACGGCGATGCCAACTGTCTACTGCTACTGCCTACTTCCACCAACTTCCACCATGAGGCGGACTTGGCGTACGAGGGTGGTTCCGGCAAAGGCGCGGACGGCCTCTTCGATTGAATGCAGTGCTGTCCGGCGGAGCTCGAAAAGCTGCGTGGAGGAGGACACATAGACGTACAGAATGTTGTTTTCCCACTTGCCGGGCCGAGTCAGCTTGGCAATAGCAGGCGGGACGATGGAGGCCCAGTTTTCAGCCAGGTCGTCGATGAAGGGACTCGTATGGATATCCAGCTTCTTGAGAGTTGCCTCCATGATCTCAGAGAAGGGGATCACGGGAGGACGGAGCTGGGGGGCATCCCTATCAATCGGTAAACCTGGGATGATAGTGTTAAAAAACGCAGAAACCTGCTGGTTATGCTCGACATCGCGCGAGGTCAACGACCGGCGCACAGGGGTGGGCGTCACTTCGAAAGCATCTGGCGTGGGAACAAAGGAAAAATCCCCTGTCTCCTCTTCAACTTCCTCTATTTCAGCCTTTCCATTACGCATGTAAAAAGTGTAACATAATTGACTCTTTTCAGGAAAGAGATAAAGGAGCACGTTATGAAAAAAGGGAATATGCTGATCGCCCAGAGCGGTGGTCCCTCGATGGTCATCAATCAGAGCCTAGTCGGAGCCGTCTTGGCTGCGCGTGAAAACAAGGCTGTCGGCAAGATTTATGGCGCGTTACATGGCATTCAAGGCATTCTGGATGAGAAGTTCATTGATCTGAAGAAAGAGAGCCGGTCCACGCTGGAAGCAGTTGCCAACACCCCTGCCTCTGCACTCGGCTCGGTCCGTCGCAAACCCACTCCCGAAGATTGTCAGGCAATCTTCAAAGTGCTGAAGAAACTCGAGATCCGCTATTTCTTCTACATCGGCGGAAATGACTCCGCAGAGACGGTTCATATCATCAACGAAGCCGCGCAAAAGGCAGCTTACGGAATCCGTTGCTTCCATATCCCAAAGACGATTGATAATGACTTGCGCGAGAACGACCACACACCCGGTTATGGAAGTGCGGCCCGTTTCGTGGCCTGCGCCATCAAGGGCGACGACCTCGACAACCGCGCATTGGGCGGTGTGAAGATTGATATCATCATGGGACGCAATGCTGGCTTCTTGACCGCGGCCGCGGCGCTGGCACGAAATGAAGAGGATGATGGACCGCATTTGATCTATCTCCCAGAGCGTCCCTTCACCATCGAGGGCTTTGTGAAGGATGTGCAGGCCGCCATGAAGAAGTATGGCCGCTGCGTCATCGCAGTCTCTGAAGGAATCGCTGACAAGGATGGCACGCCAATCCTCGCGAAGTACACCAAGGAGGTTGACTCCCATGGCAATGTGCAGTTGAGCGGCACGGGCGCGCTGGGCGACCTGCTCGCCGGCATTGTGAAGGAGAAGGCTGGCATCAAGCGCGTGCGCGCCGATACCTTCGGTTACCTTCAACGCTCCTTTCCGGGCATCGCTTCCTCGAGCGACGCAATGGAAGCTCGCCTCGTGGGCGTGGCAGCGGTACAGGCGGCAGTCTGCGACGATATTTTGAGTGGCTCGATCGCGATCAAGCGCAAAGCGACCAAGAGGTATGCTGTGGATTTTGAAGTGGTCCCCTTGCGCAATGTCGCCAAGGAGACGCGCCATGTTCCAGACGAGTTCATCAATAAGGCTGGCAATAACGTGACCCAGGCCTTTATTGATTATGCCCGCCCGCTCGTCGGCGCCCTGCCCAAATGCGAACGTTTCGCGCAGTTGAAGAAATGAGGAGAACAACGGAACAACGGAATAACGGAATGATGGAACAATGGAATCATGGGTATTGAAATTGGAAACTTGGCCTTGCAGATTGAGACTGCCAAGGATTACTTCGGCTATTATTCCACCATTCCAATATTCCATTCTTCCAATATTCCAATGATTTTTTACGGAGAAAAAAAATGAACCTGACAGCTGACCAACTGAGAGATAAGTATCTGAAATTTTTTGAGTCCAAGGGACACGCCATTATTTCCGGCGCTTCGCTGATTCCGGAGAATGACCCGACTGTGCTCTTCACGACCGCAGGCATGCATCCGCTGGTGCCCTATCTGCTGGGCGAGAAGCATCCCGCTGGCAGCCGGTTGACAGACGTGCAGAAGTGCGTTCGCACCGGCGATATCGATGCCGTGGGTGACTCCTGCCACTTGACCTTCTTCGAGATGCTGGGCAACTGGTCCCTGGGCGATTACTTCAAGCGTGAGGCGATCACCTGGTCGTATGAGTTTCTGACTCAGCAACTGGGCTTTTCGCCAGAGCAACTCAGCGTCACGGTCTTCGAAGGCGAAGGCAATGTGCCGCGCGATGAGGAGTCCATCGCCATCTGGGAGAGCCTGGGCATTCCGCCGGCGCGCATCTATGCATTGCCGAAGGAGGACAACTGGTGGGGACCCGCAGGCACCACAGGTCCCTGCGGCCCCGACACCGAGATGTTTATTGACACCGGCAAGCCAGCCTGTTGTCCAGAGTGCCGTCCCGGTTGCCGCTGCGGCAAGTTCATCGAAATTTGGAACGATGTCTTCATGCAGTACAACAAGACCGCAGAGGGCACCTACGAACCCCTCAAGCAGAGCAATGTGGATACCGGCATGGGCGTCGAACGCACCATCTGCATGATGAACGGCTATTCGACAGTCTACGAGACCGAACTCTTTGCCCCGCTGATGGCGAAGATCAAAGAACTCTCCACAACGCAACCTCCAGAAGAGCAGGCCGTGCGTGCGTCACGGATTATCGCCGACCACCTGCGCACTTCGGTCTTTATCTTGGGCGACCCCAAGGGTGGCGTCAAGCCTGGCAATCTCGGCGCGAACTATGTCTTGCGCCGGTTGATCCGCCGTTCAGTCCGCTATGCGAAGTTGCTCGGTATCGAACCTGGTTATACAAAAACGTTGGCAGAAATCATCATCGCCAACTACAAGCATGTTTATCCGGAACTCGAGAAGCATCGCCATACCGTGATTCATGAACTGGCCACAGAAGAAGAGCGCTTTGAGAAGACGCTCGCCGCAGGACAGCGTGAGTTTGACAAGGTGGCGGAAGCGCTCAAGCAGCACGGCCAGGTCACACTCTCAGGACGCACCGCCTTCAAGCTCTACGACACCTATGGCTTCCCGCTGGAGTTCACAGAGGAGCTCGCTGCGGAACAGGGACTCGCCGTGGACCGTTCCGGTTATGATGAAGCATTCAAAAAACATCAGGAGACCTCGAAGCAGGGTGATGCGACCTTTAAGGGCGGACTCGCGGACAATACCGCGGTCACGACGCGTCTGCACTCCGCGACGCACTTGATGCACAAGGCGTTGCAAATTGTCCTCGGGTCGCATGCGTTGCAGAAGGGCTCGAACATCACACCGGAGCGGTTACGTTTTGACTTCTCGCATCCTGACAAGATGACCCCTGAGCAGATTCAGAGAGTCGAAGACTTGGTGAATGAGCAGATCAAGAAAGCACATCCCATCACGGTCGAAACTCTGGAGTTCGAAGCTGCAAAGGCCAAAGGTGCAACCGCGCTCTTCGCCGGCAAATATGGCGAACAGGTGAAGGTCTACTCCATGGGCGATTTTTCGATGGAGGTCTGCGGTGGACCCCATGCGGCGAACACAAGCGAACTAGGTGGATTCAAAATCCAGAAGGAGGAGTCCTCCTCCGCAGGTGTACGCCGGATTAAAGCGGTCATCACGAATTTGAAGTAAGAAGTGCGTTATTGCCTTATTACGTTATTGATTGGACTTACTGACACTTACCCTGGAGCAACTATGACAAACGAAGCATGTGACTTATTGAAAAAGTTGGTGGCGACACCGACACCGACTGGCTTTGAATATGACGGCATGAAGGTGTTGGCCGATGCCCTGAAGCAGGCTGGCGTCAAGGACATAGAGATCGACATTCACGGCAATCTGCGCGCCTGTTTGAACAGGGAGGCGCCTCTGCGTGTGATGATCGAGGGTCATTGCGACGAGATCGGCTTTATTGTCCAGCATATCGACGATGACGGCTTTCTCTATGTTTCAGCCCTGGGTGGCGTGACTGTGCCGACTGTCTTAAGTGAGCGCATCATTATCCAAGGCAAGAACGGACCTGTGAACGGTGTCTTTGGTGGACGTCCGATCCATTTGATGTCCCCGAAGGAACGCGAAAACTGTGCACCCAAGGAGCTGACCGACATCTTTGTGGATATTGGCGCCACGAACCGTGAAGATGCGCTGAAGCGGGTCTCGCTGGGGGATTGCGCGGTTGTGGACTCTGGCTGGCGGCCGTTGGGGAATGATCGCGTGGCGTGCCGTGGCTTTGATAATCGCGTGGGTGCCTTCATCGTGACCGAGGTCATGAAACGGCTTGTGAATCAGAAATTGAATATCGCATTGCACATGGTCGCCAGTGTTCAGGAGGAAGTCGGGTTGATCGGGGGTTATACCAGTGCGTATGACATCAATCCGCAGATCGGCCTTTGTGTGGATGTGACCTTTGCCTCTGATGCTCAGAAAGAGGACAAGAAGAGCGTCGGTGATATCCGACTTGGCAAAGGTCCAGTGGTTGGCTGCGGGCCGACCTACCACAAAGGCGTGCGCGAATTGATTATCGGTGAGGCGGAGAAGATGAAGATGGAGACACAGATCCAGGTGCGTAGCCGTGGCAACGGTACCTGCGCCTTTGCGATGCGCATGACGCGTTCTGGTGCGGCAGTTGCGCAGTTCAGCATTCCGCTGCGTTACATGCACAGCCCGATCGAAACCCTCAGCCTCTCGGATGTCGAGAAGACCATCGACCTCATGGCCGCGACCATCCTTGCGATTCCGGCAGATATGAATTTGTGTCCCGTGCAACCCTAAAGGCAATAAGGCAATTCCAAATGAGCGAATACAATTTCACGACGATTGAGAAGAAATGGCAGCACTATTGGGAAACGAAGAAGACGTTCAAGGTCAATGACTTTGACACAGCCAAACCCAAGTTCTACTGCCTTGACATGTTTCCCTATCCCAGCGGCGCAGGCCTGCACGTCGGCCATCCCGAAGGCTATACCGCGACAGATATTCTCTGCCGCTATAAGCGCATGAGAGGGTTTAACGTGTTGCATCCGATGGGTTGGGACGCCTTCGGCCTGCCTGCTGAGCAATACGCGGTCGAGACCGGTACGCATCCCTCCATCACCACAGAGAAAAACATCAATCGCTTCCGTGAACAGATTAAGGCACTCGGGTTCAGCTACGACTGGGACCGCGAGGTCAACACCACGGATGAGAAATATTACAAGTGGACCCAATGGATCTTCGAGCAGCTCCACAAGAAGGGGCTGGCCTATATCGCCGAGGTCGCTGTGAACTGGTGTCCGGCGCTGGGAACGGTCTTGGCGAACGAAGAGGTTATTGACGGCAAGAGCGAACGCGGCAACCATCCGGTCATCCGCAAGCCCATGCGCCAATGGATGCTCAAGATTACCGAATATGCGGAACGTCTGCTGGCCGATCTCGAGACGCTCGACTGGTCCGAAGGTATCAAGGAG
Organism: Akkermansia muciniphila; assembly: GCA_945870145.1. Taxonomy (GTDB): domain Bacteria; phylum Verrucomicrobiota; class Kiritimatiellia; order RFP12; family UBA1067; genus CAIZQW01. The sequence continues at coordinate 7,384 of CAMBQV010000034.1, forward strand.
ATGCAACGCAACTGGATCGGCAAGTCCGAAGGCGCAGAAGTGACCTTTACCGTTGCGGGCGACCTGCCGGCCGCCTCTACCGTAACAGTTTATACCACACGGCCGGACACGCTCTTCGGCGCGACCTACATGGTCTTGTCTCCAGAGCATCCGCTCGTGGATCAGATCACGACCGAGGCGCAGCGCGCAGCAGTGAAGCAGTATCAGGAAGCCTCTTCGCGTAAGAGCGATATGGACCGTACGGAACTGGCAACAGAGAAGACGGGCGTCTTCACGGGTGCATATGCGATCAATCCGGTCACCGGCAATAAGCTCCCGATCTGGATAGCCGACTATGTGCTCATCAGTTACGGCACAGGCGCCATCATGGCTGTGCCGGCGCACGACACGCGCGACTTTGAGTTTGCACAGAAATTTAACATCCCGATTGTTTGCATCATCGAACCCGATGCGCAGGAGGCTGCGGCAGAGAAGGTGAATGTAGGGGATGTCTTGGCGGGCAAGGCTTGCTGGACCGGGAACGGCAAGATGATCCGTTCCGCGAATGAGCAGGGTCTCGATATCAACGGCATGGAGGTCCAGGACTCCAAACGTGCGACCATTGAGTGGCTTGCGGCGCGGGGCGTCGGCAAGAGCGCGGTCAAATATAAACTGCGCGACTGGCTCTTTAGCCGTCAGCGCTACTGGGGCGAACCCTTCCCGGTGATCCACATGGAAGACGGCACGATGAAGCTGGTGGACGAGAACGATCTGCCGGTGCTTCTGCCGCCCATGGAAGATTTCAAGCCAACAGGCACAGGCGAACCGCCACTTGCCAAGGCCAAGGAGTGGATTAGCTACGTGGATCCCAAGACAGGCATGAAGGGTGTCCGTGAAACCAACACCATGCCCCAGTGGGCCGGTTCCTGCTGGTACTATCTGCGCTACATTGATCCGCACAACGACAAGATGGCGATTGATCCGGCCAAGGAAAAGTATTGGATGCCGGTCGACCTTTATGTCGGTGGCGCGGAACACGCGGTGCTACATCTACTCTACGCGCGCTTCTGGCATAAGGTGCTCTTCGATCTCGGCTATGTTTCGACAAAGGAACCCTTCCAGAAGCTCGTCAATCAGGGCATGATTCTCGGCATCTCCCACAAGGATAGCCGTGGTGCGTTGGTTCCCATGGAACTGGTCGAACATCGCACCGACGGTGCGGTTCACAAAGAGACCGGCGAAAAGCTGGTCGAGTTTGCCGCGAAGATGTCCAAGTCCCTCAAGAACGTGGTCAACCCCGAAGATGTCATCAGCGAATATGGCGCCGACTCCATGCGCCTCTACGAGATGTTCATGGGTCCGCTCGAAGCGACTAAGCCCTGGAACACGCAGGGTGTCGAGGGTGTTTACCGCTTCCTCAAGCGCTCCTTCCGCATGGTTGCCGAGCAGACGCTTACGGATGAGCCGATGAATGCCGATCAGTTGCGGTTGCTCCATGCGACGATCAAGAAGGTCACGGAAGATCTAGAGACTATGAGCTTCAACACCGCGATCAGCCAGATGATGATTTTCACGAACGAGTTCAGCGGCAACAAGCCCCTGCCACGCGAAGCAGCTGAAAAATACGTGCTGCTGCTCGCACCGTTTGCGCCGCATCTCTGCGAAGAGCTGTGGGAAGTTCTGGGCAAGACGAATACACTCGCGTACGAGCCCTGGCCGACCTTCAACGAGGCGTTCATCAAGGTCTCCGAAGTCGAAGTGCTCGTGCAGGTGTTGGGCAAGCCCAAGGCACGCGTCATGATGCCGGTCGATGCCAACGAGGCCCTGATGCAAGAGATCGCGCTCACGCAAGAGGCCGTCCAGGCCGCCCTTGCCGGCAAGCCCGTCCGCAAAGTCATCTGCGTCCCCGGCCGCCTGATCAACATCGTGGCGTAGGGGTGGGGATGGAGTGTCAGCAAGTTGCGGAGTGTCAATAAGTGTCAGTAAGTCTGGACTTGTAACCTGAAGAGGTGCTGTGTATAGTTTGAGGGAACAGCTAAAGAAAAATCAGGACGGTCATCACATGAGCAAATTAACCTTTACGGACCTGCAGGTCCCAGAGGACCTTGTCGCAGCCTTGGCCAAGCAGGGCATCACCGAGCCAATGCCCATCCAGACCGTGGCTTATCCGGTCTTGAGCTCAGGCAAGGACGCGTATCTCTGCGCCGAGACGGGCACCGGAAAAACGCTCGCCTACCTCCTTCCCCTCATGGGCCGCCTCGATCTCGCGCTGTCTGCCACCCAGCTCGTGGTGGTCGCGCCCACACACGAACTCGCCCTGCAGATCCAACGCCAGTGTATCGAACTGGCTAAAAACGCAGGACGCCCTGTGCGCACACTCTTGCTGGTTGGAGGTACCCTGATCGAACGGCAAGTCGAGAAGCTCAAAACCAAACCCCATGTGGTCGTGGGCTCGCCTGGACGTATTCATGAACTCATCCAGCTCCGCAAATTTAAGCCGCACACGGTCAAGTGCGTTGTGATTGATGAGGCGGACCGCCTCCTCTGTGACGAAAGTGCAAAGGTGATCCACGATCTGTTGCATGGGATGCCACGGGATCGCCAATTGGTCTATGTCTCCGCCACCGAACAACAACAGAGCATGACGACAATTGCCGCGCTCTCGCCCAAGCTCGTCATGCTGAGAACCGTGGACGTACCCGTCAACGCGAATATCGAACACTTGGGACTCCTCTGCGAGGAGCGCGATAAACCCGATGTGTTGCGGAGTCTCTTCCATGCGCTTCGTTCCAAGCGGGTCATGGCCTTTGTCCATCGCACGGAGACTGCGGAGATCGTCGCCTCCAAGTTGGCGCATCATAAGATTCACGTTGCTCAGCTTCATGCTGCCTTTGATAAACAAGAGCGCCAGCAGGCCATGGAGGATTTTCGGAGCGGACGCGCTGCGGTGCTGATCGCCTCGGATGTCGCTGCGCGCGGTCTCGACATCCCGAATGTGACCCATGTCGTGAACCTCGATGTCCCGACACTCAGCAAGGCCTACCTCCATCGTGTGGGCCGTACCGCCCGCGCAGGCGCCCAGGGCGTCGCGATTACCCTCTTCACGCAGAACGAGACGCCCCTAGCCCGTCGCTTCGAAGAGGAGCTCGGCATTATCATACACCGCGTACGCCTGCGTGACGGAGAACTCTTCAAAGTTTAAGTCCAAAAAGGAAACTAATGATATGAAAAGATTGATCTTGGTAGCGGGACTCATCGTCATGAACGGAACAGGAATCGCGGGGGACTCCTGGCCCTGTTTCCGAGGACCTACAAGCGATGGAACTGTGACGGACTCTAAAATGCCCTTGACCTGGAGCGAAACCAACAATGTCCGCTGGAAGATCGCTCTTCCACTCGCTGGCTGGTCCACACCCGTAAGCCAAGACAATCAGATCTGGGTCACGGGTGCCACCGAGAAGGGAAACAACTTCTTTGCCTACTGTGTAGCACTGGAGACAGGAAAAGTCCTCTTTGAAAAACAGCTTTTCACCTGTGCTACGCCCGAACCCCTGATGAACGCGGTGAATGGGTATGCTTCGCCCTCTGGCGCCATCGAAAAGGGACGTGTCTATCTCCATTTCGGCAGCTATGGCACAGCGTGCCTCGATACTGGAACAGGTGAAGTGCTCTGGAAACGCGACGACCTGAAATGCCGCCATTTCCGCGGCCCCGGGTCGTCCCCCATCCTGTATAAGAACCTCCTCATCCTAACCTTTGACGGTATCGACCAGCAATATGTGGTTGCGCTGGATAAACTGACGGGCAAGACAGTCTGGAAGAGCGACCGCAATATTAAGTTCAATGACTTGAATGAAAAGGGCGAGCCAAAGGGTGAAGGAGATTTTCGCAAGGGTTTTGCCACACCCCATATCATGACTTTCAATGGAAAAGACCAACTGATCAGCCCAGCCTCCACGACCATCATTTCCCTTGATCCCGAGACCGGCAAAGAGTTGTGGCGCGTTCGGAGTAAGACCCATACTCCAGCTGTGAGTGCGGTTTCCGAGAATGGTATTGTCTTTGCCGTGACTGGACATGGCCCCGCGGAGATGCTCGCAATCAATTCAGTTGGCCGTGGTGATATCACGGACACCCATGTACTCTGGCGCATGGGTGGTAAAGATATACCTGTCACACCCTCGCCGGTTGTCATCAAGGGACTGCTCTATATGCTCGCTGATCACGGTATATTAAACTGTCTGGATGTCACCACAGGCAAGGTGATCTGGCGAGAGTCGCTCGGGGGCAATTTCATCGCCTCGCCCATTCACGATGGCGAAAAAATCTATTTTTTCAGCCTCTCAGGTAAGACCCTTGTCCTGCGTGCAGGTCGCACCTTTGAAAAGCTCGCGGAGAATCGTTTAGATGTTGGCTTTATGGCCTCTCCTGCCGTCTCTGGTAACACCCTGATCCTGCGCACAAAGACCCATCTTTACGCGATCGAGGCTAAGTAATTGCATCAGCGGTACATACTGATGACGCGTGGAGTGATGTCTGTCAGGCTTCGTGCATTGGCAAGGAAAGCCTGGGCCTCGGGACCTACCGCGATCAATGGCACCGGGTTACGCGTATGACCACGGACACCCATGTCCTCGATATTGCCATGATCACTGGTAATGACGAGCAATATCCCTGCTGAAGCGCAAAGTTTTTCAACTGCAGATAAAAAGAGGTCAAAGAGCTTCAAAATATCGTGCGCCTCCTCCAAGTTCGTGGAGTGACCAGCAAAGTCAGTCAAAAAGATTTCAAAGAGCGTGAAGTCATACGCCCGTGCCACTTGGAGAAGATGCTCGGCTGCCTGTAAAGGGGTAATGGGCTTGACTGCGTGTCCTTTTTTCACAAGGACCTCTCCCGTGATGTCATGCGTCAACGCTTGTTTATCGCGTAAGTCTTCTTGGATCGAAATAGTCTCGGGCTGTGTCAAGGCCATGACCGTTGTGACTGATTTAAAACGGCGCGCCATCAACTCATCCACGCTGTCCACCATGTAGGCATCTGCAAAGCGACAGCGCACGCCTTTGCGCCTGAGGGCCATAAAGAGGTTGTCCTCTCCCAGCAGTTTGCGCAGGCTCGGCCCTGGAAAACCCTCGCAATGACGTCCCATATATTGTGCGGCATTGACACCCGTAAACATCGAGGCCTGTCCTGTGGCACTCTGAGGGAGCCCTTCCATATCGAGGCACGCATCAATCGCCACCGAATGCTCTTGGATCAGACGGCAGAGGGTCGGACAAATTTCCGGATTCACCGGATTGTCCGCAGCAGCCACACGAAGGCCAACACCATCTACAAAGATGAAGAGCATTTTCATTTTTTTAGAGTTTAACGCTCTTTATGCAGTGTGACAATCTGATTCTTCAAAAAGTCATTCGTTTTTTTCGGCTCTTGTACTATAATGCACGCCATGCCCACTCGACTCCATACCCTTTTTAATCTGCCTGACGAGGGTCTGCCCCTCGTATTCCTTGCGCCGATGGCAGGCTACACGAATGCGCCCATGCGCCACATCTCCCGTCATCATGGGGCTGCCTTGACCTATACCGAGATGACCTGCGACCGTGGCTTGCTGAACGCCTCAGAGAAGACGTGGTACCTGCTGGAGACCATCAAAGACGAAGGGCCTGTGGTTGCCCACCTCTATGGTTCGAATCCCGACAGTCTGGCCGAAGCTGCTGCAAAAGTTGAAGCAACTGGGCGCTTTGTCGCAATTGACCTCAACGCCGGATGTCCTGTTCACAAGATCACCGCGTGTGGTGCTGGTGCCGCGCTCATCAAGAATCCACAGCTTATCCACGATATCCTCAAGGCTATGAAAAGTGCCGTCAAGCAGTTGCCGATCACGCTTAAGACGCGCCTCGGACCTGCCCCCGACAAGATTGCTGTCTTCGAGATTCTCGCTGCTGCTGAGTCCGCGGGTGCAGGTGCCCTCGCGGTACACGGACGTTTCACCTCGCAAGGCCATGGTGGTCCAGTGGATCTCCCGCTTCTGGCCGCCGTGAAGGAGCGCGCAAAGATCCCCATTATTGGCAACGGCGGTATCTGCTCCAAACACTGTGCCTGGACTATGCTCCACGAGACCCATGTGGACGCCCTCATGATCGCGCGTGCAGCGATTGGCAACCCGTGGATTTTCGATGATATTCGCACAACCCTTCAAACGGGGGTTGAACCCCCACCCTTCAAGCCGACCGGGCTTCGTCCGCAGCGCGACCTTGACGAGATTCAGCGTGTCCTGAACGAGCATCTGGACCTCAACCTCCATTTTCTCAACATGCTGAAAGAGAAATATGGCGTCCCGCGTGACGACACAGCAGTCCAAGAGAATCTGTCTGCCGCCTTTCGGTGTCACCTCTTCCGTTACTTACACGGACTAAAGGGATCCTCTTACATTCGTGGACGCCTCTTCGAACTCCAGACCCTTCCGGCGATCCGTGAGGCAGTTAGCAGTTGTCTCGAACGCGAAGCCGGCTGGCGAGCCAGTCGTAGAGTGTAGCCAACCTTGGGCTTGGCATTATTGCTCTTGTTCGGAGTTCCACCTATAGTCGGCTGGCGTTTGGACTAAGTTGCTGTATAAAAAAACCCGCAGGATGGCCTCCTGCGGGTTTTTTGAATGAAGAGGTGGCTCTTCTTAGTTAGCGCCACGGCCGGAAACGCCCTTAGCCTTAGCAGCATTTGCTTTGGCCTTCTCGTTCGGACGGAGGCTACGGCAGGCTGCGCCAGCTTGCCACATTTCGGACTCGCGGAGCACCTTAAGTTCCTTTTCGAGATTCGCCTTATAGTCTGGCGTGCCGCAGGTCTTGATGACGTGCTTGGCTTCGCGCTGGCTCTTGACTTCCTCATAGAGCTTAGCAAAGACTGGGAGCGTCGCCTTCTTGAAGCGGGGCTTCCAATCCAATGCGCCGCGCTGAGCTGTCGCTGAGCAGTTGGCGTACATCCAGTCCATGCCGTTTTCGTCCACGAGACGGATCAAGCTCTGGGTCAGCTCTTCAACAGTTTCATTGAAGGCTTCCGAGGGGCTGTGACCATTCTTGCGCAGCACATCGTACTGAGCTTCCATGACGCCCGCGAGGCAGCCCATCAGGACGCCACGTTCGCCGACGAGGTCAGAGGTCACTTCGTGTTCGAAGCAGGTGGGGAAGAGATAGCCCGAGCCAACACCAATGCCAATCGAGAGGGTACGATCCAGCGCCTTGCCAGTTGCGTCCTGCGCAATGGCGAAGCTGGAGTTGATGCCCACGCCCGCGAGGAAGTTACGGCGCACCGAGGTGCCTGAACCCTTGGGGGCCACCATGATGACGTCCACATCTGCGCTCACCTTCACGCCCGTCAGCTTGCGATAAACCCAGCCGAAGCCATGCGAGAAATAGAGAGCCTTGCCAGGGGTCATGTAAGGCTGAATGCGAGCCCACACATGCTTGATGGCGGCGTCGTTCAACAGAATCATGACGATCGAGGCCTTTTCGCAGGCTTCTTCAATATCAAAAAGTGTCTTGCCAGCCTTGAAGCCATCCTTCTCCGCGCGCTTCCAGTCGTTAGCGAACTTCTTGTCCTGTCCGATGATGACGTTGATGCCATTGTCACGCATATTCAATGCCTGTGCCGGACCCTGAACCCCGTAACCGATAATCGCGATGGTTTCCTTCTTCAGGAATGCCTGCGCCTTCTTCAGGGGATACTCTTTACGTGTGACGACGGTCTCGACAACACCGCCGAAATTAATCTTAGCCATAGTTTCGTTACTCCTTTTAGTCCTTCTCAACCTTGGTAAGGGTTAAAAAAGGAGTATATATCATACGTTCCTTGAGCCTCTTAAGCAAGCGTGAAAACGGAAAAAGGCGAAAAAGATGAAAAATGATTAAAAAATAGGGCTTGCGGGCAGAGGGCGCAAGTCAGTATACTTTCCGCATTATGTTTACCTCAAATAAGATCTTCTTACGGTTCATGGTTTTGGTGCTCCTCCTTTGTGGTGGAGTGGGCAGTCAGGTGCAAGGCGAACCCCTTCAAATTTCCATTGTCAAAGAGGGTGCAAAGAAGGATTCGGTCTCACTGTCCGGCCTACGGGCTTCAGGTCCGAATGGGCAGCTCTTTGTACAGACGCTCACGCGCGATTTAGAGCTTTCAGGTTGGTTCAAGGTTTCAACAGGTCGCGAGGGTACCATCACGGTGGTCGGAGGCTTGCTCGAGACGGGCAGTGGTCTGCAAACCAGCACCAAGGTGACGTGGCCGGGAAAGAATTTCAATTGGGCGCGTAACGCCGCAAGCAAGGCAGAGGTGCGCCAAGCTGCGCATACGCTGGCAGATGAGATGGTCAAGCAGATCAAAAACGAGACTGGCATGGCCTCCTCCCGCATCGTCTTTATCAATCGCCGGGGTAGTAACAATGGCGATGTCTATGTCTGCGATGCAGATGGCGGCAGTATGTTTCAGGTGACGCATGACAGTGCGGGCGTCATCGGTCCCCTGTGGGGCATTAATCGCAACGACATCCTCTACACCAGCCTTAAGCCAGGCTATCCCACGCTGCTGCGCCAAACGATTGGCGGTTCCCGCCGTCCATTAGCTAGTTTTAAGGGGCTTAACACAGGAGGGGCCTTCTCGCCGGATCAGCGGCGCATTGCGCTGATCCTCTCGTACCAAGGTAACGCGGAGCTCTATGTCCTTGATCTAGGAACATCCAAGGTCACCCGCATGACCACTACCCCGAGCGGCGCGGAGTCCAGCCCCTGCTGGTCGCCGGACGGCAAAAGCATTGCCTATGTCAGCGACCGTGACAAAGCCCCCCATGTCTATGTGGTGGATGTCGCAACGCGTGTCTCGAAGCGTCTGACGTATAAGGGTTCACAAAATGTAAATCCGAGCTGGAGTTGTAAGGATAAGATTTGCTATGCTACTCTGCGAAATGGGATATTCCAGATCGCGATGATGAGTCCGTCGGGAGATGGTTCTTCGGAACTGATCTCTGGACAGCCTGAGGGGAGTGAAGATCCTTCGTGGGCGCCGAATGGACGGCATATTATTTGTTCGGCAAGGAATACACTATACATTCTGGATTCACTCGGCGATCCAGCAGTACGGTTGATTCAATCGTCAGGGAACTGGCGTTCACCGGACTGGAGCAAGTAAGTCGAGAACGGTTTATAACAAAAAAGGAGATAGGTACAATGATGAATTCACGTATGATGATTGCAAATATCGCACTGGTTTGCGGTTTGCTGATGGTAGGCACAGGCTGCGAAAGCTGGTGGGGTGGGGACGAGACTTCAGATACTCCTGGAATCACGGATGTCCCGAACGTCATAGGCGAGGACGGCAAGAATATTACGGGCACTCGTTTTGAAGATACCTGTAAGAAGGTGGAAGGTATCACCTTGGCTCCTGTCTATTTCGCCTTTGACAGCTATGCGCTGGCACCGAGCGAAACAGCAAAGATTGAGCAAGTCGCAAAGCATCTTCTGGCCAATGAGTCGCATGTGCTGGTTGTTGAAGGACACTGCGATGCTCGCGGTAGCGCAGAATACAATCTCGCGCTGGGCGAAAATCGTGCACAGGCCATTCGTGGTCACTTGGTCAACTTGGGTGTAGATGGCAACCGCCTGCAGACACGCAGCTTTGGTTCCGAGAAACCCGCGATGGCAGGTTCGGGCGAAGCAGTATGGAAGATGAATCGCCGCGGCGAATTCGCTCTGTATCAGAAATAGAGAGAGCCGCGTCTGACGCGAAGGTTCACGCACGGCTATCGCATCGCAGTCGCACACACTTGTGCGGAAGGGTGCATAGCCGTTTGTTGTTTTCACGAAGAGAGGATTTTCTCAGGTGATGAATATACCTCAGCTTGCATTTTTAATGGACTCCGTTAGCATTGGCGAATGGATAGTCCTACTGGCGGTCATCCTGATCGTCGTGGGACCTCAACGCTTGCCCGAGATGGCGCGTAAGCTGGGGCGCTGGGCAGAGACCTTCCGACGTGCAGCAGATGAGTTCAAGCGGCAGATCATGACCATGGATGAAGAGCCACACAAGCAAGAGCCAGATTACATGAACTACGCCATGGGCGAGCCAGAGGAACACTCCGGCGAGGGGACGTCCGCCGGCGTGGACGGCGTGACGAGTGATCAGCAAGACACCCCCATTGACGGAGGTTTCGGCGAAACTGCCCTACCAGGCATGGACCCCAACACGCCCCCCGAGTATCGAGATTCCTATCCAAGTGAGGGGCTTCCAATCCCAGAGCCGACGGAGGCTCATGAAGCGCCCATAGTGGGGCATGAACCAGAATTGGAGAAGAAATCATGAAGGTGGGGCGCTTTGCATCGAATAAGCAAGAGGGCGATGATTATAATGATCCGCCGCGGCCCTTTCTTGAACATCTCTTGGATTTGCGCGACTGCATCATCAAGTGCGCGATCTCGTGGGTGGTGTGCTCCTTGATCATTGTTCCCTTTGTTCCACACATTGTCGACTTCTTGAAATCACCAGCCGGAACCTCTGCGGACAAGATCCAAGGGTTAGGCTGGACAGTGGGCGTGGAGGTCATTTTGCGTGTTGTGTTCTGGGGTGGGACAACATTGAGCTTGCCCCTGATCACCTACTTTATTTTGCGGTTTATCTTTCCTGGTTTGAAGCGGAGCGAGAAGACAATGATTCTTGTCTGCCTCGTGGGGTCCACCTTCCTCTTTTTGGGCGGTGTCTGGATGGCGTATGCAACAACCTTAGATATCGCGATTAAGGTGCTGGAGCAGATCACCTCTTGGGTCGGCCTAAAGACAGAGATTGTGCGCATTGATGAACACATCTCCTTTACGTTAAAGATGCTTATTGGTTTCGGTTTGGCCTTCCAGTTGCCACTCATACTGTTGGCGCTCGGCTGGCTCGGGTTTATCTCTTCTCAGGCGTTGCGTGAAAAACGACGAATTGCGATTGTGGTCATCTTTACCCTTTCTATGGTGTTGACCCCCCCCGACCCGTTATCGCAAATCATTATGGCTATTCCGATGTGTATTCTGTATGAAGTGTGTATTGTTGCAATCTGGCTGAGAGAAAAGACGATTCGGAAAAATAACGCAATGAGGCAATAAGGCAATTCTTAAAAGGAGGTACTCCATGAGAAGAGTGACCAAAACGCGTACAACTCGCGAGACGGATATCAGTATCGCGCTGAACCTTGATGGGACAGGCGTTTCGAAGATTTCTACAGGTATCGGCTTTTTAGATCACATGCTGGAGTTGTTTGCAAAACATGCTTTGGTGGATCTGGAGGTCCAGGCAACAGGCGATGTCCACGTGGACTACCATCATACAGTCGAAGACATTGGCCTAGTCCTAGGTATGTGCATCCAAGAGGCACTTGGCGACCGTAAGGGTATCCGGCGTTATGGTTATTTCCAGCTACCCATGGATGAGTCACTTGCAGAGGCAACGCTTGATCTCGGTGGCCGCCCCTTCTCTGTCTTTATCTCCACAGTGAAACATGAGAAGGCAGGCGATTTTGACGTGAAGCTTCTGGAGGAGTTTTTCCGTGCGATCTCGGTCGAGGGGCGGATGAATATCCACCTTCGCCATATCTATGGCGATGAGACCCATCATGTCTGCGAAGCGCTCTTCAAAGCCTTCGCGCGCGCCTTCCGCATGGCCGTGGAAAAAGATCCGCGCGAAACTGGCATCCCATCCAGCAAGGGGACGATCTAGACGTTATGATTATCCTACCTGCGATTGATTTGAAGGATGGCAAGTGCGTACGCTTGCGTCAGGGTAAGGCCGAAGAGGCCACGATCTATTCGGATGACCCTGTCGCTCAAGCCAAAACGTTCCTCGATCAGGGGGCGGAGCAGTTGCATGTGGTAGATTTAGATGGCGCCTTTCAAGGCGAGCCGAAGCATGCCCCTGTGATCGCCGAGATCATCCGCGCGCTCCAGATTCCGGTTGAAGTGGGTGGCGGACTGCGGACGGATACCCACATCGAAACATTACTCAATGCGGGTGTTGCACGTGCGATTATCGGCACACGGGCGTTGGAGAAGATTGAGACCTTGGCAGCGTTGGTCAAACGCTTTGGTAATCGCATCGCCGTGGGCATTGATGCGCGTGATGGCTTTGTGCAGGTCAAGGGCTGGGTGGAGACCACCGGTACCCGTGCGGTTTCACTTGCGCAGCAGATGGAAGCCGTGGGCGTCAAGACGATTATCTACACTGACACGGCGACGGATGGCATGTTGGGTGGCCCCAACCTCAAGGCGATGAAAGAGATCTGTCTCGCTGTCCCGGGATGCAACATTATCGCTTCGGGCGGCGTGAGCGCACCGGAGCATGTGACGGCTCTGAAAGCCCTCGGCTGTGCCAACCTCTATGGCGCCATTGTCGGCAAGGCGCTTTACGATGGCAAAACCACGCTTGCCGCCATGATGGCCGCAGCGAAATAAACACACTATGAAAAACGCGAATATCACGATTCTCAAGAACGGCGCCACGATCGTCACCTCTGAAATGGCAGATGCCGAGAGCGTTGCAATCGGACTCTGGGCCAATGCGGGCGGACGTCATGAGCGCGCCTCAGAAACAGGCCTCAGCCATTTTTTGGAGCACCTCCTCTTTAAGGGAACCCCCACGCGTAATGCTTTGCAGATCTCACAGGCGATCGAGGGACGCGGCGGTTATCTCAATGCGTTTACGCAGGAGGAGAACACCTGCTACTATGCGCGCTTGCCGTATGAGTACATGGAACAGGCCGTGCAGGTACTGACCGATATGTACATGAACGCAAAGATCACCGAGGCTGATCTCCAGCGTGAACGCGCGGTCATCATCGAAGAGATCAAGATGTATCAGGATCAGCCCCAGTCGGTCGTCCAGGAGCAACTGCAGGAGGCCATGTATGTCAACCACTCCCTAGGCCGCCCTTTGGCCGGCAGTGAGAAGACACTGATACCGGTTGACCGCAAGGCCATGCTGGATTACAAGGCGCGCGCCTATACACCTGCGGCCACGGTCTTCGCTTTTGCTGGGCGCCTAAAACATGACGCCTGTGTCGCATGTGTGGAAAAACTGTTTGGTGGGATCCCCAAGAAGAAAGGGCTCGCCTATAAACTCGTTGATGGCAAGACACAGCAAAAACCCTTTGTGATGTCACGTAAGGATATCGGGCAGGTTCATGCGGTTGCAGGCTTCCGCACCTTTGGCCGTCATGATGATCGCCGTTTTGCAATGCGCGTGCTCAATGGCATTCTGGGCGAGAACATGAGCTCACGCCTCTTCCAGACTGTGCGCGAAAAAAATGGCCTCTGCTACTCGATCCAGTCCTCATATCAACTCTTCCAGGAAACCGGGATGTTTACCATCAGCGGCGGGTTTGATGTCGCACGCGCAGAGGCGGCACTGAAGCTGACCAGCAAGGAAGTGCGGCGCATCATCGACACCCAAGTCACTGCTGCGGAACTGAAGCGCACCAAGGATTACTTGCAAGGCACTTTTCGTCTCGGACTCGAAGGCGTCGAACATCAGATGTTGCTCCTTGGTAGCTCCATTCTGAATTATGGAAAGCTGATCAAGCCCGAAGAGACATTGGAGGGGATCCGCAAGGTCACTGTGGAAGACGTCCAACATGTGGCCGAGACGGTCTTTACGCCAAGCCGATTGACTCTCTCCCTAGTCGTCCCGAATGAACAGAAGCAGGACGAAGCAGACTGGCAGAAGGTGTTTACGATTTAGGATGTCACGCGACGTGGGACTTGGGACATGGGACTTGGGGTGATGGCTACTGCATTGACGACATTCGTTGAGTCGCCTTTTAGAAAGGCCTTCAGGTTATCCACGGCAGTTCTCATCAATCGTGCGCGTGCATCGCGTGTCGCCCAGGCTATATGCGGGGTGATGAAACAATTTTTGGCCTTCAGCAATGGACAGCTCGGGTCTGGCGGTTCCTTCGTCAGGACATCGAGTCCTGCCCCTGCCAGTTGTCCCTCATTGAGGACTTTGGCCAATGCGTCTTCATCAATCAGCGGTCCGCGGCTGGTGTTGATGAGAAACGCGCTCGCTTTCATTTGCGCGAGCAGGTCGGCATTGACGAACCGGGTATTCGTCTTTGTGAGCGGACAATGCAGGCTCACAACATCGCTCTTTTGAAAGACGGTCTGGAGGTCCGTCAGCGTCACACCTTCAGGCACACGCCGAGGCGTGGAGGGATTGTAGGCGATCACCTCCATGCCAAAGGCCTTTGCAGCCGTCGCGACGGCAAAGCCTATTCTTCCCAGCCCGACGATGCCTATTGTTTTTCCATGTAGCTCGACAAGTGGAGTCTCCCAGAAACAGAAATCTTTTGACCGACTCCAGGCTCCTGCGCGGACACTCGCGCTGTGGTCCGCAACATGATTGCAGAAATTAAAGAGATGCGCGAAGACCATCTGGGTGACAGAGGCTGTACTGTACTCCGGGACATTGGTGACTGCAATGCCACGCCGTGACGCTGCTTCGACATCTACGACATTATAGCCAGTCGCCAACACCCCGATGTATTTCAATGTGGGCTGTTGGCTCATGATCTCTTCATTCAGGACGGTCTTGTTGGTCAGCAGGACATCTACATCATGGGAGCGTTGAAGCGTCTCTGTCATAGAGGTTCGGTCATAAATCTCGCACGGCCCCAAAGCCTGCAGGTCTGCCCATGAAAGATCACCGGGATTCAACGTATATCCATCCAGCACGACTATTCGCATATTATTCTCCAGCGGGATAACAAGATAGTTAGTATGGCAAAAACGCGATTATGGAACAAGAAGGAAGAAAGAAATAAAAGCAGTCTTGCGGAAAGGAAAATGAAGCGGTATAGTTTGAATATATTTTAACCATATGGAGCCTTTATGATTACAAAAAATGCAGCGTGTGTTGTCGAAGAGCGGGCCAATATGCGGGGCGGTCAAGGAACCGTATGCGTGGAGCATTGGTTCAAGCCCGAAAACTTTAAAGCCAAGGTGCGCCTCTGTGCGCGCCTCGTGATCCCGCCGGGTGCCACGATCGGCGAGCATGCGCATGAAGCGGATGACGAGGTCTATATCGTCCTCGCAGGAAAAGGGCGCATCCTCGAGAAGGGCGAATGGGTAGAGATCGCCATAGGTGATGCCATCCTCACGGGGAATGGAGGCTCTCACAGTGTTGAGAACACCGGCACCGAACCCCTCGTCATTGCCGCAATTATTATGGTGTACTAATGAGCCTCATCCCTAGCCACTTACTTCTTCCTCAGCAGACGATCTCCAAACCTGGTGCGGTACTCGCGCTGGTAAAGGAGGCAAATTTGTTTGGTCCGAGTGGCCTCGTGGTGCACGGACGGTCGCTGGCGAAGTCCGGGACGTTGGCAGCGATTGTGAATGGCAATTCGCTGGTCCGCACCTGGGAGCACACCGGCGGCGAACCGACAGTCGATGGTGTGGATGCCTTGCGCGCGGAACTCCTGCGCGACAGGCCGGACTGGGTGGCCGCTGTGGGCGGGGGCAGTGTGATTGATCTCGCGAAGGCAGCCGCAGGACTTGTGGACGCTCCAGAAAAAACAGCCTTCTATCAGCAG
>CAMBQV010000035.1 GCA_945870145.1 Akkermansia muciniphila
AGCTCGCCGAACAGGCCGGTACCATCACCTGGGAAGTGGATACCACGGGGCTGTATACCTTTGTCAGTCCTGTGTTGGAGCAGGTTCTGGATTACCCGCAAGATGAAATAGTCGGTAAGAAGCATTTCTACGATCTGCATCCTGAAGTCACGCGCGAGGCGTTTAAGAAATCAGCCCTTGAGGTGTTTGCCAGCAAGCAACCCTTCCGGAATTTAATTAATCCTGTTCAGTCCAAAGCAGGTGAGATTTTCTGGATGAGCACCAATGGAATTCCTATCCTCGATAGCCAAGGCGACCTCGTAGGGTATCGAGGTAACGACACCGACATCACGGACCGCAAAAAGATAGAAGAGGCACTCAGTCAGAGTGATGCGCTGCAACGCATTCTGCTCGACAATATTGATGCAGGCGTGGTCGTCATTGATCCAATAACGCATCGCATTGAACGATGTAATGTAAAGGCTTGCGCGATGTTTGGTGCAAACATTGACGAAATCGTTGGATGTGTCTGCCACAAGTTTCTTTGTCCTGCCGAAAGAGGACGTTGCCCTTGCACCGACCTTGGGTTAAAGATTGAAAATGCCGAACGTGTTCTGCTGCGAAAGGATGGAAGTCCAATGGCCATCATGAAGTCGATCCGAAAGATCCAGATCAATGGTCATGAAAAACTGCTTGAGACGTTTATTGATATTTCGCAACTCAAACAAACGGAAGCGGATCTGGAGGTGCAGATTCGGATGCAGAAGATGTTGATCAAGCTCTCGTCTGCGTTCATCAACCTTCCGCTCGAGAAAGTCGATGTGGCGATTAATAGAGCGCTGGGTGAATTGGGTGCCTTCGTCGGCGCGGATCGTGCGTACGCATTTGAATATTTAGATGATCAGCGAATATGTCGAAATACCCATGAATGGTGCGCTGAGGGAATTGAACCACATAAAAGCGATCTGCAATCGGTTCCGTTGACGATTATGCCAGATTGGGTAAATTCGCATCGTAATGGCAAGACAATACGCATTCCGGATGTCTTTGCCCTACAACCCGGAAATCATACACGGGCAGTGCTCGAGGCGCAGGGCATTAAAAGCCTCTTGACCGTTCCGATGATGGATGAGGGGAATTGTGTCGGGTTTGTTGGCTTTGATGCGGTGCAAAAATCTCGCGTCTATACTGAGGCTCAAAAGCAACTCCTCAAAGTGTTTTCCCAAACATTAGTGAATGTTCGCCATCGAAAAACAAAGGAAAATGCACTGAACATTAGTCGCAAACTGGCGGAATCGGCTAATATGGCCAAGAGTGATTTTCTGGCCAATATGAGCCATGAGATCCGAACTCCTTTAAACGGCGTGATTGGTATGACGAGCCTTTTGTTGGAGAGTCGTCTGGACAATGAACAAAGGGAATTTGCCAGGATTGCAATGAGTAGTGCGAACACCCTGCTCGCACTTTTGAATGACATTCTTGATATTTCAAAGATTGAATCAGGTAAGTTGCAACTCGAAAAAATGAGCTTTAAGTTGCGTACGGTCTTGGACGAGGTGATTGCGCCGCTGGCGTTACGTGCCCAGCAAAAAGGCGTCGAGTTTATCTGTGCGGTTGAGCCAGATGTGGCGAATTGCTTAATTGGCGATCCGATTCGGCTGAGGCAGATATTGGTAAATTTGGCGGGTAACGCGGTTAAGTTTACGGAGCGAGGAGAGATTGTGCTGCGGGTAGAGATTGACAAAAAGAAGGTCGATGGAACGCCCAATCTGACAACGATGCCTGTGCTCCTAAAAGATTCATCCTCCGATTGTGTGTGTCTCCGTTTTACCGTAAGTGATACTGGGATTGGAATAGCGAATAACAACTTTGACAAATTGTTTAAAAAGTTCAGTCAAGCCGATACCTCTACGACACGACGTTTTGGCGGTACGGGGCTAGGATTGACGATTGCGAAACAACTTTCTGAAATGATGGGTGGAGCGATCGGGGTGGAATCTGAAGAAGGGAAGGGGACTACATTCTGGTTCACTGCGTGTTTTCATTCAGGTGTGCCACAAACGGCAGTCCTTCCCGCTGTTAAGCCTCTCGTTGCGTGTCTCCACGGTAAGTCCATCTTAGTGGTGGACGACAATGAAACGAACCGGCAGGTGCTGACTGCGCAATTGCATGTATGGGGAGTTCGTGTGCAGGTGGCGTCGGATGGTCAACAGGCGTTGCAGATCTTGCGGCAGGTACACTACGAGGGAAACACCTTCCATGCGGCGCTGTTGGATATGCAGATGCCTGGCATGGATGGAATCGCCTTGGCGAACACCATCCGAAATGATCCAGCTTGCGAAGGGATGCGGTTGGTGTTGTTGACCTCGCTCGACCATCCTGGAGGAACCGCTCAAGTCAAGGAGTCGGGTTTCTCTGCCTGGCTAACGAAGCCAGTTCGCCCTGATGAACTTTATAGTATTCTGTGTGATCTTTTGATGGGGCCAGCGTCTTTGCAAACGAGCAAGGTTCCCTCGGTTGCACGCACCTTAGAAGTTTCGGGTGTACCCAAGCCAGCCTTCTCCGCCCGTGTACTGCTGGTTGAGGATAATCCAGTCAATACGCTGGTGGCGAAAAAATATCTAGCTAAGTTGGGGCTGACGGTGGATACCGTTGAAAATGGGTTCGCTGCGCTGATCGCCCTCGAACAGTTTACGTATGATCTGGCGTTCATGGACGTCCAAATGGAGGGCATGGATGGCTACGAAACAACGCGTAAAATTCGACAGTCAACAAGCATTGGAAGCAATCGGACTGTTCCCATCATTGCCATGACTGCTCACGCCATGCAAAGTGATCGTGAAAAATGCATAGCAGCGGGAATGGATGACTTTGTCTCTAAACCCATCGAGTTTAAATTATTGTCACGGGTGGTCGCCGAGTGGTTGCCCAAGAGCACCAGCAAAACCGATAGTGGAAAGGCGCCAGGTTAAAACGCAATGATGATACCTACTCCGCAAGGGACTGGATCAAGTATTCCAAAGCAAGACCTCTGGATGTCCTATTTTCTGGATTTAATTCCAGACATGGTATTGCGTGCCGAGACCTTCCGGACTTCAGGGGATGTTGTCGATGAAGAGGTTTTGTGTGTGTTTGCCGATCAGATGCGATTGACTATTCGTGCGTTGCATGGAGCCATCGATGAGAACGATGCCGATCGCATTCGTCGCCAAGCGCATTCTTTGCAGGGGATGGGCGGTACCGCTGGGGTGCCCGAAATTTCCGTGGTCGGTGAAGAGCTGAGCCAATTAGCCAAACAAGGTGATTTCGCGCGCTGTCGTGATCTCATCACACGTCTTGATCGCTGGCAGGGCGACTGGGCTGCGTCTTCAGGAGCCAACAGGGCTTCAAACATCCGAAAGATGTTGACCCTCTCGGGGCGTGTCTTGATCGTTGATGACGAGTTGCCTAATCGCCT
The DNA here is from genome assembly GCA_945870145.1 of Akkermansia muciniphila. Lineage (GTDB taxonomy): Bacteria > Verrucomicrobiota > Kiritimatiellia > RFP12 > UBA1067 > CAIZQW01. The sequence continues at coordinate 3,437 of CAMBQV010000035.1, forward strand.
TTATCTTCGCAAACTGCTTGTTGACCACGGTGCGACAGTGCTTGAAGCTGAAAATGGAAGACGTGCACTTGAAGTGGCACAACAACAAGTGCCAGACCTTGCGCTGGTGGATGTCATGATGCCGGAAATTTCAGGTTACGAGGTCTGTCAAAAGCTTTTGACCACTCCGGCAACCTGCCATGTGCCCGTGATTATGGTCACGGCACTTTCAGCCGTTGAGGATATCGAACACGCGTTTATCCTCGGCGCGTTTGACTACATCCGTAAACCCTTTCAAGCCCGAGAGCTATTGGCGCGTGTGCATAATGCCTTGCAATTAAAAAAGCAGGGTGACGAACTTCGAAAATGGCAGGCTCGTATGACTCGCGAACTGGATGCAGCAGGGGCTCTTCAGCGAAAGATTTTGCCGACTGATCCCTACTTTAGTGATGCAACAGAAGTTCGTTTCGCGTATGAATCCAGCATGAGCGTCGGTGGAGATGTTTTTAGTGCCTTCAGTCTCCCCAACGGAAACCTTTGTGCCTACGTCGGCGATGTGGCTGGGCACGGGGTGGGATCTGCGCTGGTGTCTACGTTGCTGAAAGGGTTAGTTGAGGAAGTTGCACATGACTATTTCGACCGCAGTCCTTCTGTGATCTGCAATCAAATTCATCGTCGCTTTAGCCACTACGTCACGAATCCTGAGTTGTATGCCACCTTATTTCTTGCCATTTTGGATTCAAAGGGGGCTTGCACTGCGTTTAATTGCGGACATCCCACACCGCTGATATTCGATGTCAACGGCAACGCGTTGCCGTTGTTTGAAGATCGAGGAGGTCTCCCAATTGGTCTATCACTTCACGCGGATGCCGATCCCTATCTTGTGTCTGACGAGGTGAGCATGGTTTTGCCAGCGGGTGCCGTGATGGCCGTTTTTTCAGATGGTTTGCTGGAAGCCAGGCAGTCCGCATCCTCCAAACCGTGCGGGGAGGAAACCTTGGGCGCTCTACTGGCCGAGACCGTACGTGATCTCGATCATGTAGATATCGCGCAAACGGTCATGAAGCGATTAGGAGTCCTAGGTTACCAGCTTGATCGGGACGACTGCACGTTGATGGTCGTGGCACAATACGATTCTGCACAATGCCTTTTAAATCGAAGCCTTGCTATCTCTGCTCAAGAGGTGGTGGCTCTGGCCTCCGAGGCTCACCAGGTGCTGTGCGAAAAAGGTTGGACCGACGAGGTGGCACGTGCGGTACAGTTACTGGTGACGGAGCATGGAATGAACATTGTGGATCATGCTCATGTACAACCAGATTCCCGCTTAACGTTCCAATTGCGCCTGTCCGAGCGTCAGGCGTTCCTTCTCTTCCGCGATTATGGCAGGGAATGGGATTTCCAGAGCAAGCTTAAATCGGCTCTGAATCAAGAAGCCGATTCCCTTCGTGGACGGGGTTTAAAAATCATTCGTAGCATCGCTAAACATATTGACTTTGTTCGAATTAATCGGGAGAATGGTACCTGCTATGTGGTGAGTCGTTTCTTCGAAGTTTCCCACGGGGATGATAACAAAAGAGGTGCCCATGAATGATGCGATTTATCAGGTTCGCATGGAGCTTTTAAAAACCCTCAACTTGCCGATTTCACAAGGAGATGTGCGTAAGTTGCGTCGTCGACAACTGTTTAAGTTGCTCGTGTGGGAATTTAGCTTGAAAAATCTCTTCCGCGTGAAACGCCTGATTGACATCTTGGGTGCAACTGCCGGTATTTTACTTCTCTCCCCTGTGCTCATCGCGGTAAGTGTAGCGATTGTCATAGAAGACGGGTGTCCGATCTTTTTTGCGCAAACCCGCGTGGGACAATACGGCAGACTCTTTAAGTTTTATAAATTCCGGTCCATGGTGCGCAATGCAGATAAGCTCAAGGATGCCTTGATTGCGAAAAATGAATCTGGCGATGGGGTCATTTTCAAGATGAAGCAAGATCCGCGCATTACACACGTTGGACGTTTCATCCGCCGTTTTAGCATCGATGAGATGCCTCAGTTTTTAAACGTACTCCTTGGCGATTTATCGCTTGTCGGTCCTCGGCCTCCCGTGCCTCGGGAGGTAGCAGAGTATACCTTAGAAGACCGGAAACGGCTACATGCCAAGCCAGGTCTGACCTGCCTTTGGCAGATCGGCGGTCGTTCCGAGATTCCGTTTAAAGAACAGGTGCGACTTGATTTGAAGTATATCCATAGCCAGAGCCTGTGGCAAGATATTGTGATTATGTTGAAAACCGTGCCGGCGGTCTTACTTGGCCGTGGCGCTTACTAAAAAGGAACATGAGATGAACGTACAGTTTTCGATCACTGAGCAGGGGGTTGGCATCGTCAAAATTGACGGAGGTCTAAACGCCTCCAATGTTGATGATTTTCGAGAGCCCTGCTTTCTTTGGTTGGCCGAACATGAAGCCATAAACTTGTTCGTGCTTGATCTAGGTGCCGTCGATTTTATTGATAGTGCCGGGCTTGGCGTATTGGTGGAATTGCTCAAGCGGGTTTCAGAACGCGGCGGTGACGTACGTCTGGCGAATCTCCAAAAACAAGCCCGTATCGTGTTTGAGATAACCCGTGCTTATAAAATCTTTGCCATTTTTGATTCAGTCGAAATGGCTATTCAAGCTGAATCATGAAAGCAATCTTTCATACTGGGCTTCGATCGACTCTGGGTGATAAACTTGGAGCTGTACCGTGGTGCCTTGTGCCGTTTGGTGGTAAGCCCTTGCTCGAGTATTGGCTGGAGTGGGCTACAGTTCTCGGTGTCGATGATGTTCGTCTGGTGCTGGGAGATGGAGCGTTTGAGGTTGAGTCCTTTTGCGGAGATGGGAGTCGCTGGGGTCTAAAAATCACCTACGGCTTCTTGAAGGATGGTGTCCCACCAGAATCGTATGTACGCCGCCTTTCAACGACCTGGGAGGAGGGGCTACTCTATATCTGCGGCCCGGTTTTTCCACAGCGGCTTGCCGCCGAGACGGGGCTGATCAACCCGAAGGTCTTAGAACGTGCGACGTGGTTTACACACGACAAGGGGCAGGTGTGCTGCCTGCTGAGTACCCACCAGCAGGATATACAGACGTTCATTAAAGGCACCCTTCCCGCTGTTCAAACAAATTGGTCTGACCTGGGACTAGAACCCCTTTTAATTTCCGATTTGAAGGCATATTATGATGTGAACATGCGCCTTGTCAAAGGCGAGAACCGCCGTTATGTCTCGCAAGGCTACGGAGGCCGTGATGGCACCTCGATCGGGTATAATGTCCAAATCCCTCCGTCGGTTGAACTCATTCCTCCTTTAACAATCGGCAATGATTGCCGGTTTCATTCCATCGCGGTGATCGGCCCGAATGCGGTGATCGGCAACCATGTAATTGTGGACCGTCAGACTGAGCTTGCTGATTCCATCGTGCTCGATGGGACGTATCTGGGACGGAATCTGGAGATCAAACATAAGATTGTCGCGGGTACAAAGATTATCTCTCCTGAAGACGATATCATTGTCGAGATCGCCGAACCTTGGTTAGTGGCAACGCTTGAAGCCCCCGTACGATTTAGTGATGGAATCCGTCTGGTAATCGGGTGGCTGTTGGCTGTACTTCTGACCTTGGTGCAAGCCCTTCCGTTTGTGCTCCTCTATCCGTGGATTCATCTTTCAGGAGGAGGCCTTTACCGGTTGAGCGCACGACTCGGACGAAAGGAGCGCGTGGTACAACTTCCTGAGTGGACAATATTAGCCCCAGCTTCTTTAAAAGTTCGGCTATTTGTCGGGTTAGGTCTGGATCTCTTTCCTTTGCTGGTGCGCGCAGCCTGCGGACACCTCTGGCTTTGCGGTCATGTGCCTTTGCACCCAGAAAGGGATCAGGCACTGCGCAAACGTCTGCACCGTTACTACCCGGCGGCTATCATCTATCCTGCACAGCAGCAGACTGCTTACAGTGATCCGGCAATCGAAATGGCGAATGCCTTATATTATGAGCGTTACGCCTCGCTTCTCGAAGATTGTCGTACCGTGTCTCGGACTTTTACTCGTCGCTTGATGAGCGCGCTTTCAGAATAGCCACCATCCTTGGTGTGGCTCATTAATCCCCCTCCATAGAACCATGTTAAACCCCTTGATTAATAGGCCGCATGAAGACGAAGAAACCGTCTTGCTGATGGCAACTAATCCGACTTTTTTGAGCGACTATCGGCCCTTCATCTCTGCTCATTGCACCTGTTTGACTGCGGCCACCTATACAGAGGCAATCCAGCTCTTACAAAAGGTGCCCATCAAAGCGTTGCTCCTTGCAGATCAGGTTCCTGATGAAAGCAGTATGGAATTTATTCGTACCGCTCACCGAATAAAACCGGACATCCAAAAAGTATTGTTAGCCGAACAAGCGGATGCAAAAATTCTTATCACAGCTTTTAATGAAGGATGTCTTTTCCGGTGTTTGCTGGCGCCGATCCCCCCTGTGGCTCTAGTCAGGGCAGTTAAAGACACGCTGCGTCGTTACGAAATGGAGCGTGTTCAACGCGAACTTGCTGATCATGCAATGGAGATCGATCTCTACCTGCATTCTATTCCGTATTGGTTACATCGGTTTAAAACTACGGTTTCCCTGTGCACACGTTCTATTCTCATGGGTGTGGGGTTGATCCTAGGTTCCGGGTTGCTGATTCTGTTACTCGGAGTCAGTATTTTACTCCTGCTCTATTTTCTTAAATGCCTTCTCGGAATTGATTTCTTTGCGGATCGACATCTACGTGATTTTCTCCCCGTTGTGAGTGGATGATTCAATCCGTTGTTCAAGGATCTTCCACAGGGCAACTACCTGTTCGCAATAGGCTAGATCATCTGGATAGGGCATCTCTAATACGAAATGCGCACCCGCCATCGTTGGGTGAGTATGTTTTAAATACATGGGTTCAACCTGTTGCATCCATTGCTCGCGAATGTCTGGCTCGCTACGTCCACGTTCCTGCATATCGCGTAGTATCCGTCGACGTAGACGTTCGTTTTCTGGTACATCTACGAAGAAACGAAGGTCGAAGACCTCCCGTAAGGCTGGCGTGGCAAAGACAAATAAACCCTCAACAAAGATTAACGGCGTTGGCGTAACCGTACGCACGGAATTTAAGCGGCGGTGACACGTGAAGTCATAGATCGGCATGTTCACTGTTTTTCCTGCCTTCAGCTCCAAAAGATCGTGCGCCAGGCGCTCGAGGTCCAATGCGGAAGGGTCATCAAAGTTGTACCGTGAAGCATCTGTGCCCTCTGGTAAACCGAAATAGTAGTCATCTTGCGAGATAACGACGTTCCCGTATTGCTCGGTCAAACGACACAACCCCGATGCAATGGTCGTCTTGCCAGACCCGGAACCTCCTGCGATACCAACAATGATTGGATTACCCATGTTGTTTAGTTTAGTTTTCGAGATCGCCAATCGCAAGGACAAACTGACGTTTTGATGAAAAATTAAATTGAATAGGGGATTGACTCTTTTCAGCTTCCCCTCGTATAATAACACCAACAGTGGAAATCAAATACTTTATATTTTTGATGGCACTGCTGATTGGCGTTCCCATTGGCATTGTGGCATGTGTTATAAGGCCTGCGTTCACGAAGCTGGTCTTGTGTCTTTTGGTTTGGGCTACATGCGAACCCAACATGGTCGGCATCAACTTCGCATCGCGAGAGTTTTACCGTGCAAACACCCGTGGCTTTGAAATAACGCTGGCAGATTTGTGTACACTCATTTTGCTGGGGTTCATGTTTGCTAAACCTAAAGAGTATCCGATCCGTTGGATACCCCCGTTAACATTTCCAACCGCTGGATATATTCTTGTCGGCATCATTTCATGGATGATGGTCGGGCCCTCGCAATCCGTGCCGCCCGAGGCTGTCAAAGTTCCATATGCTCTTTTTGAAGTAGGCTTGTACCCGCTCTTTGAACTACTCAAGATTTTCAGAGGGTTCATTCTCTATTGGGTGATTGTTAATTTTATTCGCGATGAAAAGGCCGCGCGTGCGCTCCTGCTTGCGGTCGGTGTGACGATGCTCTACATGGCTTATTTAACCCTCTCCTCCCGCTATCTCTATGGCATTAACCGCGTGCAAGCGACCCTCGGACATCCCAACAGTCTTGCCACGTATATGGCGATGCTGGGATCCTTTGCCTTTGCTTTTGTCCTGCAGTCACCCACTCTCTGGGCGAGTCTGGTCTTTGGTTTTCTCACGCTACTCTGTACCGTGTCCGTAATCCTGACCATTTCTCGTGGCGGCTTGGGTGCGCTCTTTGTCGGCCTCTGGCTGAACACGATGGCCTTGTTGCCTCGCCACCTCAGCCTGAAAAATATGGCACTGATCGTCTTGTCGGTCTTGATGGCAGGTATGATCCTCTTGGCTGCCATGGATACACTGTTGAATCGATTTTCGGGAGAGCAAAATGCAAGTGCTGATCTTGCGTATCGCGGCCTCTATAATGAGCAGGCTAAACTGATGGTGAAGGACAAGCCCTTTGGCGTTGGGCTCGGCAACTTTTCAGCGTGGTCCTGGGTGCGCTATGCTGAGCAAGTTGATCCTGATCTGCCACCGGGTACGCCGGCTCATAACAATTGGTTTCTGACGCTGGGTGAGTTGGGTATGCCTGGCGTAATCGCCTTGGCGATCTTCTGGCTTCGGTACTTCTTTCTTGCCATACCCTTTTACTTCAGCTCGCAGAAAAATACCCTCTCGGCCATGGCCATGGCTGCGTGTACAGCGGTTATCGTGGATCATATTCAAAGTCTGCTGCAATTGGGTTACCGCCAGACCCCCATGTTTTTTATGATGATGATTTTTGTTGGACTGACCGTGGCTGGCTGGTATGCGCGACGTGAGCAAGTGATAACACAGCCCGTGGTGGCAACCTCATAAAGGTAGAAAATCACAGGTGACGACTATGACAACACAAGACACAACTCTTTTAACAGGTGATACCCTCGCTTCCGCTTCGGGTGATGACTTCTTGGCACTTCTTGAAAGGCGTCATAGTACGCGTATGTTCAAGGAAACTCCTGTGTCGCAGGAGCTCATTAGTCGGATGGTCAAGGCCGCCACCCTGTTGCCGACATCCTGTAATCGGCAATTGTGGCATTTTATTGCGGTGACGGAGCCAGATCTCAAAAGGAAGGTTTCCAAACTCAGTGATGCTCAACAGTCGTATCTCTATGACGCGCCTGTCCTGATTGCGGTTTTCTATGATACGTCGCTCGAGACGCGCAATCCCTGTTGCACGGCGGAGGTGACCGTGGGCATGTCGATTAGCGCGCTCTTGCTCGCGGCTGAAGCGCATAACCTCGGAGCAATTTATCTCGGTGGTATCCGGCGTCCGGCTGGTATCGGAAAAGCCTTAGGGGTTCCTCCTTACCTTAAATGTTTTGGTCTGGTCTGCGTCGGCTGGAAGGATGACGAGCCGCCAGCGCCAAATCGCCGGCCTGTTCAGGACGTTCTTTCATTCAACACCTTCGACCTTCAGCACGAACGCTATCGCGCGGATATCCGGCCGCATCTTTGGACCCTTGAACAGATCGCGGATTTCCGCGACAAGCTGCTTTGGTATAAAGGCGTTCACATCGATGGCAAAACACTCCACGTGGATGCAGATGTCCGCTTTTCACCGCTCTTTCAATTCATGACTACACGGCTCGGGCTGATGTTGGAAAACGTTGCCACCCCGCGCGTGCTCGACGTCCTCTCCTTTAATGGCGATGTCGTCATGCAACTGATCACCGCGTACAACGGTCAAATGGCTGAACTCTACGCGTATGATCTGACCCCTGGTATCGCGCGCTACATCACCGAGCGGTTCGAGCGGTTGCGCCTCCCGGGCACGTGTACATGTCTGGTCAATGCAGAGGCGAATCAGTTTTTGATTCCCTTGCCTGATGGCCATATTCAGATCATGTCGTGCTATGAGCGACTCGAACACTTTGAAGACCCTCTCCCATTGTTACGCGAAATGCGCCGTGTGCTCGCCCCGGGTGGCCGCCTGCTGCTGCTGGTCTCCAACCGTTATTATCCGCATATGTATCGCTACAAGCGCATGCGCAATAAGAATTATTCCCTTGGACGCAACTGGAACCGCGGCCCTGAACGCAAATACGAGCCAGCGCAGGTTGAACGCTTGCTTCGTGAAGCCGGTTTCCGTATCACTGACGCGTTCGGCTTGCAACCCGTGCATTTAAAAATGTACGACCTCGGAATAAAACTCTGCCGCCGCCTCGGCTGGCATCGTCTCGCTGACCGCTGGGCAGACCGGGTAATGCAAGGTTATGTCACAGATGGTTTTTTCAGAACTTTCAGCAGTACATTAGCTTATGAACTCGAATAACATGACAACGAATAATGGCTCGGTCGACATGGCCGTAGGACGTCTGGAAGGCTGGCTGGCGACCATGGGAGGGTCCGCAGGTTATTACGGTCCTGTTGTGGGACTGCGCGGCGTATCCATGGCGTGGTGCGGTATCGGCTACGACTGGCGCTGGGAAGGGTTGCTCGATGGCTGGACCACGCTGCACCGGCGTACAAAGGATCCCGTGCATCTGGATCGCATGGATGCTGCGCTTAATGCGCTGACGTCAGCTCAGCTCGCGAACGGAACCTTCTGCAACTCCTATTTTGAAAATAACCCTTTTGAGGGCGGTATGCCGTATGAGCCTGCGCTGATGGCTGCTGTGCTGCGGACCCTCAGCTACATGCGGGAGATCGCACACCCGTGGCCAGTGGGTACTGCCGAGATGGTTGAACGCTTTGTTGAGGAGCGCCTGATCAAGGAACTCTGGAATAAAGTGTTGAAGACCTTCAATAATTGGATGCAAAGCGATTTCGAACGTTACTCCCCGCCTGCCGTTGCAGCAATTGTGGAAATATTATGTGACTATGCAAAACTGACTGACTCAGCGGAGCGCCTGGCACCCTACATCGTAGGCGCGGCAAACTCGCTGTTGGCGTGTCAGTTCCGAGACGGACCACGCATGGGTGCCTTGCCGCTTTCAAACCAGGAAGGCTCGGATGTCTCGCCCTGTATGGCCGCACGCGCGTTGCCTGCATTCGCGCGCCTCCAGCAGCAGACCGGGGATGCCCGTTTCGCAACGGCTGGGGATGCCTTGGAGCGCTTCGTCAGAAACAGCTTTCTCCCCGACGGTGGGATAGCGGTGATGGCTTTTGCCCACCGATCCACCCGTTTGGCTCCGCTTTTCGTGGGTGCAACGGCCGATACACTCCGCTCCTTTGAACGCGCAGGGCGGTACGATGCAACCCTGATGCGTACCCAAATACCATGGCTGCTCAGCCATCAGACTGCTTCAGGTGGCTTTGATACCGCTGTGGGATTCGAAGATGGACGTGGAAGCAAGCGTCTGCCAGATTGGCGCGACGTGATTCCTGTTTGCGGCTGGACAGATAAAATCTATGGGCTTCTCGCAGGCTTGGTTGAAAAGCCCGTATCGCTTGTCAGCGGTGGGCCGGTCTCGCGGAGTGTACGTGTGCGAGGCGAAGAAGCTCTTTTTATGGAGGACAACGTATCCATGACGCTGCAGAGCAAAAATACCGATTGGTTTAACTGGCGCAAGCGAACAGTTTCTCCTTTAACCTGCAGATTATGAACGCTGTCGTGTCACCGATTCAACGAAAAGGGTCTGGAGCTTTGAAACAATGAAAATAATCTTAGTGGTTCACGAGACCTTCGGGCGGTTAGCTGGAGCAGAACAAAATATTCTGGTCACAGTCCCTTTTCTGCGAACCGAGTTTGAGATGGCGTGTCTCTATTGGCAACGCAGCGGCAGGGATGAGGCTGCCTTTGAGGCCCTCTTTCCGACATCTTTTCAAGTCGATTTCGCAGGGGAACCCGAAGCGGTGCGTCAAGCGACCCAACACGCGCTAGCTCAGGTGAAGCCAGATCTGATTTATGTCCACAAGTGCGTGGCTGTTCCTGTGCTGGAAGCGCTTGTCCAGTCGGGCTATCCCCTTGTCCGCATGGAACACGATCATGATATCTACTGCATGCGCAGTTACAAATACTTCCCGTGGAACCGAAGTATTTGCACCAAGAAGGCGGGACCGTGCTGCCTCTTTCCCTGCCTCGCCTTTTTGAAGCGCGATCGAGCAAACAAGCCGTGGGGGGTGACTTGGGTCTCTTATCGCCGGCAGATGCGCTGCCTCGAGCTGAGTCGGCAGTTTACTGCGAACTTCGTCGTGACACACTACATGCGCGACGAACTCATCCGGCAGGGCTTTCAACCCGAACGCGTCCACATTTTTCCACCGATCCCTGCACCAACCTCCGCAACCTTCGAGAGCACCTTCTCCTCGCGTAATCTGATTGTCTTTGCAGGGCAAATTATTCGTGGAAAGGGCGTCGATGTCTTGTTGCGCGCCCTCGCACGCTGCAAAGCTCCCTTTGAACTTGCAGTGCTGGGTGCGGGTTCGCATCAGGCGGCCTGCGAAAAACTGTCGCGCGAATTGAACCTGCAAGATCGCGTCCACTTCCATGGTTTTGTGCCCTTTGACAAAATGGCGGAAATCTATCGGGAAGCCACAATGGTGGTGGTCCCCTCGGTCTGGCCGGAACCGATCGCAACGATCGGACTTGAGGTTTTGCGTTACGGACTGCCAGTGGTCGGCTTTGATGCGGGCGGCATCCGCGACTGGCTGCGGGATGATGAGACTGGCTTCTTAATTCCCTGGATGGATCTGCCAGCCATGGCCTCACGGATCGACGAACTGCTCAACGACAAGGAAAAGGCGAAACGGCTTGGTGCGCAAGGACGCACCTTTGTCAATCAGGTGTATGGGTTTGACCCGTATATTCAGAGGATGAAACGGCTGTTTCATGCATTGATCGAAAAACAGGCACCTGCGGAATCTGATCGCGGCCTCAAACTGACGGAGACTGGATGTTAGACTATCTCGCATTTTGGAAGCTAACCCAACCCCCGTTTGATGCAGGGGCCGATCCGTCGTTCTTCTTTGAGAGTCACGCACATGGCGAAGCGCTTGCACGGTTGGAGTATTTTGCGGCGGATCAGAGTATGGGTCTTGCCGCGATTACAGGTGAGATCGGTGCCGGAAAGACGATGACCTTGCAAGTCTTTCTGCGTCGGCTGCGTCCGGACATTTTCAAGTCGATGATGATTTTTACAGCGCCCGAGTCACCTGCTGGATTGCTGGCGGAAATCAACCGGCAACTGGGCGGTGGTGAGCCTCTTGTTAATGCATCTGCAGATCGCGACAGTTTAACACGCGAATTTCATAAGCTCTTGCGTGAGAAAATTGTCGCGTTCGGACGAAAACTTCTGATTGTGCTGGACGAGGCCCAGCTCATGGATGAGACCTGTCTGGATGCCGTCAAGTGCTTAACCAATCCGATAGCTTCTGGCGTTTCTCCTGTCAGCGTGATCCTTTCCGGGCAACCCGAACTCAAGGCGAAACTGCGCGCGTTGCCGCAAGTCTACCAACGCTTCGGACTGATCTATCACCTCGGGTACCTCACGCGCGATGAAGTGCCGGACTACGTGCGCCATCGCCTCGCCGTATCACAGGCCGCGTCGACAGATGTTTTTGATGACGCCGGAATCGACCTGCTCTATGGGTTTTCACATGGTTGTCCCCGCCAAATCAACCAAATTTGTAAATTAGCGGTAGATCGCGCATGTTTATTGCAGCAACCCCGTGTCGATGATACAATGTTGCGCATGATTATTGGCGATTTTGAAAAACATTTTGCATGACAAGGCTATCATGAATAAATCTGGAGACACTCCTTCAACAGAGTTTAGTGTACGTGAACAGTTTGAGCGTGGCGGCAACGCCACGCGGCCGGCATCTACCCCTGTGGTTTCAGCTCCATTTTCGCCGGCCCCTAGCACTCCGCCCAGCAGCGCTGTGTTGCCTCCGCTGCGCCGCGCTGTTACAGCCGAAAACATGATGAAATTTGTGGATTGGTCTCAATTGCTGCGCGGTCTATTTCGTCGAGCCTGGCTGATCATCCTTCTTGTGGTTGTCGCCACAACAGTAGGGGTGTTAGGGGCCATCAAGTACGGTCAGGTTCAGTATGAGGCACGTGTTTCCTTGCTCTATCGTGCGAAGAGCCAAAAGCAGGTGCCTTCCTCGTCAGGCTCCCAACTGGTCATTCGGGAGCTCGCCCGCAATACAGCAGTTAGCCTCTTACGACGGTCAGCGAATCTGGAAACTGTCCTTACCAACCTGAATGTCGCTATGCGTCCTGAGGAGCTTGGCTGGCGCGTGGGAACGCAATCTGAAAAGCAATCCGAGATTATTTTGCTACGTGTTGAATATTTGCCGACGGCTAAACAGGCCATTCGCATGGCCAATGAGTTGGCACGTGTTGCCTTGGAGGATAACCGTAACTTTTATCAGTCGCAGGCCCGTCAATTCGCTGAACAATCAACACGACTGGCCAGTGATGCCGCGAAAGCGTTAGAGACCTCCCGTGACCAGTTGACCGCCTTTCAGACTACCCACCAGATGCTGGAGGTCGCCGCTGACACCAAAGCATTTCTTGATAGTATGGGAGCCATTACGGAAAGACTTCACCTGGCGAAAAATGCCCATGACTCGCAGCTTGTCCGCATCGACAATTATAAGAAGATGATTGGCAAATTACCGGAAGAAGTGTTGAGTCAGTCCTTTGAAGATAATCCCATCAAGCGCCGAATCGCCAATATGGAAGTAGCCTTGATGGAGGCTCGGACAAAATATGGCGCGGATAATCCGCGTGTCTTGCTGATGGAAGACAATCTCAAGGAAATGCGTCGGACCATGAATAGCAAAAACTACGATGAATCCCGGGAGCGCGTCTATATTGCGAATCCTGTCAAACGCGAATTTGAAACAGAGTTGCTGCGTCTGGAAGCAGAGCGACAGGTGCTTGAGCAAACAGTTCAGAAAGTCGAAAGTCAACTGTCGGAGGTTGAGAAGCGTTATGCCAACCTTCCGAAATTGCAGTTGGATCTGGCGGGTTTTCTGCAACGGCATGCGAGCGCCCAAGCCCAGGTTCTCAATTTTCAGTCAGCAGTGAATGATGCCCGTATGGCGGCCAATTTGGATATGGCGGATTTTGAAATCCTCGAACCTGCCCGGACCGCGACGGCCGTGCGTTCCAAAATCGCGCGGGTACTGCCAGTAATATCTTTTATAGTTGCTCTCCTCGTGGGCATTGTGCTCTGCCTTCTGCTCGAATTGCTGGACCCACGTCTGAAAACCTCCCGGCAAGTGGAGCAGTCATACACCGTGCCGTGTTTAGCCACCATTCCCTTCATTACGTCCGCGTCCCTCGCAGAGGCGTTCCTGCCAATCTGCCGAGCACTCTATCAGCGCTTATCCGTGCTGGCTCCAAAAGATTCCTCCTTGTCCCTGTCTGTTCTCAGCGCGGGTGTCGGCGAGGGAAAAAGCACGCTCGCGTTCCAGTTGGCTCGTTACTGGGCAGGCTTAGGTGTGCCAACAGCGTATCTTGATTTTGACAGTTCACCCAACCCGTTACTGCATCCTCCAGCCAATCTTGCAGGGCTTGATGATTATCTCGCGGGACAGGCCACGTGGGATGTCATATCCTTCAAGCAGGATAACGTCGCCTGCTTCAAACGGTTGGAGGATGGCGGGGATCTTCCAGAACGTTTACACGGGTTGGCCATGCGTCGCTTGATGGATACGTTGAGCACCCAATATGGTTGCATCATCATTGATACACCCGCCTGTGGAGTTGATGAAAGTGCGCCATTGCTTGCCCGTCTGACAGGGTACCCCATTTTTGTGATTAAAGCTGCTGACACCCCTCGCGCAACCGTGAATGCGGCCTTAGATGATTTGGACCGAATCAATGTTCGTCCGCTTGGCATTGTCCTGAACTTCGCGACAACCGCAACAGCACGTCGCAGCAAAGGAGGACAAGCATGAGTAAAGGTGGCTTAAGAATTGCCTTATTGCCTCATTGCCTCATCTTGCTCGTGACGTGCACGGCCTGCCAGTCCACGCTCGATCCCAAAACCGAAACTGCCACAACGCCGCCTCAACCGGCAATCGCCCCAACGACGGGCGTGAAAACCGTTGAAAAGTTGCCCCCCGCGTATTACACACCCTATGATCCAACGACCTTTCACCTGGCGATCGGTGATGTTGTGGAGGTCTCTGTATTTGGCTTTCCAGATACCGTGGCGGTCACGCCCATAGCACCGGACGGCAAACTCTATTACCATTTTATGAAGGGTATTCCTGCTGTCGGACGCACGCCCAAAGCAGTTGAACACGACATTGAACAGGCGATTCAGAGGTATTTTAATCAGCCCAGCGTCTCCATTCTGCCACGGCAGTTTGCCGAAAACCGTTTTGTCGCCCTCGGCAAAGTAGTCTATCCAGGCGTTTATTCGCTGGATAGCGCGCTCACGATCCGTCAGGCTCTCGCACGAGCAGGGGGTTTGGCGCAGGGCATTTATCGAGGCACGACGATTCAACTCGCGGCACTCAAGGACAGTTACTTGCTTCGAAAAGGCGAACGGATACCCGTTGACCTCGATGCCTTGATTAACCGTAATGAGGCGTCGCAGGATATTTATATACGTCCGGGCGATGTGCTTTATATCGCGTCAGGTCTGGGGCAGGAAGTTTATCTGATGGGCGCCGTGGGTGAAGAGAAGACTGCCGCGTATACAGACGGTTTGACCTTAGTGCAACTCATCTCCGGATCATCCGAACGCGGTGGCGGCTATAAAGCAACGGCTCGGCTCAACCAAGTTGTGATTCTGCGCGGTGCTCTCAACGCTCCACAACTTGTGGAAGTCGACCTCGCCAGTATCCTGAGGGGGGATGCTCAAGATGTACCGCTCATGGCGGGCGATATTATCTATGTTCCTGAGAAGCCCTATCGCTTTGTGCGCGACCTCGCGCGCGTCGTGACGCTGACCTTCGTCCGTGCGTTTGCATCTGAAGCCGGTGCCTATTTTGTGGAAGAAACCGTTTTCCCGAATAAAGGAACAGGAGGGCCTTAACATTAATTCTTTTTTTAAAAAAACTGAGGCCTCTTGGCTGTGCCGAGCGTTATCTCAACTTCTGGTGGGGGTCCTGTGTCTAGCAGTCCTGACAGGTACAGGGTGCTCTCTCTTCTCTGGCGCCAACCTGGGTGAAGCGTCTCCCTTTTCAAAAGCTGAACAATTCGACTTTAGAACAAACTCGACCCAGCAACTCGTGGCGGAAGCGGTTACGAATGTGTATCGTCTCGGCGTTGGCGATGTGCTGGCTATTTCGGTGTATGGGGAAGATGGTAGCCTGCGCGAAACGCCCGTAGACCCGAATGGCAATATTACGTATGTGCTCACAGGTGCCGTCCCTGCTGCTGGTCGTACGATCGATGAATTACGTGCTGACCTTCAGGCGCGCGTCGCAGCCAAACTCAGCCGCGCGATTTTGAATATTGTGCCGGTACGCTTCGGGAGTCAGACCTACACGATTCTTGGCGAATTGAACTATCCGGGTACGTACCTGATTGAAGGGCGCACGACCATTGTGGATGCCGTTGCCAAGGCGCGCGGCTTACGGACGGGTTATTTCCGAAACTCAACAGCAGAGATGGCTGATTTCCGACATGCGACCTTGATGCGCAACGGGCAGGTGCTCCCGCTTGATTTTGAAGCACTCTTGCGACAGGGTGACTCGACACAAAATCGCATGCTCCAGAATGGAGATATCATTACCATCCCATCCTCGCTCGTGAAGAGTATTTATGTGCTGGGCGAGGTCAATTTTCCACGAACCGTTGGTTTTGTCTCTTCTGTATCACTGATTCAAGCGCTCACGGAAGCACAGGGCATCAAGACGACCTCGGACGGCCGAATTGTTATCGTGAGAGGATCGCTCTCGCGTCCCGTCGTAACGGTTGCCCATTACGACAAGATGCTCGCAGGTAAAGAGCCTAACCTTTCCCTCTTGCCGGGTGACATTGTCTTTGTACCGCCGGATCGCTACGCGTTCTTGCGAGAAATTGTCGAAAAGGCGATTTCAGCCTTTGCAACCACGGTCGCCCATGAAACTGCGGTTAAGCTATTTAACGAAAGCATCGGCACTCAAAATAATTCGACTACCACGCGTCCAGTCATTGTCCCGTAGTTAAGACATATGAGCAAACCATCCAAACCTGCCCAGCCTGCTGACTCGCAACTACCTGCGAGTGATGAGTCTGTCTATTTTTCAAAAGAGGCTCTCCATGGCGTGCCGTGGTTGGTCGCGAATAAGATCATTCTGCTTTTTGTTTACATGAGTCTTTCCATTCTGACCGTCCGTCTGCTCGGGCCTCAGGAATATGGTCGTTTGGTGCTCGTGCGCAGTATTACGGAAGTGCTTGTAGTCTTCTGTGCGCTCGGGCTGGATGTCTCCCTGTTGCGCTTTATCCCAGAACTGACCGCTCACCAAAATCGCGCGGGACTGAGCCGTTTGGTGGTGCGTTCCCTTGCGCTCCAGCAGATTGCGGGCTTGATCGCCCTTGTGGCGTTGATTTTGCTCAAACCACTCTTGACAAAATGGTTCGGCATGGATTTTCAGGGGCTCCTTCTTCCCGCGGGATTGTTACTGGGTGCTACCATGTTCAAGGATGCACTCAACAATATCTTTACCGCCCTCTTCCGCTCACGCACGGTTGCCCTGTTGTCACTTGTGAATGGCCTGCTCTGGTTGGTCATGCTGGTGGTCTCCTTGCGCTGGCGTCCAGAGGCTTCGCTGGCGCTCAGCGCTCAGACCGCTGCACTGCTACTCGTGTATGGCGTAAGTTTGCTTGTCCTGATGCGCCTCGTTCGGGGACTCCCCTGGCGTTCTCCGCCACAAGGCATCGGGAGAGAACGCGTCTTGAAGCTGTCGATCCCGATTATGTTGAATGCCCTCTTCCGCATGCTCATGCTCAAGTACACCGAAGTCTTTTTTCTCGGACTCTACTTCACGCCGACCATCATCGGCTATTATGATCTGGGCTATGCAACCCCCATGTTGGTGCTCACTCTTATTCCTGCAGCATTGCAGACGCTCTTCATGTCTGCCTTTGCCCAAGCTTACACGCGTGATCCAAATTGTTTGGGCCGGATGATTGATTCGGTCTATAAGGTCACCATCCTGATTGTTGTCCCGCTCGCCGCCTTTGGTGTCTTCTTTGCACCTCGCGGTATTGTGGTGCTCTATGGACAGGAGATGGCACCAGCGGGGCCCATCGCTGCGGCCTTCTGCATTTTACATGTGCTCCCCTTGATTTCGACACCACTCTCTATCGCCATCACCGTAAAGGAAAAGGTCCTTCAAATGTTGCCCTACATGGTGCTGCAAGTGGGCATCAACCTCTTACTCGACTGGGCGCTGATTCCACGCTTCGGCATGTACGGTGCTGTGGTAGCGGTGGGCGGCACGTTTATACTGACAATACCGTGGCGTCTCAGAGCTGTGCGCTCCATTCTCGGGGGCATTCACTTCCCTGTGGCTTTCTTTATTCGCCAGGTTGCCGTCACCGGCGTGTTTGCCGCTGCACTGAGTCCGCTCGCGCCGCATCTGACTATCTTCACACTGCCGCTTCTTGGGTTGGCCTATTTGGCCTGTTACCCCGTGTTGATTCGTCTGTTGCACTTGGTTCGGCCAGCGGATGTGGCGGACTTGCGGGCACTCAACATGTCTCGCGTCAACCGCTTGTTGAATGTGTTAATGGGAACAGGTGGCAAGAGCTAAGGGTTTATCATGAAAATTCTGTTAGGGGGCGTTCCCTTTGGACGCAATAATGTCGGCGACGAAGCCATTTTAGAATGTGTTGTCAAGATCGTCCGTGAGGCACGTCCTGACGCGCAGCTCACGGTCAGCACGGACGACGGTGTCGCGACAGCCGCCAAACTCGGTGTACGCACCGTGCCGCTCTTCGGGTTTGCGCCACCCTACAGTCAAGAGGAGATGACGCAGGAATTACGCGCACACGATGTGTTTATCTGGGCCGGGGCAACGGGCCTCTCGGACTATCCTGAAATTCCGACCTCGATGTTCCGCATCGCGCAAGCCGCCGGACGAAAAACCATCCTCTGGTCCGTGGGCATGAACGACGAACTCAACCCCGCAAAATACCGTGTACTGCCGGGACGCCTTCGCACACTTCTCACCGTGCTGCAAGCCGTCACGTTGGGGTGCTTTGATGCCATCGCGTGGGAGGAACGCCGCCGTAAGGCACGCGCAAAAGCGTGCATTGTTCAAGCCCTTGCAGGGGCCGCTCTGGCCGTGGTACGTGATCCTGAAAGCGCTGAACAATTGCAGGCCTGCGGGGTGCAGTGCGAGGTGGTCGTCGGTGCGGACTCCGCGTTGCTCATGGAGCCAGCTCCAGTAGCCTCTGTTCATATGTCCGCAGAGTTGCGGACCGCGCTGGAGGGTGATTTTCCGCGTATCGGCTTCTGTGTTTCCGCACAACGGGCGATTCGCGGAGAGGAGCGTTTGATTGCACTCTTTGACCGCGTGGTCGCTGAGCGAAACGCACGCATCGTCTTCATACCAATGAATCCCGTGACCGATGCGGCCCTGATGGCGGGGCTACGCCAGCGCATGAAGAATCCAGAAAGCGCGTTTGTATTGGAGGGCCGCTATGAGCCTGCGGAAATTCTGGCTGTTGCGTCCCGGATGGATGTGATTGCCAGCAG
>CAMBQV010000036.1 GCA_945870145.1 Akkermansia muciniphila
GTTCTGGTATTCAGCATCACCGAATGCCAGGATCGGATAGAAGATGATCGGAAGGAAGATGAGACCAACTGCAAAACCGCCGCCCTTTCCAAATTTATTAGCAAGACCAATGACTGCGAGAATCGCAATGATTAATCCCACAAACGGAATGAGGAGCAACAAGAACCACCACATGGGTTTACCAGCAATCTTCAGCCATACACAGGTGTTATAGATTGGAATCAAGCACGCCCAGCCAGGTTCGCCCGCTTTTGTAAAGATCTTCCACATGGTGGCGACCATAAAAACGATGATGGCGCAATAGATAATCCAGAACAGTGTCATGTTACTTTCCTTTCGAATTGATAAATCTAACAACAACCACCATGGCTGTTCTCGATTTGTTGTTTGTAGTTTACACTGGATGTTTTTTCAATACAATTATAAAATGATATGAGTTTTATAACAATGTTGTATAACCTATGATCCACGGCCCTAAGGCATGCAGGAGTATGCCCCTTCCAAAGATGGCATTATATTTTTCCAATATTCCATTCTTTTTATGGAGTTACCGTCATACGAATTTCGCTTAAGTAATAAGGCAATAACGCAATTTTTAAGGCGTACTGTAAATGAACTTGCGCTTCTGTGTTCTGCTATAATATAATAAAAAAATGTAAGCCTGCCAATGGGGCATCGGTAACGAATGAATGACAGTGAGAAGGATTTTTAACATGACCCCCAAAGAACGCATTTTAGCAACACTGAATCGGCAACCCACGGATCGTGCTCCGGTGGACCTGTGGCACACACCAGAGATCGCCAGTGCGCTACGGAAACACTTCAATGTGAATGACGACTTAAGTGTATACCGCGCCTTGGGGCTCGACAAGATTGTCTGGGTCTTCATGGATTACAAGGCTGATAGTGGTGAACGGGCAGGGGGCCAGTCTGGTGCAGGTGCCGAGTCCGGGGGAAATCGTACGATGTGGGGTGTCCCGCTCAAGGGCATTCAGACAGGGGAGTCCTATTACGCGGAATTCGGGGAAGCCCCTTTAACTGGCTTTGACACTGTGGAGTCTCTACCGGACTATCCCTATTGGCCGGATGTTAACAAATTCGATTATGACGGTGCAGTCGCGCAGGCTGTCGAGGCTTCAAAGGAGTTCGCGGTCATTGGTCCCTGGGTCTCCTTCTATGAAATTTATTGTCAGATGCGTGGACTTGAACAGGCGATGATGGATCTCATCATTGAACCGGATTATGTCGATGCTGTCCTGGACCGTATTGAAAGCATCCAAACGGAAATGATGAAGCGCTTCTTTGCCCGTGCAGGCAAGGCGCTTGATCTTGTCTTTATTAGCGATGACATCGCAGGCCAGACGAGCTTGATTATGTCACCTGAGATGTGGCAACGCCATCTCCAGCCCCGTCTCAAGCGGTGGTGCGAACTAATCCATGCGCATGGACTCAAGGTCTTTTACCACACGGACGGAGCTGCGCGTCCCTTGTTAAAGTCGATCATTGATTGTGGCATTGATGTGCTGAATCCGATTCAGCATGCCTGTCCGGGCATGGACATTGTAGAGCTTAAACAGGAGTTTGGAAAACGTGTGATCTTTCACGGTGGCATTGACAACCAGCAGGTGCTCCCCTTTGGCACGCCAGAAGCAGTTCGCGCAGAGACGCGGGAATGTTTAAAATCATTAGGCGCTGGTGGGGAAGGCTATATCTGCTGCTCCTGTCACAATGTCCAAGCAGGCACGCCCTTGGAAAACATCTTTGCAATGGTCGAAACGGTGAAGGGGTGAGTAACAGTTGGCAGCCGGCAGTAGCAGTTGGCAGCCAGAAGTTGATCTTTGGGTTCTATGCGGTTTTTGTGTTTAAATATGTATTGGATGACAATCGGCTATGAAAAAATGGTTCAATAGTTATTTATGCATAAGGAGCATTTGCTGTGCGCTTGTTTGTTTGCCGCTTCTTGTGCATGCGGTGGACTTTGGTACGGTTAAAAACTATCCTAAGATCGGACTCGCGTTCCCGAATTTGCGCCAGCCTCAGGCTGATCCTGTGCCGCCCCCTGAGGCTTACACGTATATTCGGGTAGAGGCTGACAATTTGACGAAGGTGGATCAATTCAAGCCTTATGACCTCTGGTATCGCAGGGTCTGCTGTGGCCGCTGGTTTGATCTATCCGGCAACCAACTTATTCTCGGACGGTTTTCGCATGACCTTCCAGTAGCGACAGAGGAGAAGGTGACCCGCGAAGCCTTTGAACAATTCTTAGACACTGCCAAGCTCACCAGCGCAGAGGCTGAGAAAGAGATCAAGGTCTTGGTTGAAGCCTTTTCCGGTTATAAGGTGGGAACATATTTCAAGCTTTCTCAGAGCGGCCGTGCGCTGAGTGCGATATATGCTTTCACGTGTGAAAAGACGAATGTCCTGATTTACGCCTTTCATCCAAGCAAGATGGAAGGGGACAATGATCCTGATTGGTTCTGCGTGATTGTCGAAGCGCCGGTGGTGCGGGATATCAGTAAGGTGAAAGCGCAAGTAGAGGCTGACTTTCTCGGAAAGATTGATACGCCGTCCCGTTCCTCAGAAGAGAAGGGGGTGGAGGTCGAAGAGCTGGCCGTTTCGAAGAAAGAGCAGTACCCGATTGATATGCCCGACAATCCTGTTCGGCTTGAGGCGCGCAAGAGTATCGAGAATTATGATTCCTGGTGGATCCACGAGACGGAGGGGTTTGTGATTCTCTCCGATGTCTGCAGCGAGACGGGCAAGCCGGTTGCCATGGAGCTCCGCAAGACCCTCCCATTGCTTAAAAAGGCCTTCGCAACCTTGGTTCCACCGTTGACCCTTGATCAGGATGTCGCTATCATTCGGATCTTTCAGCGTCCTGAAGACTATGTAAACTATGTGGGCAGGGACAAAGCGTGGTCAAGCGGACTCTGGATGCCTGCTAGGCGTGAGCTGGTCCTTCGCGAAGTTCCCAGTACAGCGGCGATCTCAAAGACCTTACGTCATGAGGCGTTTCATCAGTATCTCTCGACAGCCTATTGTCTACTCGTCGCGCCGCCCTGGATGAACGAGGGCCATGCCATGTTCTTTGAGAATGTAACCCTCAATGGAAAAGGGAAATTGGTTTTTGAGGAAGATGAACGTTCTGCGCGTTTGCTCCTGGAAAATCTCGACACCCTGCTGCCAATCCTCCCGGATTTTATGAAAAGCAGTTATGCCGACTTCTATGCCGGCACGGATGCCCAGCGCGAGATGAAGTATGCCCTGGCCTGGGGACTCGTCTACTATCTTCAGAAAGGGGTGCCGACAGAGAGCAAAGCAACCGCCAAGACTCTTCTTCAAACCCTCGGCGTCGAGCTGGCCGACACACAGGACTATGCCCAAGCTATGGAACGGGTCTTAGCAAGTCTCGACATGAAGGACTTCCAGAGCAGTTTTAAAGAGTTCTGGGTCCAGCGCCGGTCAGCTGCCAAGAAATACGATCCGCTGAAGTAGGGGATTACATCGCTGCGGCAAGTGCTTTACCGAAGTCACTGCAGGAGACCTCCGTTGCACCCTCCATCAGACGTGCAAAATCATACGTGACGGTTTTTGCCGCAATGACGGTATCCATGGCCGTGATGATCTTGTCAGCGGCTTCTGTCCAACCCATATAACGCAACATCATCTCTCCTGAGAGGATGAGGGAGCCGGGGTTGACCTTGTCAAGATTAGCATACTTGGGTGCCGTGCCATGTGTCGCCTCAAAGCAGGCGATACCAGTTGTATAATTGATGTTGCCACCCGGTGCAATGCCGATACCACCGACGCAGGCTGCCAAGGCATCCGAGACATAGTCGCCGTTCAGATTGAGGGTCGCGATCACATCGTAGTCCGCCGGACGGGTTAGGATCTGCTGGAGGAAGGCATCAGCGATGCAATCCTTGACAATGATTTCACGGCCAGTCTTCGGATTCTTGAAGGTGCACCAAGGTCCTTTATCAATGAGTGTTGCGCCATACGCTTCGCGGGCGAGTTCATAGCCCCAGTCACGGAAGGCGCCCTCCGTAAATTTCATGATGTTCCCCTTGTGGACGAGAGTGAGGCTCTTGCGATCATTGGCGATCACATATTCCATGGCAGCACGGATCAGACGTTTCGAACCTTCACTGGAGACGGGCTTGATACCAATGGAGGAAGTTTCAGGGAAGCGGATTTTTTTGACGCCCATCTCGTTTTGAAGAAAGGTAATCACCTTTTTCGCTTGTTCTGTCTGGCTGAACCACTCGATGCCAGCATAGATATCCTCGGTGTTTTCACGGAAGATCACCATGTCCGTCAACTCTGGTTTTTTGACAGGGGAGGGAACGCCTTTAAACCAGCGGACTGGACGCAAGCAAACATAGAGGTCAAGTTCCTGACGCATAGCCACATTGATGGACCGGATACCGCCGCCGACGGGCGTGGTCAGCGGACCCTTGATGGAGACAACATAGTTACGACAGGCATCAAGTGTCTCTTTGGGGAGCCAGGTGTTGGGTCCATAGATATCATTCGCCTTCTCGCCTGCATAGACCTCCATCCAAGAAATCTTCCGTTTGTCACCATATGCTGCTTTGATTGCCGCATTCCAGACGATCATGGCGGCCTTCGTAATGTCCGCCCCAATGCCATCACCTTCAATAAAGGGGATGATCGGCTGGTTGGGGACGTTCAGGACATTGTTTGCGCCCATCGTGATCGCGGTTCCAAAATCAGGGGTTTTGATCTTTTCGTAGCTCATAGCGAATTTTTCCTTCTTGTAAAAGGTTTTATTTTAGCGTTTTCGTGACCTTAAAACAAGTGGTGGTTGAGTCCACTGCAAATTTTATCTCACGGTTTGAATTGACAATTCACCCCTAGAAGAGGCATGATATTGACTATCTTTTTCGGATTCGAACGGGATAATTGAGGGGAATGTTCCCTTCCAATAACTTGGGAGTACAATATGTCACGCATTCACAATTTTAGTGCAGGACCTGCGGTGTTGCCGCTCGAGGCTCTTCAGGAGGCTCAGGCCGATTTAGTGGATTACAAGGGCTCGGGCATGTCGATCATGGAAATGTCCCACCGCGGTAAAGAGTATGATGCCATTCATAACGAGGCCATCGCCAATGTCAAAGAGCTGATGGGGCTGAGCGATGATTACGCGGTTCTCTTTATTCAGGGTGGAGCCAGCCTACAGTTCGCCATGTTGCCAATGAACTTTTTAGGGCAAGGGCAGACCGCTGACTATGTCAACGCAGGTTCGTGGGGAACAGCAGCTGTCAAGCAGGCGCGCATGATTGGTAATGTGAATATCGCAGCCGAATGTCATAAGGATATTCCGACACGCATGCCAGAACTCAAAGAAATGAAGTGGACGCCAGGCGCGGTCTATAGCCATATTACCACCAATGAGACGATCGCGGGCACTCAGCTCAAGGAAATGCCAGTCACGGGTTCGCCCCTGATTGCGGATATGTCCTCGGATATCCTCTCCTGTCCGGTGGATTATAGCAAGTTTGCAATGGTTTATGCAGGCGCACAGAAAAATCTCGGTCCGTCCGGCTTGGCGCTGGTCGTGATTCGTAAGGACTTTGCAGCAAAGGGCAACATTGCGTTACCGACCATGCTCAAGTACCAGACCTTCATTGACGAGAACTCCCTCTACAATACACCGCCTTGCTTTGGCATCTACATGCTCTGCCTGACGACGCGTTGGATGAAGAAGATGACGCTTCAAAAGCTCTTCAAACAGAACCGTGACAAGGCTCAGTTGATCTATAATGCCATTGATTCAACGGGCTTCTATCGTGGAACCGCGAAGAAAGAGTTTCGCTCTGACATGAACATCACCTTCCGTCTGCCCACTGAGGAGCTGGAAGAGATCTTTATCAAGCAGGCTTCGGAAGTCGGCATGAAGCAACTCAAGGGACATCGTATGGTCGGCGGCATCCGTGCCTCGGTCTACAACGCCTTCCCCGTTGCAGGTGTCGAAGCCCTCGTCTCTTTCATGAAGGATTTCGAAAAGCGGAATGGTTAAGTAATCCCGCCACACGCGCAGATTCAAGACGCATTTGTTCGGAGTACCGCCTTTAGGCGGAAGATGTTGGCAGGGCTCTAGGTTCGGAGTCCCGCCTTCAGGCGGAAGAAGCTGGCAGGGCTCTAGGTTCGGAGTCTCGTCCGGCGATTGCCGGACGGAATAAGTTAAATGGAGTGATGAATGTCAGTCCCTCGCTATCTGTGGCGAACCTTAACACCTGAACAACGAAAAGAGCTCTTAGCCTGGCGTGTGGAGCAGGAACGACCATGGCATTCGCCTCCACATCGCCCAAATTTTGGACACAAGCGATTTCATATCACGGCTGCTTGTTTTGAACATAAAGATCTAATTGGTTTTTCTCCTGAACGTATGGACAGCTTCAGTTATGAACTGCTCGCCGTTCTCTCTGAAAAGTCGGAGAATCTTTTTGCGTGGTGTGTATTGCCCAATCATTATCATGCACTTGTTGAAACGTCAGACATTTTGGGGGTGATTCGGGAACTTGGCAAATTGCACGGACGTACCGCCTATCACTGGAATGGCGAAGATCAGCAACGTGGACGAAAAGTGTTTTTCCGGGCGGCTGAACGTGCGATGCGTACAGAACGCCACTACTTTGCAACGTTGAATTATGTTCACCATAACCCCGTACACCATGGTTATGCTGACAAGTGGATAGACTGGCGATGGAGCAGTGCAACGCAATATCTGGAGCAAATGGGTAGTGCGGAGGCGAAGCAGATTTGGCTTAATTATCCGATCGCTGATTACGGACGTGGGTGGGATGATCCGAGTTTGTGAATTAGGGACCGCCTAAAGGCGGAACTCCAAACCTTACGACTATCCAAATGAGTCATGTCGGTCATGAAGTTGACGGGAGACCGCCTAAAGGCGGAACTCCAAACGGCGATGTGTCTAAGTTGGGGTTTCGCATAAACGGTCGCACGACAGGGACCGCCTAAAGGCGGAACTCCGAACGGTTGCTAACGAAAAGGGAGAATAACATGTTTCAAGGGGATAAGAAATTTGGACAATCAATCCTTCATTCTCAAGAGGAGTGGTTAAAGAAGAAGCTCATCCCATGGGTGCCCTCCTGGCTGGAGACCAACCATCTGACCTTGCTCTCCATTGTCTGGTCGCTCCTCGTGGTAGCCTTCAGTTACCTTGCCCGTGCAAATGTTCATTGGCTTTGGGCCGTCTGCGGCATGATCGTTGGCCAATATATCACCGATTTACTGGATGGCGCCATTGGCCGTTTACGCAATACGGGTCTGGTGAAGTGGGGGTTCTACATGGACCACTTCCTCGATTTTATGTTTCTGTGTGCCATGCTGATCGGTTATGCCCTGTTGATTCCACAAGCCTTTCGCACGAACGTCTTTTTCATCATGACTATTTTTGCCGGCTTTATGGTCCATTCGTTTCTCTCGTTTGCAGCAACCAACCGTTTTCAGATTGCCTATATGGGTATAGGCCCCACAGAGCTTCGCATCGGCTTTATCCTTGCGAACATCGGCATTATTGTTGCCGGCGCGACGATCATCATTAAAGTCATACCCTACATCGTCATGATTGCCTTCTTTGGTTTGTGCGTCACTGTTTATCGGACACAGCAGGAACTTTGGCGAATCGATATGGCGGCCAAGAAGGGTGTTGAGGTGAATGTGCCGCCTCCGAGTCAGCATCGCAAGCGTTTTGCCATTTGCCTTGTTCTGACCATTGCCGGGTTTTATTGTCTCTGGGTGCCGAGCGCTTTTTCAGCGTTACAGACCTGCTCGGTTATTCTCTTTACCGCAGCGATCACCTTGCTTCTGGTCTCGGTAGCTGACTTGCATCGCTTGCGCCAGACGAAGCGCCTGTTTAGAAGCTCGCTTCTGGTCTATGGGCCTTATCTGCTGACGGCGCTGTTGCTCATTGGCGGACTCCGTGTCTGGCTAGTTCTGCAACCCGAGCAGATGACACTCATGGTGCCAGAGCAGGTTGGCAAAAAGGAGATTCCGTTGATACAGTTACCTGCGTTGGATGGATCTCACGAGGATATCGTTCGATTTTGGAAGCAGTATGAAGAGGAAGAAAAGAACCTGGTGAGCTATATTGATGGCTATTCAGGGTTCTTGACCATTGATGCCGTAGCCTATCCAGCCGCTCATAAGAAGGCCTTCGAATACTATTATGGTGCCTACCTTCGTTTGGTTGCCGCGCGACTTCAGCTGTTGCAAGCCATGACGCCCGAAGCGGAAATAATCATCAATCGTGAGTGTCTGGATGGCGTGAAGAATATTCGGTGGCTGACTTTATCCGACCGGACGATTCTACGTGTATATTCAGGAGGGGCGTACAGTAAGACGCTAAAGGATGACAAGCGATTTGATGAGGAGATCAAGCGTATAACTCAATTGTGGTGGAAGGTCTTGACCTCTCGGCATTGACATATTTTTTACAATTGGTTTACAGAGGGATGACAACTGAAATTGGGGTGGGTGATACGATAGCACCATCAACAACCCACCAGATCCATTTCTGGTACAAGATGAAAGGTTCATCCATGAACAACTCACACATCACTCACACATACCGCATGACGACAGCAGTGCTTGCGGTTGCCACGACCGTACTGACGGCCTCTGGGGGAATCTTTTCAAGCACCCCTAATACACCTGTCATTTCCTGTCGTGTAGAGTCAGAACGTACAGTTCTGACCGCTGACAAGCCCGAGTCCATGATGGTCAAGGTCTCCCTCAAAGGAGCTGAACGTGCTATCCTGGACGACGAACGTTCCCCGGTCAACATGGCGTTGGTCATTGACCGCTCTGGCTCGATGAGCGGCGAACGCATTGCACAGGCTAAGGAGGGTGCGATTACAGCAGTCAAGCGCTTGACTTCCTCGGATTACCTCTCCATTGTTATCTTTGATGATAAAATCGAGACGCTTGTTCCGACACAGCGCGTGACAGACAAGGAGACGATTATTTCGCGCATCCGGGAAATCACAGCAGGGGGAAGTACCGCGATCTTTGGTGGCGTTTCCCAAGCCGCAGCCGAGGTGCGTAAAAACAGTGAACGTGGTTTTATTAATCGCATTGTCCTGCTCTCGGATGGACAGGCGAATGTCGGCCCCCAGAGTCCGGCTGACCTCGGCCGCCTCGGTGTCTCTTTGATGAAGGAGAAGATCTCGGTGACTACGATCGGTGTCGGACTTGGCTACAATGAAGATCTGATGACCCGACTGGCCGCGAAGAGCGACGGGAACAGCTATTTTGTCGAGAACAATAATGACCTGCCGCGAATTTTCACGAGCGAATTGGGAAATGTCCTCTCAGTCGTCGCCAAGAGCGTCAAGGTAGTGGTTCGCTTCAGTTCAGGTGCCACACCCGTTGAAATCGTGGGACGTGAAGGGACCATTGACGGAAACTGTGTCTCCTTGGACTTTAATCAAATCTACAGCGCCCAGGAGAAGTATGTGTTGATCCGCACCGAGTGTGCGCCTGGAAAGAGCGGCGAGTCCCGTGACTTGGCCAAGGTGGATGTTCACTTCCATGATGTTGCGGCCAACACATCCAAGAAAGTTGCGGCCTTTGGCTCGATCCGGTTCAGTGAAGATGCACTGGCGGTGCGTGAGAGCGTCAAAAAGGAAGTGGTTCGCGAAGCTGCCCTGAATGATAACGCCACCATGGTTGCGAAGGCGATTGTTCTGGCTGACCAAGGAAAAAAAGAAGAGGCTGCACAGATCTTAGAAAAACAGGCCGCAAAGTTGAAAAAGCAAGCTGCTGATTATGACATTGATGAATTGGATAAAGAGGCGGACTATCAGACCTTCAACGCGACGAATGTCAAGGCCAAGGGCTTTGATGCGCGCAGTCGCAAGGAGAATGTCCAACGCAACTTTGCTACGCAAAACCAGATGCTTCAACAATAGGTTAACGTTTCACTATGTCACATAAAACACCCATCCTTTATCTCCTCCTGATCGCCCTTCCGGCGCTCCTATTGACTGGGGCTGCTATACGCCTGCTGGTCGGCGTGCGGGAACAGCTGGCAAGCCTGGAACAGGAGCGTCAGCGGACGATCGCGGAGAAGGTATCGGGTGAGGTGGTGACGTGGGTGACAACGTTGCAGAGCGAGCTGCTTCAACAGGTCGAGCGACTCCCGCAACCGACGTTACAACAGGAGCTCCGCGCCTTACAACAGGATAATCCCTTTGTACGAAATGTTTTTATCTGGGAGTCCGAGAAAGGTGTCATCTTTCCAAAGAGCTCGCCTGTCGAGACAGAGGAACAACGTTTTCTCATCCGCTTTGCGCCGCTCTTTAAGGGCGATTACGCCTGGCAGGAGAGCAAGAGCGAAACCGACACCTCGTATAGCTCTCGGGTACTCACCAAGGTTCAGCGTCGCAGGTCGGGCTGGATCCCATGGTTTGAGGGGAATCAACTCCATCTTTTGGGATGGACCGAGATGGGGGGCAAGCGGATTGCAGGCATTGAACTGGAGATGAGCGCTGTCGTGGCGCGATTGCAATCCCTGCTGATTCCCTGGACAGAGGGACGCTTGGGCGGACAAGGACTTGAACTCTCTGATGGACAAGGAGGCGTACTCGTCGCCGCAGGAACGCATTCGAAGGGGCAAACACCTTTTGAGTTAACGCTGGGAGCTCACCTTCCGCATTGGCTCTTCAAGGTCTATCCAAAACAGACTTCAAGTCATTTGGCAGAGCGCAACATCCTCTGGATTGGCGGATTACTGCTGTTGCTCGTCGTAGCTTCCCTCGCGGCTGGCGGCTTCCTTCTCGTACGGGACGCGATTCTGCAGCGCCAAGAGGCGCTTCAAAAGACCAGCTTTGTTTCCAACGTCTCGCATGAACTCAAGACGCCCCTGACCAGCATTCGCATGTATGCCGAACTCTTGGCGGACAACAAAGCCGCGACACCGGACGTGATGCGGAACTACCTCAATGTGATCGTCACGGAGAGCGAACGCCTGACACGACTCGTAAACAATGTCCTGGACTTCGGACGGCTGGAGCAGAAGCGCCGCAACTATCATTGTGAACCGGTCAAGTTGCCTGAATTTATCATTTCCGTGCTCGAGACCCTGAAGGGCGTGCTTGAGGCGAGCGAGATGAAGCTGGAGATCAACGCTGAGGCGGAGTCCCTTGTCACGGCGGACCGTGATGCGCTGAACCGTGTGCTGGTCAATCTTGTGGATAATGCCTGCAAATATGCAGCCGCCGGAAAAAGCATTTTGGTCACCATCGGAAACGGGAAGAAGCAGACGTTTATCTCGGTTGCTGATCGCGGCCCTGGCATTCCAACTGCACACGCGAAACGGATCTTTGAGCGCTTCTTCCGTGTGGACGACTCTGTGACCGCAACGGTTGGTGGCAGTGGCCTAGGACTCAGCATTGCGCAACAACTCATGCATGGCATGGGTGGCGATCTCCACTGGTCGCCCCGCGAGGGTGGCGGGAGTGTCTTTACCGTAACGTTACCGAGGGAGGATCAAGGATGAGCAAGCACCGTATTATTGTTGCAGAGGATGATGCCAACATCCGCAATGGCCTTCAGGCCCTGTTGCAGGGTGAGGGGTATGAGGTGACAATCGCCAAGGACGGCGAAGAGGCCCTCAAGCGATACTTTGACCGGAAGCCGGACTTGATGATCCTGGACATCATGATGCCCAAGAAGAGCGGCTACGATGTCTGCAAGGCCATTCGATCAAAGGATGAGCAGACACCAGTGATCATGCTGACAGCGAAGGGCGAAGAGATTGACAAGGTGCTTGGGCTGGGACTTGGCGCAGACGACTACATGACCAAACCCTTCAGTACGCGCGAACTGGTCGCACGCGTAGGGGCTGTGTTGCGTCGCAGCAGCAAGCCGGTTGAGCGTCCTCAGGAAGAGACTGAAAGTTTTAAGATCGGCAAGGCCGAGATCCATCCCAAACGCTATGAACTCAAGACCCGCGAGGGCACCGAATCCTTGAGCGACAAAGAGATGAAGCTCCTGCAGTTCTTCCATCAGTATCCCGGAGATGTCCTCTCGCGCGACACCTTGCTCAACGCTGTCTGGGGTGTAGATTACTTTGGCAATACGCGTACCCTTGACCAGCATGTAGCCTTGATTCGCAAGAAACTCGGCACTTCCTCCGAGGCCATCCAGACCGTGCATGGCGTCGGTTACCGCCTGGCAGATGGTAACGTTTAACGCTTAAACCGGCAGACGTAGATGTCGTTAACCGGAAGGAGTTCGTGCTTCCAGCCTGCGCGCTCCATGGCTGTGACAAAGGTCTGCAGGTGGTCGCGACCTGGATCTGCGATGATCGCCTCGCCATCAGGAGCGCACAGCGCCTCAATCGTACAAATCAATGCAGGAATATGCCGAGGTTCGTACAGCAAGTCGCTGCCAATGACAAACTTGGCTGGCTTGAGCGGATATTTACCCTTGCGACCTTGTAGAAATAAGTTCCAGTCGAGCTGGTGGTAGTCGAGATGAACGTGGTTGGCCTCGGCGTTGTGCAAGAGCCATTGTCCAGTGTCGGGATGAAAGTCTGTCGCCTGCACCGTTGCACCTAGTTTTGCCGCTAGGATGGAGGGCAAGCCGAGTCCGCACCCCAGTTCAATCACGCATTCGCCTTTGAGCGTGCTACGCTGTTGCCACAAGGTGTGCGCAAGACCCTGTGCCGCAGGCCAGAGGATCGCATAATAGGGGATGCCATCTACGGTGTGAGGCGCCTCCTCTGCAGCACGGTCAAGCAAAGCATCCAAATCCGGCGGTGTCTCAATCGTCAGAGAGACATCGCCGATTGTGAGTGTCTGTAGGCCTTGAGGTGATACGGGATCGGTTTTCACTTGCTCTCTTTTTCAGCGACAAGGGTACGTGCAGAGGGATGGGCCAGAAGACGGTTGTATTCCAGTAGTGCAGGATAGAGTTGCGCAGGGACTTCGCCGCTCTGGCGCGTCTGCTTCTCGACGATACGAACCTGCAGGCGTCCATCACTACGCGTGGTCGTGGTGATGTCTAAATTAAACGTCCCCAGTCCGCACGGAAGTTCCCAGACGTGCGCGGCAGGCAGGAGGGGCAGCTTCGTATATCCTTTTGGCAGAATAATGATGGACTCGCTTATCGCCGTGAAACGTCTGGCGAAGAAGAGCGGATTCTCGCGCTTGTCGCCACGCAGTTCAAAGAGGCCTGCGTCGAGGCCAGGAATCCATAATGTCATTGTTTTGCCGTCCAACACCGCGTAATCAGGTGCCCTCACGCTGTAAGATAGAACGCCGGGGTAGGACTGCGTATCGGTCACCAGATCGGAGAGTGCGACAGCAGACATGGAGACGCCCTCGACCATTTCGAGGTAGTGGCGTCTGCGATCTTCCGGCAATACTTCAGCGTAGCCTTTGCGGAAGGGGCCGACAGCTGCGCCGGTGATCCAGTTGGTAATTGAGATCGTGGCCGTCCCCTTTTCGTCAATGTCAATGACGGTCAGATCGCGCGGGAAGGATTGGAACTTTTCCTGAACCTCAATTGTCTGGATCTCGCCTTCCAATGTCAGGCACGGCGCGCGATGCAAGGCGCAGGTGCCAGGTTCATCGTATTGATCGCCGGTGTTCAGATAGTAGGGGACTCCCTTGATGTAGGTCCGCACCAGCGGATGGCTGAAGGTTCTGCGCTGCGGGGTGTCAATGCGTGGCTTGATGCTCTTGGCATATCCAGTCGTGTCATCGGAAGCCAAAACGATTTCAGCGCGCAGCCCAACCGCATTCAGCATCTCCTTCAGGAGAATGGCGCGATCCATCACATGGCCGTATTGGTTGGTCAATGTCTGGTCCGGGGTTGAGAGACAGGTGGGCGGCAAGTCCATGAAGGAGATACCGGAGGGACGCACGGAACGCAAGACAGCGTCACGGACCTTGCGCATCCGCGTGAAGGAGTCATCCGTACTCTTGACCAGGGACCTGGCCAGTTTTCGCGCAAGGGCATTGCCGTCGGAGACCTCCTCAATGGCATCGTCCAGATTATCAGCGAAGGTCTCCCAGGAGCCGAAGGATAAGAAGAGTTCAGGCTGGAAGAAGTGCCAGGGTGGCAGGGATTCTTCCGGACGGATGATCGGCGGATTGAGAGCCGTCCACGTCCAGCTGATGGCTGCATTGTTTGTTGCCGCTGTGAAACCAATCGCCTCGCAATGGAATTGCTCCAGTTGGGGCTTCATTTTCTTCGGGAAGGTGATCCGATAGGTCTCTTGGCCAATGGGTTCTGTTCCGCCGAAACTTTGCGTGTGGCTGTAGAAGGACATCTTTTGCAGATGGCGTGTTGTCACCGTAATGACACTGCCGATCTCGACGCTCGGCAGATTCACAACGAGAATCTTGCCAGCCGGGTAACGCGGTGCGGAGGCTGACCAGGGCGCATCCATGATGTTCATCTCCTTGGGGGTGACGGCATGAACTTCGCCTGTGGCGTTGGAGACCGTGGCGGATACAATTTCGACCTCCTGCCAACTGGGATTGTAGTTATACTTGAGCTCAGCACCACTCTTCTTGCCCGCATACGTGAGGATGCGTTTCGCCCAGGTGTTGGTCGTCGCCCACGAGGAGTCCGAGTGAAGGGTCACATCGGTGATGGAATAGAGCGTCTCCTGGTCCGCAGCGTCCTTGTTGGAGGCCTTGAACAAAGGAATGCGGCGCGAGTGGGTCTCCATCTCTTTAAGAGTCTTTTTCATCTGGAGATACTCTTCGGGTGAAAACTCAGGGGACGTGATGAAGTAGTCGAGGGAACCTTGGATAACACCGTCCTTCAGCGATTGTGTTGTGGTGTATTCAATTCCATTCTGTTTGATTTTAAGGTCGACAGGTAAAACATACGGTTTTCCGATACTTTCACCGACACGGATGGTGATACGTTCACGCAGACCACAGGTAATCTGAGTCTCCATGGGGTATTTCCGTTTGTCGAGCCCGGTCTGACCCAGGACATAATTTACATAACCGAGCGAACTCCCGAGCCAGGGAAGACTCAATGTATCCAGTCCTTTTCCACGGATAGGATAGTCAGGGACACGTGTGGTCAGCTCAATGGAGAGCGGTGTTTCAATGTCTTGCAAATTGTCAGGCTTGATGATGCATTCCAAAACCTCTGCGCCAGCCAGACGTTTTTTGAAAAAGCCTTCAAACATCTTACGACGCTGATCTGTCTTCTGACGGAGGAGACTCCCCCGATAAGCATTGTCATTGATGCCCTCGAAATCAAGGCGTGTCTTTAAGACAAGGGAACCGGTCTTGTCTAGTGTGCCATCGGTCTGGATGCGCATGAGATTTTTTTCGGCGGGGTAGACATCGGAAGTCAGCAAGGTTTCGCCTTCAGCCCGTGCCACAAGGTAACTGCGATTGCAGAGATAGGCAGGGAAGAGATCGCGCGTGTTCTCATCGGTTGCGTCCATCAGGATATAGCCGCCACCGGGCTTATCTACGGCGGTAATCGCATGATTGAAGAAGGGGGTCGGCACATCCTTGTCCATCTTTGCGCCCGCATGGATCAAAACAGGATAGCCTTGAATGCCAGCCTGGGTGAGCATGGCTGCCAGCAAGGCCGCCTTGTCACGGCAAACACCATAACGGTTCTTGAAGGTCATCCCGACTTCGTGGGGTTCAAAGCCCGGGGCCGTATCCTCGGTGGTAATTCCCATGTAACGGATCTCCTGAGAGACAAACCGGAAGATACGCCGGATCTTTTCATCGCGCGTTGTTACGCCCTCAATAAGTTTGTTAACCATCGGTTGCATTTCAGGATCAACTTTTTGCAGTGCCGGCTCACACAGCTTCCAGTACCAACGCGAGACATCCCTCCAGTCCTTGATGGTGCTGAGCATGAGGCGTTGCGCGACAGTCTGCAAGGGCGGCATATTGGGTTCCGGAAACATTTGGGGGACATTCCGCACCTTCCAGAGATAGCGGATCCGTCCATCTGGCAGCTTCGTCTCTGTATACGTGACCGTGTTTGAGATAGGGTCGCGTAGGACTTTGTGATAGAGGGGAAGATCCGCAGGGGCGATGACTTCACGGTCTAACCGGAGAATCGGGTTATCATATTCCGCGATGGTCATGTCGCTCCACGTATTTGGCACATATGCTTTTTTGGTGATCCGGCAACTCACGATATGATACATGTCCCCGATTTCTATTCCAGGAATCGCGCAGGTCAGGACTTTGTTTGCGGGATCATAGATGTTCATGCCCATCTGGCTGGGATCGGTCATGATACGTGAATAAGCCGCGACATCAATGGGGATGATACGTCCATTTGGTTTAATGATTTCCGCACGGTAAACCAGTGATGTCCCATAATGCGTATTGAATTCCAGCGAGAACGAACCGCTCTCACGCCGGCCCTTCTCTGTCAGAACTTTTGTGTACTCATCATCCCACGCAACAGAGGTCCCATCCTTTTCGTAGGCCTCGAACGTGTGGTTGTCAACCAGGATGCGGTCAGAGTCGGTGTACTTCTGACACGTCACATTGGCTGCGGCTTTGATGACAGCGGGTGTCTCGAGGAGGAAGTCCTTCGGCGGTTCGGTGGCGAACGCAAGGGTTGTGAAGATGAGCAGGGAAAACAAAAGCTTAAGTTTCATGATGGAGTACCTGTATTCAAGGCATGCTATTAATGTCACGCAATGCGGACAATTTAGTTTTTAAAAAGTATCATTTTAACGCTCTGGATGAAAGGCAAAACGATTTGGGTACTGGCATTAAAATGTTGTCGATTTTTTATACCTGCCCCCGGCTCAAAAATGTTTACTGGCGAAGGCGCGTCCGGAGTGTGTCTTCAAATAAGATTCAAACGCAACAGCTTTTTCTTCCGCCTCGAACGCGACGGTAGTCTTAATCTTCCACGGCTTATACTTATTCGTGTGTGGACATTGGCCGTTGTTGTGCGCTACAAGGCGGGTCTTCAGATCACACGTTTTGCCGACATAGTAGTGGGTGCGCGTCGCACAGTCAACTAGGATGTAGACATAGTGAAAGTTAGTCATGGGGATTCCGAGGATAAGCCCGGCTTCGCAAGAGCTTCCGGCTTCGCTAAGGCTACGCCGTGACAAGACGCCGAGGCAGTCTTCACACTCCGTGTTTCGCTAGGCAGCCCAAGACTGGCCTGCCTAGGCGAAATCCAGTGAAAGTTTTTCAGAACAGACCTTAAATATCAGCCCGGCTTCGCTTGCGCTACGCCGAGGCAATTTTCAGTCCGTCGGACTGAAAATTGGTGGAGGTAAGGAGGTTCGAACTCCTGACCTCTTGAATGCCATTCAAGCGCTCTACCAACTGAGCTATACCCCCAAAAGGTCTTTGACGTAAAGAAGTTCGTAGTAAACCAAATTTTGACGGGAAAGTCAATTGCAGGTTGAAGGTTTTTTCGTGTTTTTGAAAAATGGACGCTTGCCCAGGTGTCTGGGGTATAGTACATTTTAAACCATGCGTACTCAAGGCAAGCATTATAGGACGATTTGGGAGGTTCCTAACCAACCAGGAATCGTACAGGTCATTGACCAGGGGAAGCTTCCGCACGCCTTTAACACTATTGACCTCATCAGTGTCGAAGATTTTAGGCGCGCGATTGCCGATATGCAAATCCGAGGAGCAGGACTCATTGGCGCAACTGCAGCGTATGGCATGGTAGCGGCGACCCGAATGGCTCTCGCGAGTGATGCACCCTTCTCTTTTATCCAGGAAGTGGCTGAAACGCTGATGCGGACGCGTCCGACAGCTGTAAATCTGGCATGGGCTGTCCGCCAGCAGCTCGATGCGTTGGCTGCGTGTGCTTCACGCCTCGAATGGGCAGGGGTCGCGTTACAGATCGCCCGCCGAATTGCTGATGGCGATGCTCAGGCCTGCCGTCGAATTGGTGAACTGACCTTGCCCCTTATCCAGAAGATTGCAGAAGCAAAAAATGGGGCCCCCGTCAACATCCTGACCCATTGCAATGCGGGCTGGCTGGCCTTTGTGGATTATGGTACGGCAACGGCTGGTATTTATGCTGCGCATGAGGCGGGAGTCCCTGTTCACGTCTGGGTTGATGAAACGCGTCCGCGTAATCAGGGCGCAAGTTTGACGGCATGGGAACTTGCCGAGCAGGGCATTCCCCATCACTTAATTGCAGACAATATGGGTGGACATCTCATGCAGCATGGGATGGTTGACCTTGTGATTGTCGGGGCAGACCGCGTGACGCGCAGAGGCGATGCTGCGAACAAAATTGGAACCTATTTGAAGGCGCTGGCCGCAAAGGATAACAACATTCCCTTCTATGTTGCGCTTCCCTCTTCCACCTTTGATCTCTCCATGGACGATGGTATCGCGGAAATCCCAGTTGAGGAGCGTGGTGCAGAAGAGGTCCGTGAAATGACGGGCGTGTTGAAGGATGGAACTCTCGCCAGCGTACGGATCTGTCCCGCGGGGACCCCGGCCTGTAATTATGGCTTTGATGTGACACCAGCCCGCTTGATCACGGGTCTGATCTGCGAACTGGGCATCTGCGATCCAACCGAATCCGCGATACGAATGCTTTTGACTGTTACTCAATGAGGCAATAAGGCAATTCTCCTATGATAGACGAAGGCTATATTAAGTTTACTGTCCATCTCACGGAGATGGATATTCTGATGCCACGGAATCTTCCAGAACTGAATGCTGTTCGGACAGAGCTCTATGAACAATGCATGATCGGTATACTTCCCGGAGGGATTGGTTATGGGAATGTCAGCCTGAGGGAGCCTGGGGCAACGTGTTTCTTTATTTCAGGTACCGCCACAGGGGGTAAACGCATCCTCGACCCCACGGACTATTGCCGTGTGGATCGCTGTTCGGCTGCGCGTAACGAAGTCGTCTGTTCCGGCCATATCCAGGCATCTTCGGAGACGTTAAGCCATGATGCCGTCTACCAGGCAAATCCTCAGATTGGTTGCGTCATCCATATCCACCACAATGCCTTTTTTGCGAAACTGCTCGCGGACAGCCGTATCCCTGCGACGACGCCACAGGCTGAATTTGGGACACCCGAGATGGCCGTGGATATTCAACGCTTGGTGTGCGCTCAGCCAGAACCCTGCGGTATTGTGGTCATGACTGGACATCCTGACGGCGTGATTGCGTATGGCTCTGATATCCAAAAGGCTTATCAAACCCTGATGGATTATCGCCTTGCTTACAGGATATGATTTTTACTGCTAATATTATGAAAAATGAAACGGGGGATTCCATGATGGTTAACTGTGCGAAAACAAGAACTACAATTTTAAGCTTCACGATGGCTTTGGTCGTCGCAAGTAGCGTAGGAGCTGCGGATGCTGGAACAAAACCAGCGCAGGCTCAAAGCCTCGCGAATAACGGAGGCATTTTGAACGGGCCGCTGACGGATCGCAACCTGGGGTTCAAGGCGACTGGAGAGGGAACCGCAGACTCCTTGCGCCTCGCCATTAAAGACCTGATGAAGACTTACGGCCGAAAATATCCGAAGGGCGCTGACTTCCTCAAGCGACTGGATGCAGGCGAAGACTTGAATACGTTGAAGCGCGAGGCGCTCCTGCTGGAAAACCCGGCGATTGATTTTGACAAACTCCTGATGGTCCGCGCCTCCCGTAATGGCAAGCGCTACTCGGCCAACTGGCAGACCCGCGCCTCCTGCAACAGTGAAACACGAGCCTTCGTGTGGAAGGACGTAGAAGAGGTGCTCAGCAGTCTGAGAGCCAAGGATAAATCTCTGCCGGGACTGCTTTCCGCAAAAAATAATGCAGAAATGGCTGATACCGCGGCTTTAAAAACACTCCGCAATACAGAGGCGTATAAAAACGAGAAGGATGCGGCGAAGCGGACGGCCATGGAGGCTGCCACGCCTGAGCACGCCAAGTTTGTCGAAGCAGACAAGGCTCTGAAGGATGCTGCCTCAAAATATCCTGAGTATCTGGATGCCTGTAAAAAGCTGGAAGAGAAGGGTACTGTTCCAAACTACGATGATGCGCTTGTGGTCATGCCGATCAAAGGCAATGGAGAAACCGAGACGATTTACAAGCCGAAGAGTTGCAAGTTTGTCGGCGATGTGGATCTGCATTTCGATGGAGATAAAGTTCTTTTCACCTCCTTCATTGATCAGAGCAAGCTGACTAAAAACAGTGGCCGTGGCAAGGGCTATGGGGTCTTTGAACTTGAGATTGATCCCCAATCAGGCCAGACGCGCGGCGAGCCAAAGCAGATATCTCCAGACACGGATGGCGATATTGACTGCTTTGATGCGTGCTATCTGGCGGAACCTGACCAGATCATCTATGCCTCGACGGCTGCCTACGAAGGGGTTCCTTGCGTAGGGGGCGGCGACTATGTGGCCAATCTCTATCGCATCAAAAAGGATGGCTCACAGGCCCGCCGTCTCACCTTTGACCAGGATGGCAATTGGCATCCGTCGGTGATGGAGAATGGCCGGATTTTATATACCCGCTGGGAATACACGGATTCGGCGCATTATTTCAGCCGTATTATGATGACGATGAATCCGGACGGTACAGATCAGAAGGCCTTTTACGGGAGTAACTCCTATTGGCCGAACAGCATGTTCTTCGCCCGTCAATTGCCCGGCCAGCCCAGCATGTTTGTCTCGACAATCGCGGGGCATCACAGTAACCCCAAGGGCGGGCCGCTCTGCATCTTTGATGTCTCCAAGGGAACGCAAGAAGCGGACGGAGCAGTCCAATTCTTGACCGGTCGTGGCAAGCAGGTTCAACCGCTTGTCATTGACGCCCTGAGTGGCGCGTATGGTACGATGTATTATAATCCTTTCCCGATCACGGATAAATTCTTTCTCGCAATTACGGGGAATGGCGAAGTCTATCTGATGGATATTTATGACAATGTGATCTGCCTAAAAAAAGGAGATAAGGACGGCAATTACTTTGAGCCCATACCCCTGCGCAAAACAGCGAAGCCGGAAGTGATGACCAGTCGTGTGAATCCCGCAAGCACGGAGGCAACTGTCTTGATCAATGATATCTACTTCGGTCCAGGCTTGCGCGATGTTCCGCGCGGGACAGTCAAGAGCCTGCGCGTCTATCGTTACGAATACGGCCCGCGTCACAAGGGTGGACACTATTCCATGGGTATGGAGGCCGGATGGGATGCCAAGCAGGTGCTCGGGATCGCCACGGTCGACGCGGATGGATCAGCCAGTTTCAATGTCCCTGCCAACACCCCCTTCGCCATGCAGCCCCTGGATGCCGACGGTAAGGCGCTCCAACTCATGCGGAGCTGGACCGTGGCCATGCCCGGTGAAAAACTCACCTGCATCGGCTGTCACGAAAACGCGAACATGACGCCGCCGGTCAAGCGCTTCAGCGCAATGAATAGACAGCCAGAGAGTCTTAAGCCTTTCTATGGACCTACCCGCGGGTTCAGCTTCCAGCGCGAAGTTCAGCCGGTGCTGGACAAATATTGTGTCGGTTGCCACGACGGCCAACCTGCCGCCGGACGCTACGTCGCCTCTGGCCGCATCATCGGGACAGGCCGGAATACCGGCAAGACCTTTGCTGAGTGCGGCATTCCCAACTTCACGACCCATCGCGAAGCCCACACCCTGTTGCATCCGTATGTGCGCCGCAACGGGCCGGAGGGCGACTATCATCTGCTGACATCGCTTGAGTTTCATGCGGATACCAGCGAGCTCTTCCAGATGCTGGATAAAGGACACCACAATGTCCAGCTCGACAAGGAGTCGCTGGATCATCTGATTACATGGGCTGATCTCAAT
>CAMBQV010000037.1 GCA_945870145.1 Akkermansia muciniphila
AGGGAGGAGATAGGAAGTAGGAGGGAGGAGTGACTCTTCTCTCCTACATCCTACCTTCTATTTCCTACCTCGGGTGTTTAATTTTTGCCAAAATGAAGCTCTCATATCTTTATTGCTTAGCAGATCCCAGTGCAAGGCGGAGCATCAACCAGAGGCCCAGGAAGAGCGGAACCACCGGCCACCACTTCAGGAGCTGGGTGGAGGAGTAATCGGTTGAGACCTTCAATGAGAGCTCCAGTTTGCCACCACATTCGTTCTGCAACAGACGACCGAAGTGCAGGAGACGTCCATGTTGGGGCATGGCGATGCTGATCGCGGTCCCCTGTCCGGCGGCGGCAGCCTGCTGTTCGACAATTTTCACAGCCACACGATCAAGGGAGTCCCTGTCCTGCGCGGTAAGTTGCTCTTCAACACGGTTTGCAAATTCCTGGCTGAAGTTACCCTCATTGTACCCGCCCTGCGTCTGGGGTGCGCGCTCATCAAAGATATTATTATCATTTCTGAGTGCCTCACGGCGATTGACTAAGCCGATCTTGACCTGCTCGCGAACGACATTACGGAACTGCACGCGGGCGTCCTCATTCAAGGTCTGCTCTGCCTGAGAGAGGCTGACCGCCTGTTGCAAGGCCCTCTGGGCTTGAATACGATCGCCCTTTTCAAGCATGGCGCCAATCGAGCCGAGCTTCCCTTTGGCTTCCTTGAGATTTTTGGTTCCCAGCGAACTGTTGATCGCCAAATATTCTGTACGTCCAAAGCTCTTGACATTCTGGCCCTTTTCCAGGTTCAGCAAATCATCCAGCTCATCAAAGTCCTGATTGACGAGGTGATAACGTGACCCTGGCGGTACGTACACATTCCACGTGATATTCTGCAAGGGTAAATCCGGGAAACGGATTGCCGAAATCGCTAGGGTTCCCTGTGCGGACCCATTAAGACTGTCTGCGTAGACTAGGTCAATTGTGGTCTGCTTTTCAGAAGTCAGCAACTCCAGCGGGATGTTTAAATAATTCTCTTTATCCCGTGCAATCGCAACCTCTGTCCCATTCACCTGGGCAGCCCAGAGCTGACTGTTGGCCGGCAATCCGACCCTCAGGAATCTCAGCCGTCCAGTACGCAAGACAATAGAGGCCTGGGTCAACATCTTGCCGCTTGCCGAGAGCACAGTAGTGAATTGAGTACTCTCCACGCCTGCCAAAAGCACCTTTGCGGCTTCGTGGCGGACAACCGAGAGGTCCAGTGAGTAATCTGACTGGAGCACGCGATAGCAACGGATGGCACCCGAGAGATCCCCTGCGCCAAAGTATTCAGGAAGGCTACGTGCGTCTTCCACGCGCAGACCAACGACTTCGTTGCGCGTCTCGACCTGGACTCGCCCACCCCCTGTGATGGCCAGCCATGCGTTCTGACGAGCACTCCCAGGCGTACCAAAGGGTCTCACCGTCACACCGCCTGCCTTCGGATCGTACGGCTCTTGATAGAGGGCTGTGAAGCTGTAAGTGTCCTCCACCTTACCATGCAGTTCAATGACCCATACGCGTCCAATG
The DNA here is from genome assembly GCA_945870145.1 of Akkermansia muciniphila. Classification (GTDB taxonomy): domain Bacteria; phylum Verrucomicrobiota; class Kiritimatiellia; order RFP12; family UBA1067; genus CAIZQW01. Next base: position 1,545 of record CAMBQV010000037.1, read on the forward strand.
GTTACATCCTTTGTAGCAGTCGCATCTTTTTCAACTCCATCCGTCTCAGGATAAACACGGGCGATATTGCGTCCGGAGACAGTCAATGTCGCATCCTTGACAGGTACGTTGACCCTGAAGAATTTGACACCCGCATTCTCAATCTTGTAACGCGCATAGACGCGATGCTGCAACATGCCCTCCGACAAATCAACACGATGAAGAAGTTCAGGCCTCAACACCGGCAAGAGAACCTGTGTCTTGAGCTCCACTTGCCATGCCGGGCGCAGGATATCAAAGATTACCGCGCCTGTCTGAGTCCGGACCGCATCATCACGGACTAACGAGACGCCTTGCTGAGACTCGGGGACAAGCCGGACTCCGCGCTCGGCTGTGACCGCCATGCGTCCGGCATGACGTACGGCATTCGTGACGGAGATACGCGGCACGATAATTTTTTCCTCAATGCCCTTCTGCTGGCGGGCAAGCACCATGTTGATGGTAGAGGCGCCCAACAAGCGCGTGTTGAAGAAAACTTCCACGCTTCCACCTGTCTTACGGGTGTCATCCCAGTGGCTGACATTCGCACCGGTCAGGGTCTCGATCTCATACCCCTTTGGCGGATCCAGCTTCAAGGAGAAAAGTCCGGCCTTGGAGATGGTCACATCCAACCGGGTACTCAAGACAGAGCGTTCATCCGCGATACTGAAGGCTCCGGTCTCTTGAATACGAATCTCAGACTGCACAGCCTCCGCACGGAAGGTTACCGAGGCCTTCCCTGCATCATCATAGCGGTAGGTCCTGCGAATCGGCTCCTCTTTATTCAATTGCTGAAGGTCGGTAGAGAGCGGATAGTCCGCCACATTGATCGCGTTAACCCCCTGATCCTTCTCAATCTTGATGAGCACCGATTCTGCGGCTGCAAGCGCGAGGAAGCCACGCTGGCGTTGCACACCTTCAACCGAAGGAACGCCCAACGTCAGTGAATAGGGCAACCCGCCGCTTGCACTCTGCAAGCCGATGACAACGGTAAAGCTACCGGTCTGCGGCTTTTCAAAGAGGACGGTCAAAAGACGCGTCGCCGGATCTAGGCTCCAGTTCGCAACCCCTACGGCATTCACAGAGGTGACCCCCATGCCCGCTGGTATCCTGAGATGCAATTCACGGGCTTCACCCTGTGCCACGGTATAGCTCGCCTGCGCCGTGATGTCCACCACGCCCGAACGGAGATAGGCAAGTGTTGAAACATCGCAATAGACGACTGCCGTCTCCTTACGGACATCGCGGACACGCGGACTAAAGGTGACGCCAAAGCGCTGGGTTCCTGTCGCCAAGATACCTGAAACCGTTGTCTTGCCTTCAGCGGGAACGGTGAGGCATTGTACGATCCCCTGCCCGGTAACCGCCAACTCCGCCGATGGGAGGACAATCGCAACCTTGCTCTTCACACTTCCATAACTCGACCAGATAAAGGTTGTTGGCCCCTTCTCGTTCTCATGGATGGTCTCGCTGGTTTCCAGCACCAGCGTATAGGTGCCGGGCTTCTTGATGGTCAGGAGAGGTCCTTGATCATCTACACTGATCGATGCCTGGGGATGGTCCTTGAATGAGATGAGGGCCAACTGTCCTACTTCCGCGTTGGAGAGCAAACGATAGCGTCTGGTCTCCGTTGCGGAGAAACGGATCGTGCGCAAAACTGTAGAGACATAATCCCCTGTCAGATTCCGCTCTGAGACCTTCACAAGGGTCTCCTCTGACTTCACAAGGATGCCGGATGGGACATCAGCGAAAAGAGGATCACCTCTTTGCACTGAGATTTGCGAAAGGACAGGCCGGATCTTTTCAACTGCTTGTGCGACAGTTACGCTGCCGACAGACAGGACAAGCGCCAGAAGTATCAGGAAACCAACGCGGGTAAAGCCCTTATTCTCTGGTTCCCGTGGGACATCCGCCTGCTCGAGAGGTTCCTCAGCTGTGGAAGCGCTCTCCTCTTCCAACGGTAGCGGGAAGTCAGGCATTACTGGAAGGGGCTCTGGAGCAACTTGAACCTTGCTCCGGGCCTCCTGCCGACGTACTGACATGTGGCGTCCCCAACGTACCAAGAGGCGTATCAGCCCCGCCAATAGCAACAGGGGGAAGAGGACGAGGCCAGAAACTGCGACAACTGGAAGCCCATACTTTGTCTGTACCAGCGCAGCGCACAACGCGGTCAACGCAAGGGCCAGCCAAATCCTTGTGCGTCTTACCGCAAAGAGAATGAATCCGACCAAGCCAACCAGCAGACCACCGCCAAGGACCCAGAGGGAACCGCCACCGAGCCATGAGGGCACAATGCTCACCTTAATCTGCAAAGGCTCTTCTTTCGCAAGATTCGCCGTACGATAGAAACGACGGTAACGGGCAGCTCCTGCATCATAAATAGGCCATTTTTTCTCAGTCTTTACAACTTCAGGCGTCATATTTCCTTCTACTTGGCTAAAGCTGATTTTCTCATCTGAGTGCAGTTCCCAACTTGCAAAAGTGACTGGCGCATCCGTCAAAACAGGCGCTTTCACGGTTGTAGACCAGGAACCTTTCTTGGCGACATTTGCATAAACCACTTCAATGGTCACCGCGCGGTTGGGGTCACGCGGACGTTCCACGGGGATCAGCAAGACGCCATCAGACTGCTGTGCCGAGAGTTCTTTCACCTTATCCGGACTGTCATCCTGGATCTGGCGCACGGACCACAACACGCAACCCTCAGGAAGCTTCAAGGTCAGATATTGCCGTGTCGCGTTCTTCAAGGAGTAAACAGCCTTCGTCACATTTTCGCAGTCACGCGCAATACGGGTCGTCAGGGTCAGGTAATCAGCGACTTGCCCGATCAGCCCCTCAGTCGCATAAGGTATCACCTGTATTGTCGCGCCATGCGGACGGCGAACGTACTTATATGCACCAATCACAGGCGCTGTGACCGTTGCGGCATAGCCTGCAGGAATCTCATCACGACCAATACGAATAAGGGTGGCAGGAAAATTTTTCGAATCATCGAGTTTCAAGCTCGCCGCCGTGGCAATCGCCATATAACCGATCTCACTTTCGGTATCAACCATCTCGATCTCGCCAACCTGAAGATCTCCACCCTTGTAGTTCAAGGGCCGGTCATAGGTGATCAGAAGCGTATAGTCACCAATGACCCGATTGATCAGCTTGACCGTGCAAATATCCTTCTCACGGGTCCAGGTATCAATGTTAGCACCTGTGACATCAAACAAGGTGATCAGTTCGGGGACGCGGAACTTCAAGCTCTGCACCGGTGCGCCACTGATATGACAGGTGACGGCCGTGGAGACATACACCACACCCTCTCCCAGGGAGATTAAATGAAAGAGTTCTGCGTGGATCGAGGACTTCGCGCGGTCAATATTCAAATCAAGCTTCCAGCCCGTCTCACGGAAGCGATAGGCGAGCTGAACGCCCTCGGTCCGGATCGGCGTTGATGCAGTATGCACCTCCGTCAAATTCTCAGTCGTTTTGGCTGTGAGGCGAATTCCACGTGCCGAGGAGACCACCACATAGCCGCGTTGTGACCGGGCGTCAGGAATGCTGAGCGCCGGGACAACAAAACCAACACTGCCAGGCGTCAAGGTCTTCTCCAACCGCAAGGTCATCAGGGCAATACCCTCAACCGGCTTACGGAAAGGAATGATGATCTCCCTGCCCTTGGGCGTCATCCGTACATCCACATCACTCTCAGAGACAAACTGTCCGCTCACCGAAGCAACCGTCCATGAGGCATCAGCGTCGGTCAGCAACCGAACTTCACGTGCCGGAGCGTCCCTGACATCAAGCTGGATATTGGCCTCAACCGTCAAGATCCCCTCCTCCATCTTACAAAGGACTCCTGTTTCAGCAGTCATGGAGGTCACAATATCATCGACTTTCAAAGCGACTGAATAAGGAACAGCAGCATATTGGTAGGTATAAACACTACGCAGAGGCGCGGCACCGAACGTTTGACGGGGGAAGGCAGAGGGATCAGTCTGCGTCAAGCCATTTAAGGCCGAGACTTGAATACGCAAGGCGCTGTCAGTACCCACCAGCAACATGCCAGCCGCACGAATCACACCGAGTGGCTGAATTGAATCAACGGTAAACTCGCAAGGGAAGGCTGCGATGGAACGTTCACTCTCGATTTCCAGACGATAGGTTTCACGCTGAGGACGTCCCAGGGTGATTTTCAAGAGCGATTTTACCGCATTCGTCTTGTCCACACTCCAGTCCCGCAAATCCAACCCCTTCACCTGAATCACATTCATATTGGAGACATCCAAGGTCATACCATTCAATTCGCCTTGTGCAATGCGATAGGTCAGAATGGTCTTCACCCGCATGGTTCCCGGAATAACCGTAACAGAGGTCATGGAGTCACAAGTTGCAATCAGTTCAGCTTCCAGTTTGCGGACTGCTGCCTTCCAGGATATTTTTACTTCAGGCAGGAAGCCAAGATTACCAGAGACCTTGTCATTGCCCAGCAGATCCTTTTCGCGCTGAATATTATGAGCCATGGGCAGTTCGACAGCCAGCCCCGGACGATCACAAGTGACCGCGAGTTTGCGCGTTGCAATGACAGGAATATTGAAACTAACACTCTGCTTCTCACCCTCCGAACGCTGGGTGGGAGCAAAGCGCAGAAGGACATCACCACTGGTCTCATTTTGCCAAAAAGCCTTTTTATACCGCAAGGAATAGTTCTCGCCCTCAACCTCCAAGCTCACGCCTGTTGGCAACTTCTCTTCCAAGAGTGCGAAATTGCCACTCAAGACCCGCAACGGCTGATCTGCCTTTAACCCCTTAACCGAAAACTTCATCTCCATGGTCAGATATTCACCCGCTATCTTCCCATCGAGCGTCAGAGCATCAATCTCCTGGGCAAATCCGTTCAACCCTGCCCACATCGCGCACACCAGCATCATTAGTTTTTTCATAGCTTTCCTACCTTTCAAAAGTGATCCTGCTTTCAGCAATCTGTAGAGTATACGAATCTCGGAGGGGGTTTCTTTGTAAAAAAATTCAATTTCTTAAAAAAACTACCGTGAGCGTTTAACTCCCCGTCACTGAAAACGAGGCTATCATAGCACCTTCCCAAAAAAACTTGTCATTTTGATGTAAAGGAAGTGTAAAAAAAATGTATAGGCGAAGCGCCTCTGAAAACAGGGTCAACCGCTTCGGGGGAACCATTTGCAACATGCGCAGCCTCGCGGCAGCCGCCATCGCAGGTCTGTCCAAGCGCGCTACACCCCTCACACCCCTTGGGCGTCCATGCTTTGTGAACAAACAGGCGCCAATAGGGATGATTCCGTAAGGTATCAAAATCGCGCCACTGCACCAGATCTATGGGAGAGTGGTTACAGACCCTCAACATCCCGGAAGGTCCTACCACAAAGAAATCCGTCGCTGCGGCACAGCGCGTGCCGACTTTCAGCTTTTCATAGTCAGAAGGGTTGACGATGCAGCGCGGCAACTCTGTTCCGATATGCCCGTCCCGATTTGCTTTCTGTAAAATTTCTTCAGCGAGCTTTGGCATCTCCATCACCTGTTCAAGCGTCAACTCCAACTCCCGGTTCGCCAACCCTCTCCCTCCGGGCATGAAGCGATTGAGCAGTACGCGATCCGCGCCTGCGATCAGCGCCAGTGCAATGGTATCCTGCAGTTCATGAAAATTCTTAGCCGTGACCGTGATACCTGCCGTTGTCGTGACCCCCATCTCTTTCGCCTTGCGGAAGAGCGAGAGCACATGGCTCGCATCCTTGCCACCACGGGTATGCTCCTCAAAGGTCTCCAGCCCAGGCAAGCTCAGACTCAGTGCCACATTATACGTCTTGCAGAGCTCCAAGACTTCTTCGGTCACCGCCTTGCCGTTCGAGAGCAGGTAAAGTTTCGGCGGGGCGTCCCAGGCTTTCAGTTCGCCGTCCACCGTCTCAATATAACGCGCTTGAACCTGGGCCGCGAATGCGATGAGCTCGGCAAGACCCTCTTTCAATAGCGCTTCGCCCCCGGTGAAACAGAAGTTGATCACCCCTGCCTTGGCGTAGGCTTCAATCAGCTCTTTCCATTCACTGATCTCCATTTCAGTCTGACAGATCCCCTGCTCCGCATACCAGGGACACGAACAGAAGATGCAGGCATGGTTGCAGTCACCTGTCATTTCCAAAACGGCGGTGGCAGGTAGAATCGAGGCTGCTGGCATGGAGGAAGGAGTCATAAAGAATTGCGTTATTACCGCTTCGCTTTCGGCATTCGCCGAATGGTTACGGATACGTAACGAGCCTTATTGCGTTATTAAAAATTCGACGTTGAATGTTCGATGTTCTCGCATTCGTGTGGTTCGCCTGCCCGCCGTAGCCGTATTCGCGAAGGTGGGTGGCATTCGGATGCTAAAAAAACTATCAACGCTTTACGGAAAGCGTCTTATGTCCGGTGTCGGGATCGACCTTTTCGACTCGGTCGGGAAGGATGGACATCGCATAGCAGTCCGCCATGACTGGAAACTCATTAGTCTTCGGAGTTGTCTTCAGCTCCTTTAACCGCTGATCGACCTCCTTTTTCTGCCCCTGCTCCGTCTCGCATCCGGGGAGCATCGAAAGCCCTAGCGCAGATATTAAAAACTCACGTCTCATGAAAAACCTCCTATTCTTTCACTCCTAACAACTGCCTGATACTCGGAAGTTCGGGCTTCAGCGGATGTTCCATATCCTGCTCGCCTTTCCAAACCAGATCACCCTGGACAAAGGCGATCAGTTTGCGCAGGTCGTTTAGGTTGCGTAGCTCATTACGTACTGTCTTGCCCTTGATGGTCACACAGAAGAAAAGTCCTGTCTGATTTTCCTTCCTGCATGCGCTGCAGAGGCCCGTTTCGTCCAGCTGGGCATCCAATCCCAGCTTCCGCAGCTGGGAGACCAAGCCACGATAGTCCGTTATGGCGACTGCTGGCGCATTCCAATCAAAGGAAGGCATTTTCATCACATGGATCGTCTTACCCCCGCAGGCCGGGCAGACGTATTCCGCCCGTTCCGGCGGCATGGCCATATCGTAACACATGGCGCCCATTTCTAGCTTCGTGGGGACAGGCTTATCTGCCAAGCGTTTGAGCAGTTTGTCTATGTCCACCTTGCTTGAAGCTGTAAGGCCTGTCCCTTGGGGATCCGAGCTGGGAGTACTCTCTCCACCTGTTTTCACACAACCCGGCGTAAGTGATGCCATTCCCATTGCAGCCACTAATAACTCTTTTTTCATCCTAATCCTCCTACTTCGATTCCAGCATCATGCCAGCGGAGTGGGAATTAAATTCAGGGGCGTACATGCATTGAATTTCGGTCATGCCTGCCTTGCACTTGCCATTCTGGAAGACGCGGCACTCGTATTCAAAGATATAGGTTCCACGCTGCAAGCGGTCAAAGAAGAAGTGCGTGGCGGTGTCGCGCGTGCTTTGGAAGTAACCTGTTCCGTCTTGCCAGCGGTAGCTCGAAATTACATCCACTGGCTCAATGCTCGCCGCACGGGTGTCCTTCATGTGAACAAACTCCATTTCACGCTCCACGCGCAATTCGATGCGCGTCACAATCGTATCCCCGATCTTGACGGTCTTAATCGGCTTCAGAACCGGACCCTTTGTCGTGTACTCCTTGACGAATAACTTACGGTCGATCACGATGGGCATCTTATCTTCGCTCTTGGTCACCTTGTCGATGTCTTCGAGATACTGCCAGTGCAATGCGCCAAAGGTAATAGCGTTATTCGGATTCTTAACCTCGATCTTCGCCATCTCAGGTTTGATCTCCGCTGGTTGATAACGCTTGGAGAAATAACCGCTGCCCGCTTCCGAGGTCTCCGGCTTGATCAATGCGCCGCCCAGCCTCACTTCGACTTCCGCCTTAGGCGACAGCATGGTGTTGTTGCCAAGCATCAGTGCATAGATTGCATCTGCGGTCGATACGGTTGTGGTCCAACGGGAGGTGCGCTTCTGCTGCAGCAGCCAGAGCGCGCAGGCATCCACAGCATCCTGCTCTTTCGTGACTTCCTTAAAGGCTTCGATCGTGAGTGCCTGCGTCTCCAATGGTGCATCATACCACCACCAGGAGCGTGGCATCCGCCAGCTCATGCCCATCTCTTCATCTTCAACGGCATTCTCGCGCACGGACTTCATGATCAACTTAGCCAACTCAACCTCGCCAAACCGATTAAAGGCGATGGCGGCCTGCGCACGGGAGTAGCGCGAAAGCTTGGTCCACTGGTTATCCAGCTTGGCCCAGGCGACGAGTGTATTGATGATCTCTTTCTCTGGAGGTGCATCCTTGAGGAAGAAGCTGCGCATGTAGAGGTAGATCGCATCATAACACCCAAAATAGTGCGACTTTTCTTTCTTGCGATAGGCGATACTCTTCTCCATCTCTTCGTCCAGAGCCGGTAACGGCTTCAGCGCCAAATCCATATCCACATTCACGCCGAGGGCACGGAGGCGTCCCATGCCCCTCACAATCAAGGTGGTGATGTAGATATTACGCGGACCGCCTGGGAACCAGCTCCAGCAGCCGTCCAGGTTGCGCTTCTCGCGGAGTTTACGCAACGCAGACTTTGTCTCGGACTCGAGGCGCGGACCGTCAAAGAGAATCGCGATGTTGTTCCGTTGCTTCTTCTCCTCCAAGGCTGTCGCCAGCCAAGGCGTCTCTTCGATCATCAGGGATTTGAGATCCTGATTCTTTTGAAGCGGACTATCCAGCGTCTCTGATTTCCACTGCTTAAAGACATTTTCAATCACGGGGTTCTGCTTCACGATATGTTGCGCCAGCGCATTCGCATAGTAGCGATGGAAGACCTGCTCCGCGCATTCATACGGATACTCCATGAGATAGGGCAACGCCAGAATCGCAGACCATGTGGCGTTCGGGGTCACCTCTAGCGTGAGGGCGAGATGCTCAGCAGTGCTCGAAACATTCTGAAGCCGCTTGAAGGTCAGCTTCTTCTCCTGTTGTGGCTTAACACTGAAGGCAAGTGACTCGATGACTTGCACCCGCTTGGAGAGGATGGGTAAAAAGCCCTCTTCACCGTCCCCATATTCCTCGGTCTTGGCCAAGGCTGTATAGGTTGTAATACCTGCTGCTGTATCAGGTACCTTTACGACCCATTTCACGGAGACAGACTTGCCAGGCTCCAAAGAGAACTTCTCGTCGCTGGGGCTTTTCAGCTTTTCGCTGAACTTTAGGGAGACCCTGCCCTTTTGCCGGACATCAGAGGTGTTGGTCACCTTGACGGCCAGTTCGATCTCGTCACCTTCACGCAAGAAGCGCGGCATCGAGGGTTCGACCATCAGCTTCTTCTGCGTCACAACCTTGGCTTCCAGATAACCGCTGTTGAGTTTCTGATCATGTGCAAAGACCATCACGCGCCAGCCAGTCAACGCTTCGGGTGCGGAGAAGGAGACGGTCGCCGTGCCGTTGGTATCTGTCCTCAGCATCGGCAGGAAGAAGGCCATCTCATTCAAGTTCTTTCTGACCATCGGCGCCTCAGCCGCCGGTGCGCTTGCGCCCGCGTTATTTTTCCGATCTGCGCGACTCTTATCCTTCTTCCCCTCATCCATTTCAGCCTTCTCAGGCCTGGGTGTGCAGGCCGGCGCAACTGACGTCTCCGGAGAATTGGATAATGCATCGGCAGCAAAGGCCATCGCTTCCATCGGCTCAGCCCTTTCAGCCATCTTCATCATGGGAATCGCCATCCCTTTTCCCATTCTTCCTCTCGTGTGATAATAATGATGATTTTGAAGGAGCTGATAGGCCCACTGGCGATAACTGGCATGGTAACCGCCGTTATGCGGGAAGCCTCTACGGGGTTGCAGCGACTCGGTGACATTTGAGAAGTAGACATTATAAAAATAGGTGGACTCGCTGCGCAGTCCAAAACCCGTCTGCCAGCTGTGCATCATAAAGGCATCCAGCGAGGCGTCAAACATGGAGGCGACCAGTTCCGCCTTTGCAGGCGTGCCATCCGGATTCTTGACGCTGAGGATCCACTGCTCCTTGGCATTCGGCTCCAGCTTGGAGTTGATATGGGTCCAGTTTAGCGAGAACTGTTTATTACTCCACGGGACATTCACCTGCCGGAACTCCTGGTAGAATGTGTTCTCACGTACCATGGAATAACGGACTGTAAAGCCACCTCTCAGCGACTCGGTCACGGGATACTCGATCACCATCTGGGTCTTGCCCGGTTGAGACTGGAAGCGCTTGAGCAGTTTGTTGTCACGCCAGATTTCGATCTCGCCGTAGGCTGTCGGATAGCCGCTTCCCCAAACAGCGCGGAAGGTCTCGCCGACCTCCAGTTGCTGCTTCTCAACTGCGAGCTTGGCAGGCACCTTGACTGCATACTGCGTGGCTTCAGGATCAAAGACCTGGAGGACAGCCTTGTCTGTTGCGGGATTGCCAAACTTATCCTGGGTCGTGACTTCGACCCGATAGATGCCGGCTTTGAGCGTCAAGGGTTTGAGCGCACGTCCGTTCTCACCGGTGATGAATGTTGTTTCGTTTGGGCGGCCACTTGCCTCCCACTCAATCGGCTGGTCCGATTTCACTCCCTTGCCAGACAGAGCGCCATATCGACGATGTTGATAACGCAGGTTTGGATTCTCCGCGGGGGTTGGACGATTCGGCTGGCTCAGGGCCACAATGCGGATCTGGCCCTTGGTTGCGGCCACCGGCGCTCCATTCAAGGTGTTGAGGAGAATCGTGATCTCCTGCTTTGAATCCGCTGTGAACCACTCGGGAATCTGCAGGGAGACGCTGAGGGCGGTAAAACCGAGTGTCAGCGACTGGGAACCTGACCGTGTCTCGCCTGTCGAGTCAATCACCTCGGAGGTGACCGTATAAGTAAACTTCGGAGACTCCTCTGGCTTGGCATCCAGTTCGGGCTTGGCCACAAAGGTTGTTTTAAAGGTTCCGTCTTCGTCAGTCTCGGCTGTGCCGGTCTCCAGCACCTTGGCCTGGGTCATGCGCCACCAGCACCACCAGGGATAACGGGCCGAGCGTTCGACACGCCATTTGACCTTCGCATTAGCCAGCGGGAGTCCGGAGTAGGTCGTGGCACGCCCCTTCAGCGTGACCTCCTCATTTAACTTAAACTCGTCTGTGATGGGATCGAAGGTCACTTCGAACTTCGGGCGCTTGTACTCCTCCACCTGAAAACCAACGTTGCCCTGATCCATATCCAACGACATCCGGCCCGTACCCTTATCTTTAGGAATCACAAAGGAGCCGCTGAAGGAACCGAAGTCATTGGCCTTCTCCTTGCGCGAGGCTATATCTTGTCCATTGGGGTCCCTGAAGCGGATCGTATAGTTCGCCTGTGGGCGTATCTCATATTTGCCCGTGGACGAATTGATCACATAGTAAATGCCCTTGTAATGAACCGTCTGTCCCGGACGATAGATCGAACGGTCTGTCAAAAGCATCACACGGCTGTCCTCCCGCTCCGGAGGCTCGCGGTCATGTCCCCAATACCAGCCCAGCAGGTCAACAAAGGTATCTTCTCCAGCGGTGATAGTCAACGTGACCTCTCCATTCGGGAGCTGGCTCAGTGCAACACGTCCACGTTCATCCGTTGTATAATCCTTATACTCCACAGCCTTCTTTTGATTATTTTTGATCTTTGCCTTGATCTTGGCATTGGCCACGGGAAGTCCGCTCTCGTTGTTACAGACACGCAGCTCATACGTCCCGCGCTGGTTGTTCCGTTCCACGGACAAATTACTGACCTGGAGCGACGATACATAATGGACCGACTCCTTCACCGAGGCGACAAGGGTATAGGTTCCCTGGGGAATGGACTCCATGATATCATGTTTGCGAATGACCTCCTCGTAATTCTCTGAGGTGATGTCCACCGTCCACTCCTTCACGAGCGGGCGAGCGAAGATTTTTTCCATATCCCACTGATACCGATCCTCCTCACTTTCAATTTTCAACGAATAGAGGCGGAAGCGAATAGCTGTCACATTACGGCAGGTGATCTCGAGCTGTCCATACGGACGGACCTCAGGCTTGGTAAAGGCCCAGACATTGGGGGTCTGAATCGTCATCGAGGGCTGCAGCACGCGTCCGATGACCGCGTCGCATTCGTGCGCGCCGACGGACTGAGGAAATAGCTTCTTCCCCTCTTCGGCACGTGCTTTCGCCGCGACATACTTCTTTTGTTCAAACAGTCGTTGCGCCTGCGCGGCAATGGCCCGCGTCGAAACTTCATTAGAGCTCCAACGTGCAACAAACTCCTTTAAGGCGAGATCATACGACTCGTCCGTATCGACACCGACTGCATTTAAGAGGCGCTTGGCCAAGAGGAGCCGATTGAAATCCGCATCCGCAAACGCAAGCGTCCGTTCCGCTTCCTGATTCACCCGCATGCGTTGCGCTGTGATGAAGAGCGCCTTCTTGATGCCAGCATCCTTGAGCGAAAACTGCTTCTCCGCCCATTTCATAAAGACTTCAGGCTGAGCAAAGAGCGGCAAGTCGGTGGTCACAATAAAGTCGGGGTCATCCTGCAGGAGTCCTTGCTCCGCCATGCTATAAAAGTCAATGGCGCGATACGCCAGCAGGTCATAGATCGTGGGGCGATACGTATCAGGGACTGAGCCAGGGATGAAACAGCGACTGAAATCCGCGATGGGATAGGCGAAATAACGTTGGGGCGTTTTCAGGACACGGTCAAAGCGGTCGCCGACCTCCTTCACAATGCGCGGAAGGCTCCACTTGCCAATATCATTCCCCTCCTCGCTACCCGCAATCTTCGTACGCTGGGCAAACATCCAGCGGTTCTCACAAAAATACTTCACGTACCACTCTGCAATCAAGGCATCCAAGAAGGGCTGCAATTTGGGGGAGGCGGCCTTGCGAAGCTCCTCCAGTCTCAGGAGCGCACCATACGCCTGCTCACCCTCCTCGATACGTCCCTGCAGGATCGCCTTCCGAGCGGTTGCATAGAGGGCGTCATCCCACTTTTCAGCCTGCACGGCATTAGTGGTGATCTGCTCGAGAATTGAAATAGCTGTCTTGGGCTGATCCTTGTTATCAGCCTCATCAACGGCCTTCCACTGCGACGTGAGGTCCTGCGCAAAACAGAATGCGAATGCTGTGCAGACCGTGACCCATGCGATGCGAAGCAGGGCGCGCGGAGAGATTCTTGTGGTTTGTTTGAGCTTCATGTGTGGTTCCTTTTTTTGACGATATTGACCTTGTTGACAAGAGTGACCGAATTGACAAACGCGGGATAAATGGTGCTCGACTGCTACTTCGACAGCGCGGTGGCGGTGGTGACAAGCTCCAGCAGCTCCTTGACACGGGTGTCGAGGGTCATTTCGAGAGCCGCAGGCCGCAGGTAATCAGCAACCGCCTCAAAGTTTCCACCTTGGGCATTCGGGCTGTTGCGCAGGAGCTCGGCGAACTCCGCCGCTGAAGCGGCCACTTTAAACGCGGGCGTCGCCTTATGCGCGGGCTTCAACACAGTCGCCGCGAGCAATGGGGCTGAAATCTCTTCGACCTTGCCGTTGTCTGCGCGTTGATAACGGATGCGGACCGTACCGATATTCGATTCTGCGGTAACATTCGGCATCAGCTCCAGTTCGTAAAGTGCTGTCACGGACTGGCCGGAGCCGACTTCGCCGGCATCCACGGTATCATCACGGAACTGTTCTTTGGTCAGCTTGCGATTCTCATAACCCATCTGACGATAGCGGCGCACGGTCTTGGGATTCCACTCGACCTGGATCTTCGCGTCCTTGGCGATGGTGTTGAGTGTCGCGGCGAGATCATCCACAAAAGCTGTCTTGACGGCCTCAGCGGAGTCCAGAAAGCGATAGACACCATCACCCTTGTTGGCCAGCCCTTCGAGCATCTGGTCATTGTAGGTGCCAGCACCGACACCGAATACGGAACAGGTGATGCCCTGCTTACGGTTGGCCGCGACCTTGTCCAAGATCTCCTGCGCGCTGTCCGCACCGAGATTGGCCACGCCGTCCGAGATAAGGATGACGCGATTCTCAGCACCTGGGATAAAGGCCTGAACAGCCTGCTCGTAGGCGCGGCGCAATCCCTCTTCGAGGTTCGTCGAACCATTGCACTGCAAGCGATCAAAGGCATCCATGATTTTCTTCTTCTCCTTGGAGGGAGTCGGTTCGATCACAAACTGAGCTTGATCACTGTAGGCAATGAGCTGAATGCGATCATCCGCGCCCATCTGATCCAAGAGTGACGAGAGCGAGAGTCGTGCAAAACCGATGCGATCCGGCTGAGACATGGAACCTGAGACATCCAATACCATGGTGAGCATGGCTGGACGCTGCTCTTCGCGTCCGAGACGGCGGCCCTTGACACCGATGCGGAGCAGGTTATAGCCTGCACCGAACTGAGACTGCGCGCCATCTTGATAGATGCGGAAGGTCGCCTTGTCCGAGGCCTTGTCGCCATAATCAAAGGCATTGACGATCTCTTCCAAGCGTACGCGCTCGGGATCCGGCAACTTGCCAGAGCGCAGGGACTGACGCGTCAGCGTGTAGCTGGCAGTATCCACATCCATTGCGAAGGTCGAGAATTGTTCAGCGGTCGTCATCACAAACGGATTGAAGGGCAGCGGCTCGCGCGGCTTGGCGGGCTTCCGCTCAATCTCACCCCGATCATTGCCAAGAACGATCCTGCATGCGCCGACTTTGCTTAGGTCCGCCTTAAGCCCCATTTTTTCTAAGGTCACCATCTCCGATATAACCGTCGTCCCGTTTATGACCTGAACAGATGAATCGCCATCGGCAAGCTTGTCCTTAACACCCTCTTTGAATCGGCCGTTGACCTCTGTTTCCGACGCGACTAACATACCTGCGCCGACCTTACTCTGATCGAGCACCTTTTTCGACTCCTCCTGACGCTCAGCTTTTTTCTGAGGCGATGGCATCTTCGGAGTGTCAGACATAACGCCATAGAACATCTGTTCTCTCCGCGCACCTGGCTCTTCGAGGTTAGCACTCCGAATGTCCTTGGGAGTGCCGGTAAAGGTTGCCTTCGGGATGTTAATACGGAGCGCCTCCATGCCCGAGGAGTCCTCTTTCACTGCAAGCTGCTTCAAATCTCCATCTGCATCGGCACCGTCTTTCGCTTTTTCATCACCCACGCCGGCATGATAGGCAAAACCCTTACCTGAAGCAGGTTTGTTTGGCACTTTAAATGAATCGTCCCCAAACGAACTCCGGCTGCGTGACTCCGCATCCTCTACTCTGTCCTTGATGATCGCCCTGCCGCGAGCAGGCTGGGACGGCTGGGGCGCGGGTGTGGCCGGTGGAAGGATGTACGCGCGAGAATTTTCCCTGTGATAATAGGCTCCCCCTATTGCACCTTCCCGCTTCTGATTTTCAACCGGCGTAGCTTCTGAGCGAATTAACCCCGGAGCATCAGTGGCAACAGCCTCCGCAGAGGGTCGAATCGCTTCAGAACTATCCTCAGCCGGCTCCTCTTGCTCAAGGGAAGAGGTTGCACCAGCTTTACCAGACATCCTGCTGGAACCGGAGATGTTTTTCAGGATGACAGGCGATTTGGTGATGATAACTGCGTCAACCGGCTGCGGCTGAGGAGACATAGGCTCAGGAGTAGATGCAGAAGGGGGCGTAACTATGGGAGCAACCTCCAAGCCATCATCATACCGGTCCCTGTGTGACTCGTTCTTGAAGCCGTCACTCAAGCTGAGCGTTCCTGCACTGGTCGTAGTTGTACCTGAGTAAACGTTAGGGCCACTAACTTCTTTTTCTCTCACTTCGTCAAGCACCACCTCTTCGTTGTGCTTGAAATCTGATACTTCAGAGGCACGACTCTTCTTTTTTTCTAGCTTGGCAGACCTTCCAACAGCTTGAAGTTGCTCATCCTTCGCCTCTACATAAGAACGGGCCGATGCCCATCCTGTATTAAACTCAAGCGTCTTCTCAGGCATCTGAGCCACCTGTTCAGGCATGGGCTCCGAAGGCGCGCTCAGGGTGTCACTGAGTTCGTACCTAGAAGCTCTTTCACCTTTAAGATACTTTCCATCACGCGCTCTAGGCGAGCTCTTCGCCTTAAGCATGGCACCAGACATTGCTGGAAACATCGCAGCCGAGAGAATGGCCAGAATACCGAAAACGCAGAGGAGCGTTGCTGCTATTGACCGCATAGGCCGGTAGGCCTTTTCAATGAAGAGCAAGATGCGATTTTGCTTCACGACCGGTTTGATTGACAAGAGTTTCATGCGCCTTGCGGGATCGAGCACCGGCGCTTTTTCCGTTTGCGGTTGCTCCGCAGGAAAGGCCATCTTCACCAGGGAGAGGGTCTTCTGCAGGGCTTCGGCCTGTTCCCGGCAAGCGGGACAGGATGCCAGATGGGTCTGGATCGCCTGAGCCTTTTTCGGCTCGAGGTCGCCTAACACGTAGGCGGTCAAAAAGGGTTTTACGTTACAGGGGTTCATTGTGCGCCTCCTTCTAGTTTGCGCACAGCTTCGGAAAGTTTGGTGACGGCCTGATTGAGGATGAAACCGACATAACCCGTACTCTGTCCGATGACACGGGCGATATCCTCGTAGCTCAGCTCCTGCTGCATCCGGAGCAGGAGGACCTGCCGCTGCACTGGCGTCAAGACGCCCATGCATTGGTGGACCAGCGCCACGCGCTCGTCCGGCTTGCGGTCCTCATAGAGTCCTCCCGAGGTTTCGTCCAACACCTTCGCCGCATGACCTTCATGGTGACGACGGAGCCGTTCCTCTGAACGGATGAGGTCAACGGCCTCATTGTGGACAACCTGGAAGAGCCACGCTTTGAGCCGTGCATCGGGTCGCATCCCATTTTTCCATTGCCTGAAGAGCTTCACCAGAGCGTTTTGAACCGCATCTTGAGCCAGGGTTGAGTTATTCAACAAACTTGTCGCATAGCGCAACAAGGGCGTTTGATACGTATCTATTACCGTTTCCATGCCTTCAATCCTCCTCAGTTCGGCACGTTCAGCATCTGGTGGAACGTTATTCATGGTTCAACAGGCACCTCTTTCCTTCGCTGTTACACCCCTTATACGCTTCTCAGGGAGAGTTTCTTTGAAAGTTTCTTTAAATTCGTTGAAAAAAGGGTTTCGGGTTCAGGAAAAACTTTGTCGGTTCAAAAACTCTGCTTCTAAGTCAGACCTGTCAGACCTGTCCGACCCGTCAGACTGCCAACTGCTACCCTGGCCGCCGTAGCCTTGGCGAAGGTGGCTTCCAACTGCTACGTCGCCTCCGGGCGGCGGACTCACCTCACGAGCTGCACGGGCCCGAGGAGGCCGGATTCCTGAAGGGGAGACTTCGCCGTGTAATTACTCACCGTCGTAAAAGTATATCGGCCAGCAGGATATGACTTGCCTTCAAGTAGACCATTCTCCCATTTGAGCGTTCTGGCGCCCTTGTCGCCGGGTTGCTGGTCGCCGATCAGGCGGTTCGCCCAGGTATTCGCCACTTCAATCTCCAACACATTCCCTGTTGGTCGCACTTTGCCGGTTACATCGAGACGATAGGGAGTCGTCCAGGCAATGCCGATCGCTTCACCATTCAGCTTGACCCGTGCGATCTTTTGAACAGCGCCCAAGGAGAGATAGAGCGGTGAAGGACCCACCGCAGGAGAATCGAAGGTCGTCTTGTACACTGCGATGCCGCTATAGAATTTGATGGCAGGATCAGCATGCTTCGACCAGTCTACGAGATCCTGGAATGAAACTGGAGCTTTAGGACCGCCCCATTCCGGATCAAAGGTCACCTCCCACGCCCCCTTCAGCTCCTGGACAGGCTTTAACGCAGGGAAGTTGATAGCGCAGTAGCAGTCGGCAGTGGCAGTTGGCAGTGAGACCCCTGGATTTAACGCAGGCATAACCTTTTCACGCAGAGGCGCAGAGGCGCTGGAAATCACGCTTCTTTCCTGCTTTTCGTGTAGCTCGCGCGCCTTGCGCTTGAATACCACAAAACCGCTCTCATACGCCTCGAAGGTCAGAGGGATCGCGACGCCCCCCCTTTCGAAACGTTTCGCTTCGCCCAACGTGCGGCGGCTGCCACTGATCGGATTCCAGAACTCAGGCTCTCCACCCTCGGTCCTAAAGGTGGCGGTCACGCACTGTTGCGTCGCATCCCGATTTCCGACAAAGAAGATATCCAGCTCTTGGGTCTGGCGGCAGATATACCGAAGGTTGCCGGATGACTGAAAGGCTGGGAGAACACCCTGCTTCTGCATGAAGGCGATGGTCGAAGCATAAGAGGGATAGAGCTTGTCAACACTCGCTGGCGCTGTGAAGGCCCCCCCTACGAGGAGTCGGCCCTTACCACACTTGAGTTCTGTGACGTCGGCAGGAAGGGGGCTCTTACCCCACACCTGCTGCGCAAGCTCGACGACGCGCGCATCGCACGCAGGATAGTCCGCGAGACTCGGAGATTTCTGAGGCGGCAGTCCCTGGATCGTCGCGCCCTTGCGGACCAGACACTCCAAGGTCTTGAGCAATTCCGGCGTCATGGTTTCAACAAGCGGCAGAACCAGCACGCGATAGGAGCTGCCATTTTCAAAGGCAATCCGTCCATCCTCGACTGTTGCGTGTGCCATCAGGAGCAGCGGACTGATCGCGTCAAAATGATAATCCTTCTTTTCACGCAAAATTCCATTTCCCGTGACAGCATCTTCGGGCGGCATAAAGATATGCGGCGCGCCTTCAGGTGTCAGATAGAGAACATCCACGACACTCTGCCCTTGACGCAGCATCTGTCCGCAACGCGCGAGGTAATCATGATAGGCACTGACCAGGGGCCAGAAGGTCTGGTTACGATGCCACTGCAGTCCATATGGCCCCATGGCCATGCCTGGCTTAGGCCCCTCAAGACCGAGTGGCTGATGCTGGAAGGTGTGGAAGATGATTTCATTGATCCCCATGCAGAAGGCCCAGTCCGTCTGGTTCTTCAACTCAGCAGGACTATGCTTATAACCGACACCTCCAGGCGTGGTAAAAGCTTCGGCCCGTACCACAGGACGGCCCATGACATGTGCAATCGAGGAGGCTTCAATGCAGCTGTAGACAGCGTCTACCTCAGAACTCCAAAACTCACACATGGGCACATCGGCGACAGCTCCGAGGTCCAGGTTTCCCGAAGGATTCATATCATACGGTTCACATGAAAAGCTTAATCCGTTTCGATGGGCGAGCTTCTTAATCGCGCCAGCATGATGCTCAATCGTCAGATCCTGGGCGGTTCTGCGCAAATCCCAGAGGAACCGCTCGGTCTGCTCACGCGAACCGACAACCTGTCCTGCATATGCAGGGAAGAAGGGCAGCGGATCATAACCGCGCAACTTCTTAAACGCCGTACGAAACTCCAGCGACCAGTTCTGGGAACTGCTCTCCCAACTGTCGAGATGTAGTGTTGTGAGTCCGCGGCCCTTGGTTCGCTTGCCAATCTTGTCGAGCAACTTCTGATGGAATTGATCAAAGTGATGCTGAAATGCCTCGGAGCTGAAGCGATCCACCTCAAACCCATGTCCTGGGGTTGGTGCCGGACGCGTCGTCGCGCCTGTCGCACGGGCGACAAAACGCATAATCGTCCAATCGCCTGCCGGGACATCCCAATCCAAGGAACCGTCAGGTTTGAGGCGCGCCGTGAGATCAATGACGGCGGCAGGATCCACAACCGACTCACCGGGGAGTACTGGATAGTTAGCAGAGGATGGCACAAACCGCGGGATATGTTTCCAGA
>CAMBQV010000038.1 GCA_945870145.1 Akkermansia muciniphila
TGCGTCCGTCGGAATACCGACTCCCGCACCGCCTGAATTTCCTCAAGTAACCTTCACACATATCTTCACCCCTTCGGTGTCCATGCATTTGACGGAACCGGTCTGCAGATAAGTTTAAGTTAAGTGTCCTTTTCTATTGACGCAATACGTGTCTGCGAATTAACCTCTGACCGCCCACCGACCTCCTGTCCACCGTAGCCGTATTTGCGAAGGTGGATGCGTCGGTGGAGGCAAACGCTGGGAGTGAGGTGCGACGCTCCCCCCATTTAGCTTCCTTCACCCCCGGCGCAAGGCCGGGGGTGATCGGGGCCGGGAGTTACCAACTGGATGCCGTCATCTCCTGTTTTGAATAAAAAGATCTTTTTCAATTTTTTGAGTTGATTTTATCAGACAGGTCAACAACAATATCCCCCATGACTATCTGTAAAAATGTTCAGGCGCTGGAGGCGTACACCCCAGGTGAACAGCCAAAAGATCCCGCCATCGTCAAGCTCAACACGAATGAGAACCCCTATCCGCCCAGCCCCAAAGTAGCTGAGACGCTCAAGACCTTTGATTATGCCCGTCTACGTCTCTACCCAGATCCTCTCTTTATGGCCTTACGCACGCGCCTCGCAGAAATCCATGCGTGCGGCGTGAATCAGATTTTCATCGGAAACGGTTCGGATGAAATCCTCGCCCTCTGTACACGCGCGTTTGTCGAGAACAACGGCAGCATCGGCTACTTCGATCCCTCCTATTCCCTCTATCCCGTGCTCGCGGATATCCGAGGTGTGGAACGGCGTCCAGTAAAGCTCACTGCTGATTTTTATTGGCAGATGCCTGAAGGCTACACTGCTTCGCTCTTCTACATCACCAATCCGAACGCGCCGACCAGCATGATGCATGACAAGGCGACGGTCGCAGCCTTTTGTAAAAACTTTGTCGGCACCGTCCTGATTGACGAGGCGTATGGTGATTTCGCAGACATGCACTGCATGGACCTGGCCTTGGCCAAGGACAACCAGAACACCTTGGTCATGCGAACCTTCTCAAAATCCTTCTCACTGGCTGGCCTCCGCTTCGGCTATGTCGTCGGACCCGAGCCAATGATCCACGCACTTTATAAGATCAAGGACTCCTACAACATGGACATGCTGGCGCAGGCTGTCGCGCTCGCCGCCTTGAGTGACCTGGAGTACATGCGTGCCAATGTCCAGAAGATCCGCACCACCCGCGCACGCCTTACGCAAGAGCTGACGCGGCGCGGCTGGACCGTCTGTCCGTCGCAGACGAACTTCCTCTTTGCCCGTCCGCCCAAAAGAAATACCCAAGAGATCTTTGACGCGCTCAAGAGTGCCAAGATCTATGTGCGCTACTTCCCAGGTCCAGCCACAGGCGACTATCTCCGTATTACCATCGGAACGGAAGAGCAGACCGACAAACTGCTGGCCGCGTTATGAGCGGGCACTGGGAGAACAGGCATCTTGCCTGTTCGTTAAGTGCACAGGCAGAATGCCTGTGCTCCCAGTATCCACGGACATTATTCAGACGTTATAGATCAACACAACTATGACATTCGATTTAAAAAACTATCTGGCAGAACGGAAGACACTCGTCGAGACCGAGCTCTTCGCTTGCCTGCCTGCTGAGGGGACGAGGCCTGCTGAACTGGCGTCAGCCATGCGGCATGCGGTGCTTTCAGGCGGCAAGCGTTTACGCCCCATTCTTTGCCTTGGGGCGGCTGAAGCTGCAGGCGGAAAACTGGAGCATGCCCTGCCAGCCGCTTGCGCGATTGAATTGCTGCATACCTACACACTTGTGCATGATGACCTACCGTGCATGGACAACGATACCCTCCGGCGTGGCCAACCCACGGTCTGGGCCAAATACGGAGAGGCCATGGCGGTCCTAGTAGGCGATGCGCTCCAGACCCTTGCTTTTGAGACCCTCGCCCGCACCCCATGTCCCTCTGTGACGCCCCGTCTGGTCATTGAATTAGCCAAGGCCGCAGGTGGAGCTGGCGTCATTGCCGGACAGGTCGAGGACATCCAATTCGCGGGTTCGCCGACGCGCGATATCATCGATTACGTCTTCCAGCATAAGACCGCCGACCTCTTCCGAGCCGCCATCCGGCTCGGGGCAATCGCAGGTGGGGCATCGGATCACAATCTTCAACATTTGTCCGTCTACGGAAACAATCTCGGCATCGCCTTTCAGATCATCGATGACCTTCTAGACGCCAAGCAGGCCTGTTCGGATGACAAGCCCGAGCTGACCTGTCTTGCGATCATGAGTAAAGAGGAAGCCCACGCCTACGCCAAAGAAACAACGGCAGCGGCTATTGCCAGCCTAAAGAATCTACCAGGCAACACCGCACCTCTGACTGCCCTAGCCCACGAGTTACTGTCACGCGTCTTTTGAGATGCCAGGAAAGCGCATATAGGGACAGACATACTGAAGCCCTAGTAAATCGAGCATTTACGGGCGCAAGATGCACCCACTACTTTGAGAGAGACTTACCCGTCAGATCACACAACAACGATAAGGGGACAGACATACTGAAGTGAAACCGAGGTGAGCAATTATGTCTCACATCCTGCCTTCAACTACAAGTCTCTGTCTCACTTGTCACACTTTTTCCAGCCCCTGAGAGAAACCAAAGAAGCGCTTAAAAAACACATAACATCCTTATTTTCAACATATACCACTTTTCACTTTTCACTTTTCACTTTTCACTTTTCACTTTCTCGCTTCCTTGGCACGTCCCCTGCTCTTTAATGTGTGTCCGAATCATTGTCTCACAACTATGCGGACAAATAGGAGTTTTAATTATGGCAAAAGTATTAGGCATTGACTTAGGCACGACCAATTCGTGCATGGCGGTGATGGAAGGCGGCGAGCCTGTCGTCATTCCGAATGCTGAAGGCATGCGGACCACCCCGTCGATCGTTGGATTTACGAAGACAGGCGAACGTCTGGTCGGTCAGTCCGCCAAGCGTCAGGCTGTCACCAATCCGAAGAATACGATCTATTCCGTGAAACGTTTCATGGGCCGTCGCTACGAAGAGATGTCCAATGAGATCTCCATGGTCCCCTACGATGTTACCCGTGCGGCAAACGGTGATGCCCAGATCTCAGTGGCCGGCAAGACGTACTCGCCCCCGGAAATTTCGGCGATGATTCTCCAGAAGCTGAAGACCGATGCAGAAGCCTATCTCGGTGAAACCATCACACAGGCGGTCATCACGGTGCCGGCTTATTTCAACGATTCGCAACGCCAAGCCACCAAGGATGCAGGACGCATCGCTGGACTGGAAGTCTTGCGTATCATCAACGAACCCACAGCTGCCTCGCTGGCGTATGGTCTCGATAAGAAAAAAGATGAGAAGATCGCAGTCTACGACTTTGGTGGTGGTACGTTCGATGTGTCGGTTCTCGACATCGGTGACGGCGTCTTCGAGGTAAAGGCTACCAACGGCGATACGCACCTCGGCGGTGACGATCTTGACCAGGCGATTATGAACTGGCTGGTCGCAGAGTTCATGAAGGAGAACGCAGGTAACGACCTCTCCAAGGACATGATGGCCCTGCAACGTCTGAAAGAGGCTGCCGAAAAAGCAAAGTGCGAACTTTCCTCAGCAACAACCTCCGAAATCAATCTGCCGTTCATCACAGCGGACAACACCGGACCCAAGCATCTGACCGTGACCCTCAGCCGCGCAAAGCTTGAACAGCTCACCGATGCGCTGATCGAACGCACCTCGCAGCCGTGCAAAAAGTGCATGAGTGATGCAGGCCTTTCGACCGTGGACGAAGTCGTGTTGGTCGGCGGTCAGACACGTATGCCCAAGCTTCAAGAGAAGGCCAAGCAACTCTTCGGCAAAGAACCCCACAAGGGCGTGAATCCAGACGAAGTCGTGGCCATCGGCGCGGCGATCCAAGGCGGCATCCTCAAGGGTGAAGTCAAGGACGTGCTCCTGTTGGACGTGACGCCTCTGACCCTCGGCATTGAGACCCTCGGTGGCGTGATGACCCCGCTCATCGAGCGCAACACTACGATTCCGACAAAGAAGAGTGAAATTTTCAGTACAGCCGCTGACAATCAGCCCTCTGTGGACATCCATGTCTATCAGGGCGAACGTAAGATGGCGCATGACAACAAAGAGATTGGTAACTTCCATTTGGATGGTATCCCTCCAGCACCGCGCGGACGCCCACAGATCGAAGTCGCTTTTGACCTCGACGCCAACGGCATCCTCAACGTAACGGCTAAGGATCTCGGAACTGGCAAAGAGCAGAAGATCACCATCACCGCCTCCAGCGGTCTCTCGAAAGATGAGATCGAGCGGATGCGTAAGGATGCTGAAATTCACGCTTCGGAAGATGCCAAACGCCGTGAAGAGGTCGAAACCAAGAACCAGGCTGAAAACCTCTGCTACCAAGTTGAGAAGATGTTGACCGAAAATGCTGACAAGATTCCTGCCGACAAGAAGGCGCCTGTCGAGACCGCGGTTGCGGACCTCAAGAGCGCACTCAAGAGCAACTCGACCTCCGAGATCAAGGCTAAGCAGGAAGCGCTCACAAAGGCCATGGAGGCCGTGACCGCAGGCATGTACAGTGGCGGGCCGGCTGGCGGAGCCCCTGATATGGGTGGCGCAGGCACTCCTCCGCCGAATGATGGCGAAAGCGCACCCGGCACAGGCAAACCCAGCGATGACGGTGTCATTGATGCCGAGTACACGATGAAGGACAAATAATCTGCAGGGGCAGGCCGTTGTGCCTGCCCGTTATCTAACCAAAACCAAAAAGGAGAAACACAACTATGACGAAGATTCGTCCCCTGGGTGACCGCGTGTTGGTCGAGCCCATTGATGTCAAAGAGATGACCAAAGGCGGAATTATCATTCCGGACAACGCCAAAGAAAAGCCAATGGAAGGCAAGGTCGTTGCTGTTGGTAAGAAGCTGGATAAAGATGGCAAAGAGATCAAGTTTGACGTCAAGGTCAATGACAAGGTCCTCCTGCCTAAGTACGGCGGAACCGAAGTAAAACTGAACAACAAGACCTACCAGCTCGTCCGCGAAGAGGACCTGCTCGGCGTGATTGAGTAACTAACCCGATCCGTCTGGTCTGACTGATTCGTCTGATCTGACTGATCTTTAATTTGAAAGGAAGAATTTTACCATGGCTGCAAAGCAAATGATGTATGATATGGAAGCCCGTCAGAAGATTCTGGCTGGTATCGCAAAGTTGAGCAAGGCTGTTTCATCAACCCTCGGTCCGTGCGGACGCAATGTTATCTTGGACAAGAAGTTCGGCTCGCCGACTATCACCAAGGACGGCGTCTCTGTGGCTAAGGAGATTGAACTCCCCTGCCCATTTGAAAACATGGGTGCCCAGATGGTTCGCGAAGTGGCAAGCAAGACCAGCGACATTGCTGGTGACGGCACCACCACCGCAACCCTGTTGGCAGAGGCCATCTATCGTGAAGGTCTGAAGAACGTCACTGCGGGTGCAAATCCGATGGCGATCAAGCGCGGCATCGACAAGGGCACGAAGGCCGTTGTTGAAGCTATTGCCAAGCAGGCCAAGAAGGTGAAAGATCCTTCTGAGATCGCTCAAGTCGCCACCATCTCCGCCAACGGCGAAGCTGAAATCGGCGCGATCATCTCTGAAGCTATGGACAAGGTCGGCAAGGACGGCACCATCACGGTTGAAGAGGCTAAGACACTCGAGACCACCCTGGACGTCGTTGAAGGAATGCAGTTCGACAAGGGCTACCTTTCTCCTTATTTCGTCACGAGTCCGGAAGAGATGGAGTGCTCCTTGGAGAACCCCTATATCCTCATCTTCGAAAAGAAGATTTCAAGCCTGAACGACATGCTCCCGCTGCTCCAGGGCGTTGCCAAAACGGGTAAGCCGCTGATGATCATCGCTGAGGATGTCGAAGGTGAAGCCCTCGCAACCCTCGTTGTGAACAAGCTGCGTGGCACACTCCAGGTGTGCGCGGTCAAGGCTCCTGGCTTCGGCGACCGTCGCAAAGCCATGCTCGAAGACATCGCCATCCTCACGGGCGGCAAGATGATCAGCGAAGACCTCGGCATCAAGCTCGAGAACGTGGAAATCTCCGACCTCGGTCGTGCAAAGAAGATCACGGTGAACAAGGACAACACCACGATCGTTGAAGGTGGCGGCAAGACCAGCGACATCCAAGCACGCGTGGCGCTCATCAAGAAGCAGATCGAAGAGACCTCTTCTGACTATGATCGCGAAAAACTCCAAGAACGCCTGGCGAAGCTCGCTGGCGGCGTGGCTGTGATCAAGGTTGGTGCGCCAACCGAAGCCGCGATGAAGGAGAAGAAAGATCGCGTCGACGATGCTCTGCACGCAACCCGCGCGGCTGTTGAAGAAGGTATCGTCGCCGGTGGTGGCGTTGCCCTCATCCGCTGCCAGAAGGCGCTGGAAAGCGTCGTGACGGTCGGCGACGAGAAGGTCGGCATTGCGATCATCCGTAAGTGCCTAGAAGCACCTCTGCGTCAGCTCGTTGAAAACGCAGGTCTGGAAGCAGCCCTGATCGTCGAAAACGTGAAGAGCGGCAAGGGATCTTATGGCTACAACGTCGCAACTGGCGCTTACGAAGACCTCGTAAAGGCTGGCGTGCTGGATCCGGCTAAGGTGACCCGTAGCGCGTTGCAAAACGCCGCGTCGATCGCTGGCCTCCTGCTCATCACCGAGTGCATGGTCACAGAGATTCCTGAGAAGAAGGAAGCATCTGCTGGCGGTCACCCGGGCATGGGCGGCATGGACATGTAATCGTCTGAGACGATTCGAACCACAAAAAAGCCCTCGCCGAAAGGTGAGGGCTTTTTTTGTTCAGGGGTTCAAGGTTCAGAGTTCAGGTTAGGACAAAACTCTTAACTTTCAACATTTAATGTTTACCTCTAAATGCTGCCGCGGCGCAGGCGCGGGGCGGGACTATACTTTCAAAAGAAAGAAGTTCTTTTTACCACTTCGGAGAACTGCCAGTCTGCCCTCGATGAGGTCAGACTCTTCGAAAACACGCTCAAGGCCAGCCACCTTCAAACTATTCAGACTCAGACCACCCTGTTGCACCAGACGTTTCGCTTCGCCTTTACTCGTCATCATACCAGCCTGTGCGATGACTTCAAAGAGTGGTTTGCCGAGCAGAGTCTCCTTGGGTACAGTAGCAGAGGGTACATTTGCAAAAATCGTCTCCACGAGTGCCGCAGGAAGTCCCTCAATCGAACCACCAAAGAGCACTTCCGTGGTCTTACGGGCCGTGAGTAGCCCCTGCTCGCCATGCACTGCCCGTGTCAGCTCCTCCGCCAGCACCTGCTGAGCTTCGCGTTTCTCAGGGGCTGTAGCGACCGCTTGTTCAAGCTCGGCAATACGCTCCATGGAGAGGAAGGTAAAAATCTTGAGGTATCGTATCACGTCCGCATCCATAGCCCTCAGGAAGAACTGATAGAAATCATAGACCGAGGTCTTGCGCGCATCCAAGAAGATGGCATTTCCCTCGCTCTTGCCAAACTTTTTACCCGTACTGTCGCAGACCAACGGAAAGGTCATGCCATAGACCTCCTGGCCCAGGACGCGGCGAACCAGCTCTGTCCCGGCTGTGATATTTCCCCATTGATCTGAACCACCAATTTGCATCGTGCAACCGTAGGTCTTATAGAGATGGAGAAAATCATAGCCCTGAAGGATCTGGTAACAGAACTCGGTGAAGCTCATGCCATCATCCGACTCCAACCGCGTCTTGACGCTGTCCTTGCTGAGCATGACACCCATGCGGAAATAGCGTCCAACATCGCGCAGCAAATCGATAAAGGTGATATCCTTAAACCAATCATAGTTATTCACCATGATTGCCGGGTTGGGTGAAGCAGGATCAAAGTCAATAAATCGGGAGAGGTTTTCTTTGATGCCTTCCAGATTCTTCTCAACCTGTTCGGCACTCAGCAAATTGCGTTCCTTGGACTTGCCCGAGGGATCACCAATGAGACCAGTCGCTCCCCCCACCAAGGCAATCACTTTATGTCCGGCACGTTGCAGATGGGCCAGAGCCATGATTGTGACGAAATTACCAGCTTGGAGACTGTCGTTTGTCGGATCAAATCCCGCATAAACCGTCAGGGGTTTATCCAGCGCCTTCTGAAGTTCTGAACTGGTCGTATCCTCAAAAAGATAACGAGCTCTAAAGGTATCAAGGATGTTCATAGGGAAAGAGGGTTCGGGGTTCAGGGTTCAGGCTACGCTTAGGAAACTAACTTCGAAAAATCATAGCCGCTTGAAAAGAAAAAAGGGGCGCCCGGTAAGGCGCCCCTTTTTGGGTTACTCAGCGCCTGGACGCCACTCTTCGCTTTGTGCGAAGGCATCATCGAAGGCGGCTGCGAGGCCGACGAGGTTCTCGCCCGGCTTCAGATCTGTCGTGCTGAGGTCGCGCGTCAGCTCGGCGAGCTGCGTGTCATTCATGCTGACAGCCTTAATGCTCAGGCCGATACGGCGCTCATCGCGATCAATCTTCACGATGCGAGCTTCAACTTCCTGGCCTGCCTTGAGAGCATCCTTGACCTTCTCAACGTGCTGATCGCTGATCTGGGAGATATGAACGAGACCGTCCACACCATCTTCCAGTTCAACAAAGGCACCGAAGGAGGCGATCTTGGAAACCTTGCCCTTAACGATCTGTCCGATCGCATAGCGGCTGGTGATAGTGTTCCAAGGATCATTACAAGCTTGCTTCAAGCCGAGGCTGATCCGTTGATCCGCAGGATTGACTTCGAGAACAACCGCATCCACCTGCTGGCTCTTCTGGAGCATTTCACTCGGGTGGTTGATCTTGCGGGTCCAAGACATGTCAGAGACATGAATCATGCCATCAATACCCTCTTCGAGTTCAATGAAGGCTCCGTAGGTTGTGAAGTTGCGGACCTTGCCACTCACGCGGCTTCCGACAGGATAGCGATCCTGTACGGTATCCCAAGGATTGGCTTCGGTCTGACGGATACCCAAGGCGATCTTCTGATTCGCGGAATCAATCGAGAGTACCACGACATCCACTTCGTCACCGACATTGAGAATGTCAGAAGCACGAGCAACGCGCTTGGTCCAGGAAAACTCCGAGACGTGCACGAGGCCTTCAATACCAGGCTGGATTTCAACAAAGGCGCCATAAGGAACCAAGTTGACAACCTTGCCACGCAGACGGCTGCCGACGGGGAAGCTCTGATCGATGTTTTCCCAAGGATTGGGTGTTGACTGCTTGAGTCCCAAGGAGACGCGTTCGCGATCCAAATCAATGTCCAAAATCACGACATCCACTTCCTGTCCGACCTTAAGCAACTCACTTGGGTGCTTGATACGACCCCAGCTCATATCTGTGATATGAAGCAAACCGTCCATACCGTCGAGATCCACAAAGGCACCGAAATCAGTGATGTTCTTGACGCGGCCACGACGTTGCTGCCCCTTTTCAATCGTTCCGAGGAGGGAACGCTTCTTGTCAGCCACACGCTCTTCGATCAGCTCGCGACGGGAGACGATAATGTTCCGGCGCTCGTTGCTGATCTTGATAACCTTAAATTCACACGTCTGGTTAAGATAGGGATCGGGATCATGCACAGGTGTGACATCGACTTGGGAACCAGGAAGGAAGGCATCCACGCCATCCACATCCACGATAAGTCCGCCACGAACCTTGCTGCGGATTGTGCCAGTCACGACACCGCCCTCGGTATACTTGCTCAGGACGGTCTCCCAACGGAGCTTATCATCCGCGCGGGACTTGCTAAGCACCACCATGCCACCATCGCTCTCGAGCTGTTCGAGCAACACACTGATGACGTCACCAATTTTGGGTTCAACGCCATCCTTGAATTCATTCAGGGGAACAGAGCCTTCTGATTTGTAACCAATGTCAACAAGGACTTCGTTTCCTTTGACACCACTGATCGTACCCTTGATAATCGAGCCGGCTGTAAACTTGCTCACTTGGGCATTCAACGCTGCATTCATCGCGTCATACATTGCACCACTTTTGGGTTTTGCAGCCGCGGGTTTAATCTTTACCATAATAATACTTTATGCCGTCCGATGAAATAAAATCGAGACCATCATCGAACGCTTGTTAGTTGTTTCTCAAGCATGTCCTACTCAAGGTCAGCCACTCGGCTGGTCGAGATCAGACAATCCGCTTTTTAGACGGAATGATAAAAATATCAAAAAACGGGCACGGGCCGCAACAGGAATCTCATTTTTTGGGCAAAAAAAAGAGGCGCGGACTCTTCATCCACGCCTTCTTATTCTCTTTTTGTCCAAAATCTTACACACGACGACGGCGACGCAACAAGAGCACCGACATTCCCATGGCCAAGAGCCCTATGGAGGTCGGCTCTGGAACAACAGTGGTACCTGCATTCCACGGCGTCGTGGCCGGGAAGTTAGGAACTGTTCCCGAGACCAGTGCACCCGAGGAGACCAAATCACCCCATGTCATCAGGCCACTCCAGCCCACCACCGTTGTGCCACTATCGGTAAACAGCTTAACATAAAAACTGTAGCTATTGCCGACAGATAAATTGGTGTCTTGGGTCAATACACCTAAATTATGACTGTAAGGCGTTGCTGTTGAACCTTGGGAGATGCCTGTCGTCCAGTAGTTTGCAGAAGTTGTCGTCGCAAACAACTGAGCTGTTTGATAACTGGAGTTACCACTCGGGATATCAACTCGCCACGAAATAACCTCCGCTTGAACCATTGTCGCGGCCATGAACATGCCAACCATTAATACCTTTATATTCATAGTCATCTCCTTATTTCACAATTAAAGTTTGAGTATTCCCACGGCGTAAAAACCAAACACCAGAACCCGCAGGGATAGTAGGCGAAGGAGTATAATCCGATGACTTTATCCAACTGCCCTCGATAAAAGCATTCCTAACATAATTAGTGCCACTCACAGCAAGGATCTCATCGCCTAGTCCATTGTCAGGTTGCGAAAGAAACCAAGGATTGGCACTTAAGAAAGCAGGTGCATTCAAATCAAGAGCTGTGGGCAATGCGTTTCCGACGAGTGTCAACGTATTAGTTACTACAACAACCCCTGCGGCATTCGTATTTACAATGCCCTGCAACTGAACGATCCGAGGGCTTCCAGCCTTCAACCAGAAGGCATATCCTTGGGCATTCGTGATTGTCGAAAGTGGAGGCGCATTCACCACATGATTTGTGGAGTCAGCTCCTAACTCCGTCACCAATAAGTTAGTCCACGCTGTCCCTGTAAAATTATAATAGTAGTAGTTCATACTCGCTTCATGAAACGCAATCAGCCGATCACCACTGGCCAATCCATTTGTCGAAACAAGAGCCTCCAACGAGATGCTGTTAGCTGAAAAACTATTCGTGTTATACCCACTGAAAGGGACAGCCAGAATTGAAAAACCTGCTGGCACTGCGTTTGTCGTATATCCAGCATACCGGATACCTTCAAGCTCTAACGGAGTCGCCGTCAAGCTGAAGCACGCCAAAGTCATCAAACCAAAAATTACATATTTTTTCATTCTCAATCTCCTTAGTTCGGCTTTGTAGGAATCACGACCTGAAAGAACTTTCCTGTTGAAGACACAGGGTATTCCAACTCAACCTTGCGGTCTGTATCACCGTTTTTACGGTTTTTACGTGCCTCCGTAATCCACTGCCCTTTTTCCTTCTTAACATCATCTGTTGCACTGAGCGCATAATAGGCGTTCGGAGAAGCATTTTTAACGGTGACAATCACCTTATCACCCGCGATTTTCACACCGGTAATGACGGGTGGCGTGATATCAGCAGTAAGTTGCGGCGCATTGCCGGCACTTACAATATCTCCGGTAGAGATGGAATCCGGGCCTCCGCTCGATGATTCTGCTATTGAGCTTTGCACGGGCTCACTCCATCCAATCACGATGTCGCCCAACGTACCTGTAGTTACGGTATCTGGCGCACGTGTATCCAGGAGTACAACAACATACTTGCCCCCAGCGTTCTTCTTGATGATGCTCCCGTCAAACTGGACACACTGTTCCGGACACCGGCCATTCTCTGCGACAGCCAATTTGCAGAGCAACTGGTTTTCATTCGTGTTGACCAATGTGCCATCCGTATAGAAGCCACCGAAATTCGTTGCTGAGGAGGTCATGTAAACGAGTGCATATTTCTCACTGTTCAACACTTGAACACCATCCGCATACCGGTCAATGCCCATTGTAGAGAACGTCAACGTCCGCTTACCCTTGAGATCCACACCCAACAGGGAACCTGCCAGAGTCACGCATAGAAATGTCAATAAGATGTTTTTCATAGTGATTCTCCTGCCTTACTGAATATTTGATTGGATAACGGGGAGGAAGAACTTATAGGTCGAATTTGGCAGCGTAAACGTGTACGTTGCCAAGCCATTCGTAAAGCTATCAGAACCGATCTTGACCGCGTCCAAAACGCTCGACCAAGAACCACTCGTTGCAGACTCATAGCTCGTCGCACCCTTGATTTTAAGAATGCCATTAATCGAACCATCCTTTTTCGTGGTGGCATCAGTCTTCAATGTAACCACGACCGTCACGCTCGTGCTGTTTGGATTATAAACTATCGAACCAATGCCCAGTTCACCTGCAAAGGTGTTCGGAGCAAGGGCCGTGTCAGTGAGATAATATTTTAGTGCATCTGCAGAGGTGATTGTCTGCCCAGCCAACGCCGAATTCGTTGCTGCTTGGCTTGCCACCCAACTTGCAACCACACACTCTTCCGGCGTACTGGGTGTCCACCCCGTAACAAAATAATTCGTTGTCGAGCGCCTGGGGTCACCATAACTGACATAAAGATCATCGAGTTCGCCAGCGCCAGAGATTACCATCTTAGAAATTTGATTCGCGTTTGCATTCAAGGAGAGAACGGGCAATGTGCTATTGGTAAAGAAGACATCAAACGAATCGGACGCAAAACGGATCATAACCGAATAGTACACATTGGTTAAGATCGTGATGTTTATGTTGGTCTTGCACTGGATAGTTGAATTGTATGAGGCCACTACAAGATTGCTCTTGGAATCTGAATAGAAGCTCAGCACCGTATTGGAGACAACCGTCGGGGGGGTTGAACCGAAGGGATAAATTTTACAACGCAGATCAACAAAGAGAGGAATCCCTGGCTGGATTTTTGCACCACTAAAAGTGTTGGTAATGCCTGTAGTGGAGAATAAGAGACGTTTTCCTGCTGATGCGTATGCGACTTCATTTGTCCAAAAACGATCAGAGCGATCTTGCATCCCAGTACCACTGTTTGTGTTTGCCGTCCCGCTCGCCCAACTGGGCATCGTTTCAAAGGTCTGAAGTGTAGGCCCGGTCACGTTCCAAGGGGTGACATTCCAGTTGTTAGTCACAATTGTATTTTGCGCCTGTACCGTCAAGCTCAACAGACCCACAACGCCAATCAAGCTTGCGCGCATCAGTTTTTTCATACTCATGATAAGCACTCCTCACTCCGCCTTTTCAGCGTCTCAAAATTCTTACTTCTATAAGCGTGAATAGTTTCGCAAATTTTGGCGGTTATGTCAAGCAGGCGAATTGCTTCAAGGCAGTAACTTCTACTATTTTGTAATTATGTCAGTTTTGCATGAATTTGATTTAAATAATGCCCCTAAAAAAATTACAAACTCAGAGCGTTACAGAAGGTACATCCTTCGCAATCAGAGGAGGCATTAAGGCAAAAATCCAAGTGAATTTGAATCAACCCTTGTTGTAGTAACCCATTATCAGCATAAAAGACAGCTGGATTATGATCCCTCCCGAAAAGATGGAGAGCGGTCAGCCGCATCGGGGACGAAATATCCTCAGGGGGAAGATAGCAGACGGCTTCCGCTGGCAAAAGTCCCTCTGCTGCTACAAAAGGAAGGATAACATTGGTGATGATCGCCGCACGCCTCCCATCTCCGAGCAAGGCATGGGGATGGGTCGGGTCTGGTGGCGAACTAAAAGTTAGGCGTTGGTTCCAGAAGGGCCACTCCATGTTTACAGTCAGGCGCTCTTGGGCGGATTGAAACCATGTGGCCCCAGCAGATGAAGCCAACTTCTCAATATCACACAGGAGGTCGCGTAACCCACTAAAGAGGGTTGCAGCAATAGCCAAGCGTCGGACAGGCGCGTTCTGAGGACGCAGGTTGTGGAAACACCAGTTGAGCTCCCCTTCAGGAACCTCCCCTGCCTGTTTCCAAGAGAGATCCCAGAGCATCCGAATCATCTGCCGTCCCTCTTCGTCCATGGCGCTTTCGGGTCCTGGCAGCAGACGTCCTGCAGCCAGCAATTTAGCAAAGGCGACATCTCGTGAAAGCCCCTTGATCTGGGCAGCAGGAACCAAACGCGCCAATCCACGAAAGGCTTGTTGATTATATTTGTACCCAAGCGCGGCCATCAATTCTTCATAAAAAAGCTGATGCCGATCCCTTGACTCTTGAAGACGTGCGCGGATTCGTTCCGCTTTTGCCTGTAACCGATAGTGACCAGCAGCCTGTAAAATGTCTCGAGCCCTTCCTGGATCATTCTTCAAAAACGCTCCACAGGGACGTGGGGTCCCTGGCAAGACACTATGGGGATAGGCCTTCAGGTCTATATCATCTAACGAGAGATCCCGTCGGGCCGTGATGGGTTCCCCAAGAGAGAGGGAGAGAACCCTTGCGGGTAAACTCTTGGGTGTAGTGCCTCCAAACCACGTGACATGTGCAACCACGTGCTCGTAGGCCGTGTCAGTACTATGTTTGTGAAGATCCCAATCGGCTGGATGCACATGAAGCTCAACATCGCCCCTGAGATGACGTCCACCTGGCTGGATCAGCAAGGTGGCATTCAAAAAATCAGGACCCGCCTCAAGATTCCAAACCCCTGGATCCAGCACGGTCACGGTTTCATTGTTGGGGAGTGGGAAAACCGCGGGTCGATACCGCGCATCAAACCAGAGGCACTGCAAATGGCGTTCGCTCCAATGGAAACCCGCATGATACCCCACATGGCGTTCCTGTAATGCCTCTTCGTCTCCTAACAGCCAGCGTTCATACGCAGACGCGTATGGAAAATAACGATTCATAAACGACCCCTCCGAGCGTGCGAATCCTCTGCACACCCCTATTATTAACGACATGACCCATCATGCCATTTATTATTCTTGTATAATTTCGTCGAATGTAATGACGACCTGATCACATTCAGACGGGAAAAGCGTGCGCATATCCAGATAAACAGCACCATCATGGAGACGCGAGACGACGGGCACCTTGGCCTCGCGCAGGCGACGTGCGAAGGCTGCCGCATCTTCAGCATCAATCCGGACCGCATAAGAGGGAAGCGTCTGTCCTGGCAATGAACCGCCTCCCAAAAAAGCCTCATGCGGTACAACTGTGACACCGACAACACGCATGACTGTCCGCAGACGTGGAGCGAGGGCCTCGGCCTGCTGCATCAGTTCCTCCGGGGAGCGCGCCAGCATGAAATAGAGAGGATGCGCTTGAGTCAGTTTCGCGGGGTTCTTAAAGAGCCGGAGCGTCGCCTCTAACGCCGCAAGTGTCAGCTTGCAGACGCGCAGGGCACGATAGAGTGGATGCTTACGAATACGATCAATGACACTGGCCTTGCCAAGAATGAGTCCGCCTTGAGGACCCCCTATCAGCTTGTCTGTGCTTGATAGCACAATATCAGCACCCGCCGCCAAACTCTCGGCGATGGTCATCTCATGCGTGAGGCCGAACTGTTCGAGACCAATCATCGCGCCACAACCGAGATCGTCGAGCGCCAGCAGTCCGCGCGCATGCGCGCACTCCGCCAATTCGTCTATTTTTACCTCATGCGTAAAGCCGACAATATCATAGTTGCTCTTATGCACCTTCAGCAACAAAGCTGTCTCGGGTGTGATTGCCCGTTCATAATCCCGCAGATGTGTCTTGTTCGTTGTGCCAACCTCGCGCATGAGGCAACCGCTCTCTGCCATGATATCGGGGAGCCGGAAGGCCCCTCCGATCTCAATGAGTTCCCCGCGAGAAACAATAACCTCTTTGCCGGTCGCTAAGGCACGCAGCGCCAGCATAGTCGCACCTGCGTTGTTGTTCACCAACAATACATCCTCAGCACCGGTCAGACTACAGATCAGCTCCTTAATCACATGTTCACGGTGGAGACGTGCGCCATCCGATAAATCCATTTGTAAGTTACAACACCCCGCAACAGAGGCCACGGCCTGGCGAGCCTTCTCCGGCATCATGGCGCGGCCAAGGCCCGTGTGAAGCAGAATGCCCGTGGCATTAATGGCAGTCTTTAAGCGGGGCTCATCCTGGCGCTTCAGCCCCTCCTCCACTTCCTTCAAAATAACCTCCGGGGTAAGCGCGACGCCCTCTTCTTTTCCGTTGAGAAGTTGGCTCCTCGAACCATCGATAATCGACTGGATAAGCGCCACGACTTCACCATGCCCATAGCACTCGAGCAACTGCTTGGCTTCAACCAATTCAAGAACACGACTGACCGATGGTAACCGACGAACCAGCTCTTTATTCATAGCGCACCTCGATTCAACGGACAACTGGTCTCTGCCCCCATATAATCACCTGTGGCTGCATACGCGCGGGCACGGCATCCGCCGCAACTGGAACGGAAGTCACACTGCCCGCAGAAACCCGCGTACTCATCAGGCTTCGAAAGATCCTTAAAAACCTTTGATGCCCTGTAGGCCTTCACAAAATCGAAATCGCTGTCCCGCAAATTTCCGCTCGGAACATCGAGAAATCCACACGGCTGAAGCACACCCGTATGCGAGATAAAGACAAAGCCCTTGCCTCCCATGCACCCTGCCGGAGGGGTTCCTGGCTTGCCTAACGCATGCCAGATACGGACAGCCTGAGGCGCACAGGTTTCGCGGACATGGATGGGGCCCTTTGCGTCCATCTCAAAGGCCCATCTTAACACCGTCTCCGTCTCCGCTGGCGAGAGCGCCATGTCAGACAAATTCTTTCCACGTCCAACAGGAACAAGGAAGAAGAGATCAAGGGTTTTAGCGCCAGTCGCCATGGCCTGTTCACGGATCGCAGGCAACTCAGCCTGATTCAATTTCGAAACCGTACAATTTACCTGAAAGGGCATACCGACCTTACGAGCGACTTTCATCGCCTGGGTCACCATCTCGAAGGCCCCCTCTACCCCACGGAATGCATCATGCGTGGCAGGCGTCGCACCATCGAGGCTGAAACTGCACGCCATCACCCCTGCTTCTTTCAATGCCAACAGGGAGGGTTCCGTCACGAGCATCCCACAGGGTGCCATGACCGAGCGGATACCACGGGCCGTTGCACGTCGCACAAGGTCAAGGATATCCGGCCGTACCATCGGTTCCCCGCCTGTCCAGATGATCATCAGGTTTGCAGGCAACGAATCAATAACACGCTTACACTCCTCTGTTGTGAGTTCCCCCTCATACGGCACGTCACAGGCCCCTGCCCTACAATGCTTGCAGGCAAGCGGACAGCGCCGAGTCACCTCCCAAGCAATCACGCGCGGGGTGTTCATCTAATCTCCTCATCTGTGAGATAACAAGCTGGATCCACGCCCCAAAGGTCGCCTGTGGCGGCTTCGGCGCGGGCTCGGAAGTTTCCACCACAGACATCGAGGAAGCGACAGGTGACACAGCGTCCGGTGACCAACTCCTTTCGACGTCTCAAGTTGGCAAGAAGGGATCTTGGAGGCGGATTGCCCCAGATTTCACTAAAGGGTTTCTCAAGAACGTTGCCCACCGGTTGATTACGCCAGAACTGGTCAGGATAGACTGTACCATCCCAGCTGATGCAGGCGATCCCCAGTCCTGTACTATTCCCGCCATTCATCTTGAGCAATGTCATGACATCTTCGGCCAACGGATTCTTCTCTCGGACCATCCTCAAATAGAGATAGGGTCCATCACAATGATTATCCACGGTAAGGACCTCTACAGGGAACCCACGCTCATGCATGTTCTTCGTCCGATTGATAATAAGATCCACCGTTGCCCGACGCACGTCAGCCGGCAAATCATGTGAGGCAAGCTCCGCGCCGCGTCCGCAATAGACCAAATGATACAGGCAAAGACGAGGGATCCGCTCAGCTTCCATCAAATCAAAAATCGCCGGAATATCCTTGATATTGTCCTGCGTCATGGTGACACGTAGGCCGACCTTAATACCTGCTGCTTGACAGTTTCGGATACCAGCTAGAGAGCGCTGAAAGGCCCCCTTACAGTTACGGAAACGGTCGTGAACCTCCTCCATACCATCCAAGCTGATCCCCACATAAGAAACACCGATCTCCTTAATCTGGGCTGCGAGCTTTTCGTCTATCAACGTTCCATTCGTCGAAAAGACCACGCGTAACCCCTTAGCAGCCGCATGGCGCGCAAGGGTCAGAATATCCGGCCGAACAAAGGGCTC
This sequence comes from Akkermansia muciniphila, assembly GCA_945870145.1. Taxonomy (GTDB): domain Bacteria; phylum Verrucomicrobiota; class Kiritimatiellia; order RFP12; family UBA1067; genus CAIZQW01. The sequence continues at coordinate 18,472 of CAMBQV010000038.1, forward strand.
CCCTCCTGAAAAAAGGAGCACGGGAGATCCAAAAGCAGCAAGATCATCAATTACACGCAAAGCATCTGGCGTAGAAAGGTCCGTACCGCAATTCTGGCCGACGGAAGCATAACAGTGCGTACAGGTCAAATTACACTTGGAGGTCACATTCCAGACAACCACCGGCTTCTTATCCTTCGAAAACTGAAGCAAGTGGCTTGGCAGTTTCGACGAGTGCCGACCATAGCGTAACGGATCAGAGACTTCGACCTTGTTTAAGTAGAGTTTTGAAATGCCAATCATTCGTTATAAACGGAACCCCCGTCCTCCTTCACATTTTTATTAGTTTATCAAAAAGGAGGGGCTGAAGCAAACAGCGATTCCGCGTTCCGAAAGGTCAGACTCGCGATCGCGGACTCATCCGTCTTTCGGACAGTCGCTAAGCAGGCTGCAACATGCTGGACAAAGGCGGGCTCATTGGCTTGTCCCCTGTGCGGGACAGGAGCAAGAAAGGGCGAATCTGTCTCAATCAGTAACCGCTCATCGGGGACAAAGGCTGCACTCTCCCTCAGCATCTCCGCACTCTTGAAGGTGACAATACCGCTAAAACTGATTGCCAACTGCCGGTCCAACAACTGAGCGGCGAAGTGCTTGTCTCCTGTAAAGCAATGAACCACTCCTCTCAATACCTTCCCATTCCAAGGCGTCTCATCCAGAATTCGCAGAGTGGCCTCTTCTGCTTCACGCGTATGGATGATCACCGGCTTTTTCCACTCATCTGCCAACCTCAATTGCGCGGCAAAGAGCGCAGCTTGCGCGTCAGCGGTCTCGGGATGATAATGAAAATCAAGACCCATCTCCCCCACAGCAACAACATTTAACCCCTTCGCCAATAAGCGAAGGGTTTGGACAAGGGTTTCCGGGTCCGAGTCTTTGGCTTGATCCCTGTCGAAGCCCAACGCTAAACGTGCCTGAGAGGGGAATGCCCTTGCTACGGCAATGGCACCACTGTTTAAATCTGAACTTCCGCCAACCGCCAGGAGTTGCGTAACGCCAGCCTCCACAGCACGCTTCATGACCATGGCATGCTCCGCTGGCGGAGTATTGCCGTAAAAATGGGCATGGGTATCAAAGTAGGTCATACCCTGTTACTCAGTAAAAAATTTTCTAAGCGAGGCCTCATGAGCCTCAATCGCCTGACACAACCGGAACTGCACGCGGGCACGATTCAAATTCTGTTCAGGATACTGCGTCTTGAAATAGACACTTCCTGCCAGATAATCTTGGAAGAAGCGTAGACCCAGTTCGAAGGTGATCAGACGAATCGCATCATAGAGATAGTTACGCTCCGCTGCCGTCAAGAATTCAGCGGCATGCTTCATGTATCCCGAGGCAAACGATTTGCAGAGTTCCAAGCTGAAGACGACCTTCTCCAAATCGGATTCCTCTTCGCCTGCAGGATTACAGATCGAGCGAATCGCATCGCCAAAATCAAAATGGAAAAGTCCTGGACTGACAGTATCCAAATCAATAATCGAAGTTCCCTTCCCCGTATAATCATCAATCATAATGTTATTGATCTTTGGATCGCCATGCATGATGCGCATGCTGATCTCGCCACGCGCGAGTGCATCTTGGAACAGAGGAACGATCGGACGTCGTTTCTCAATAAACTCAACAAGCGCCACCCCATCGGGGGCAGTCTTCACGCGGGCCTGAGCTTCGCCCTCCAGTCGAACTTCATCGTACTTCTGGAGATAACTCGTTGTGACATGAAACCCGGGGAGTGGATCAATCAGCGCATCAGAGGCCATGTCTGAGACTGTTCGATGAAAATGGCCAAGAACAATTCCACATTCATGCGCATGTGCACTGTCACGCACCTTATCAAAGGCTGTGGCCGAGGCGATCTTGGTAATCATTCGCCACATATTGCCTGATGCATCCTTGATAAAATCATTGCCTTCTCGCGTCTGAATGATCTTCGGCATCTGCCAAATACGATCACTCTCACTGGATTCGAATTCCAACTTAGGGTGCACATGCGCTGTCAAACGACGAAGGTTCAACATGATATTCTCTGGTTTCTTAAAGACGCGTTGATTGATACGCTGCAAGACCAGCTGTTCCTCAGCAAAAGCAGTTCTGCAGACCACTAGGTAGGTATCATTCACATTGCCGCATCCCAATGGCTGAACAACGACAGGATACCCTGCAACATCAAACATCTTTACCACACGACGAAGTTCTTGTTCTGATTTTTCAACACTTTTCACGCTTATAGCCCTTTCTTACGTTAAGATCTTACCAAGACCTTGAGCTTCTTCCGGATCACCTCAGCCGTCTCTCCTCCACACGACGGCACCTTCTCACAGGCCGCCAGTATATTCTGCGTCTTCTCATGACTAATCTCTTCAAGCTTGCTGATAAAGATACGCGCATGACCTGTGCGATATGCTGAATGCTCGCTGACATCCAGCTCCTCAAAAAGCTTTTCTCCTGGACGAATGCCAACAAACTGAATAGGAACATCTTCATAGGGCCGTAGTCCAGCCAAGGCGATCATCTCCTCAGCCAGATCAACGATCCGTACGGGTTCACCCATATCCAGTACAAAGATCTCCCCACCTTGCGCAAGTGTCGCGGCCTGCAACACCAAAGATACCGCCTCCGAAATCGTCATGAAATAGCGACGCATCTCTGGATGTGTTACCGTCACGGGTTCACCGCGCAAGATCTGCTCACGAAAAAGCGGAACAACCGAACCCGAAG
>CAMBQV010000039.1 GCA_945870145.1 Akkermansia muciniphila
AAAATGCGCTTCTCGTAAGCTTGGCGAACACCCTCACCGACAAGGTTCAAATCCACAGCCACCTGCTCCGGCTTGTAGGGGATGCCGATACCGCCACCCATGTTGACGAACTCAAAGGTAATACCCACTGTCTTTGAAATATCGGTCACCAGGTCGAAGAGCATCTCCGCCGTATCAATGAAGTACTGCGAATTCAGCTCATTGGAGGCGACCATGGTATGGAGACCGAAGCGCTTCACGCCCTTTTCCTTCAACATCCGATAGCCTTCGAACAACTGCTCGCGCGTAAAACCATACTTCGCCTGTTCGGGATGACCGATGATGGAGTTGCCGCCCTTCAACGGACCTGGATTGTAACGGAAACAGACCAACTCGGGAAGTCCGGCAGACTTTTCGAGAAAAGGAATGTGCGTGATATCATCTAGGTTAATGATCGCGCCCATGGCCTTAGCCTTTACAAATTCATCTGCAGGCGTGTCATTCGAGGTAAACATGATGCCTTCGCCAATCACTCCGACCTTCTCGGAGAGTAGCAATTCCGGAAGCGAACTACAATCCATGCCAAAACCCTCTTCGCGCAGGATCTTCATCAGGAAGGGATTAGGACAGGCCTTGACGGCAAAGTACTCCTTAAATCCGGGATTCCAGGAAAAAGCTGCCTTCAAGCGACGCGCATTCTCACGAATACCACGCTCATCATAAATATGGAACGGCGTCGAATAGCTCTTTTCGATCTGTTCCAACTGGCCCAAGGTAAACGGTACTTTTTTCTCTGTCATAATCATTACTCCAAAAAAACATGTCGCACAGTATAGCGATTTTGGCTGGAAGAATCAATCCTCAACAATCTTCATCAGGGGACGATTCAAAATCGGCAAACACCAGATATTTTCTACTTTTATGCGGTTTTAACTCCTAATTGCAAAATGCCAACAAGTATGATACACTAATGAAAATGAAACATTGGAACGTTGAGAGAATTCGAACAAACAAAAAAGGGGAGAGGCTGGCCTGCGTCACTGCATCTGATTATACGGGTGCACGACTTGCAGACACTGTTGGAATACCCCTTATATTGGTCGGAGACTCCTTAGGGATGACGGTACTCGGCTTTGAGTCCACCTTACCCGTTACTTTGGCGATGATGCTTCATCACACCGCAGCTGTGGTTCGAGGTGTGAAAGAGGCCCTTGTCGTTGCAGATATGCCCTTTCTGACTTATCAAGCCTCTATTCCAGAGGCGATCACAAATGCCGGTCGCTTTTTGCAGGAGGCTGGTGCAGATGCGGTGAAGATCGAGGGAGGGGCCCTAAGAGTCGGCCTCATAGAAACCTTGACCCAGAACGGCATACCTGTCATGGGGCATATTGGCTTAACCCCTCAATCCATCAATCAGATGGGAGGTTACAAAGTACAAGGCCGGTCCCAAGCAGCTGCCGAACAACTGCTTCAAGATGCCTGCCTGCTTGAGCAAGCAGGTGCGTTCTCCATTGTCCTCGAGTGCATTCCTCCAGACGTAGCTGAAAAAATTACGGCGGCCCTCTCCATCCCAACGATTGGAATTGGGGCAGGACCTGCATGCGACGGACAAATTCTCGTCATGAACGATCTTCTCGGGCTCTCTCTCCAGCCCCCAGCGAAGTTCGTTAAACCGTACGCCACACTCGCAAAGACTTTGCAGGAGGCCTTTACCACGTACCTTCAAGAGGTCCAGAACGGGACCTTCCCCGCTAAAGAACACTCTTATGCGCCCCTCACGTGAAGATATTGTCATCACTGGGCTCTCCTGCCGTTTTGCAGACTCACCAGATCCCGCCACCTTCTGGAGAAATCTCCTGCAACGGCGACGTCTGTTTACCCCTTTGCCCCCGACAGACACAATCAACTGCCCCAATCTCTTTGATCGCCCCTACCCCTCTGTCTGCGCCCAACTCAACGAGCTCTTCTCGTGCAATGCAGCAGACCAATACTTCAAACGCGAGATCACCGCAGGTGAAAATCCAGCCCTCTATTTCATGCTCCAGCTTGTGATGGACGCCCTGCGCGACAGCGGATGTTCGATCAACAGCCTCCCCACAGACCGCATTTCGCTTCGCATGGGGTATGCGCCCCCTTTCAATACCGCTGCAGTGAACTGGCTTCAACACGCCTTTGTTCTGGATCAAACGATCGATATTCTGCAAAAATTCTTTCCCAATGCCCATGTTGACCAAGTCGCGACGATCCGCAACCAACTCAGCGCCTCACTTCCCAAACCTGATGTCTATGCTTTTATGTCCTCCTTTGGGTCGTCCGTCGCCACATGGTCAGCTCACCTGCTGGGCTTTGCAGGTCCTGCAACCACCATCGAATGCGGTGCGCTTTCTGCTCACCAGTCCTTTCAGCAGGCGATTGACGACCTCTTGATGCGGCGCTCCGACATCGCGGTGACAGGTGCCCTTCAGCCCCCCTTAATGCGCCCCTTCCTTCAAGGTCTCGCGGGCCCCATTACCTTCTCGCGTGGCAAGACGTTGATGCCCTTCAGCAGAGAGTCGGATGGCACCCTCCCTGGCGAGGGAGGCGCAGTCTTTATCTTGAAGCGGCTGAAAGATGCCGAACGCGACAATGACCGTATCTACGCCATCATCAAAAGTCCAGAACTCGTTGCCGCCTCTCTTGACCATCATCGGACCGTCCCTCTCGCCCCCGAACGGCTATTACGGGTCATCACCCGTTCGCTCCAACGAGCCCAACTTTCCCCGGAGGCGCTAACCTATATCGAAGCCCATGGTGTCGGCATCCCTCAAATTGACCAAGTTGAACTGAATACGTGGCTCGAGACATTAGGTGACCGAAAAGCAAACCAGCCCCTGATCGGGATTGGCGCGGTCAAGGGCAACATTGGTCATACGCTCATGGCCGCAGGTGCTGCTTCTCTCTTAAAGGCAACACTCGCTGTCTATCACCGTCTCCTGCCACCCAATGTCGAGATTGAAAAGCCCTATCCGCGGCTCTCCTCCGCAAAGTCACCTCTTTACCTCCTGGACGAAGCTAGGCCTTGGTTGCGAGGAGGCAGGGACAAGGTGAGGCGAGCTGCTGTGCCCACCGTTGACTTTACGGGGAGTTGTGGCATGACCATCATCGAGGAATACACAGGAGGCAATGCATGAGCCGTCAGCATCTCTCCGACCTCTTTGAAACCGAACTTTTCGTGCTCGGGGGAGACGACGAAGCCTCCCTTATCGAAGAGCTGGGGCGCGTACAATATCTCACCGAGCATGTGACGGGCATCTCCTTGCAAGATCTCGCCTTCACCTGTGCAACCCGTGCACACAAGAAGTCCACCGTCGTCGCCATCGTCGCCGCCACACGCCACGACCTTTGCGAGCGACTGATATTAGCCCACAAAAAACTCTCTGACGGTGCTGGACGCATCCGTGACAAAAGTGGCACCTACTACTTCAAGGAGCCCCTCGCGCGTAAGGGGCGCATTGCCTTTATCTTCCCCGGGGTCATGTCCTTTTATCCAGACATGTTACGCGATGTCAACCTCGCGTTTGAAACCTGTCGGGAAGCCTTTGATGAGTTGGAGGAGGGTGTCGAAGGAAATGCCGAAAGCTTTGTGCCTGCCGATTTTATCTTTCCTCCCGCAGCCTGTTACCGCTCCGACACCTCAGCCTTTGCCGCTGAAGCCTTTGCTGAATCCTTTATTGCAAGCCATATCGCCAATACCGCTCTCTATCGCCTAATGACCTCCTTGGGCATAACACCCGATGGACTCTTGGGGTTCAGTGGCGGGGACCTCTGTGCCTTTGAAGCTGCGGGCGTCTTTGGAAAGTTGTCACGCGCCAAGCGGTTGTCCTTCCTGCGGGAGGGGTACGAGATGCTGACCCATGTCTCGCAACGTGAAGACTTGCCGCACTGCCTAATGTTTGCCGTTATGGATGCCACGCGCGACCTGCTCGAATCGCTACTCGCCGCACATCCCGGACGCCTCGAGATCACCGCCTATTACAGTCCCCGGCAACAGGCCATTGCGCTCTCTCCTGAAATCCAACAGGAGGTCCTCGATGCGCTCCATGCCGCGCATGCAAAGACCATGCCCTTGCCCTTGGTCCGCCCCTTTAATACCCCATGGTGCGCGAAGGTTCTCCCTGTCATACAACAATTTTTATCACACTGGGCGAGACATTCTCCGAAAATACCCATCTACTCCTGTGCAACCGCCGCATGCATTCCAAACAGGTCCCGCGATATTCTGCAGCACATCGGAGATCAATGGAACGAGCCCATCCGCTTGGAGGAGACCATTCAGCGAATGCATGCTGATGGCTATCGTATTTTCGTCGAGGTGGGTGTCAGAGGTAACCTCACAACAGCGGTCAGCGAAATTCTGAAAGGCAAAGAGCATCAGGCCGTTGCACTAAACCGTATCCATCGTTCTGGCATCACACAGCTGAATCACGCGTTGGGGTTGCTGGTAGCACAGGGTGTGCCCTTGGACATAACCGCCCTCCATCGCAACCGCAACTCACAATTGATGGACTTCGACCATCCGCTCCTTCACGTTGAACAGCCTCGGCTCCAAAAACTCGCTTCTGAGTATCCCACCATGTCGGCCTTCTCCGTCACACTCGACACCACTCCTTCAATCGCCGCAAAGGCCTCTGTCGACACCATACGCAGAAACTTACCAGACATTGGTGAGCGAAAACACTTCTCGTTTGGTGCGGACTTCCCCATGCTGGCCAACGCCGACATCCTTGAGGAACAGCCAGGCATTTTACTCGAAGTTTCAAAGATGTTGACCCTCATGGATTATCCTTTCCTCGCGGACTACTCAATCGGAACCCATCAGCTCTCTTTCGCGGATCCAACCTTAAAGGGGCTACCGATTCTCTCCCTTCCCTCTGGGCTCGAACTCATGGCTGAGGCAGCCCGTAAGCTTGTGCCACGGTCACGAGTCGCAGAGGTTGACCACCTTCGCACGCAACGTTGGATAGGATTTGACCATGAGGGCGTCTGTGTCAAGATCCGAGCAGAACGTATCGCATGGAGTGACCCCCGTTACACGGCGATCAAGGTTCAACTTCGTGACGATGCTCCCAACAGCTCGTATACGTGGCCAGTGATGGAGGCAACGATCCTGCTGACCAGCTCAACAACGGTCACGCTTCCCCCTGCCCATCCCCCACCCCTAACCAATCCGCGGCAGGTCAATTGGTCAGGGCAAGAGATCTACCCCGAGCGTCTCTTCCACGGCCAGCGACTTCGTTTAGTTCGACATGTCGATCTCTGGAGTGAAGACGGCGTTGACTTTGAGATAGAGGTCCCCTGCCGCTCTGATGCCGTCACCTACACCCGCATGCCACTCTTCTCGGCCTGGCCACTCTTGCTGGATGGCATCACGTCCAGCTTTGCGCTCTGGCGGTCACATGATAAATTCCCGAGCACGGTCTCTGTTCCCTTCCGTGCACGACGCATCCTCTTTCATGCCTCAACCTTCCCCGAAGGCAGCCGACTGCGGGGTTACTTCCGTCTCAACTCTGTTACCCCCCGTTCGCATGTCGCCGACATTCAAGTGTCGGACGGAAATGGCAACCTGCTAATAGAAATGAAGGGTTGGGAGGAGATCTGCGAACGCGTCCCCGACGAATATCATAAATACATTCTTAAACCCGCAGAACGCTTCTTGTCGCAGGAACTCCCGCTTGCCTTGCTGGGCAATCCTGCCTCGCCAGTTGCCACGGCCGTGATCACCGATATGCCCGTGAAAATTTTAGAGGCCAATCAGGAACTCTGGCTTAAGGCGCTTGGCCATGTTCTGCTCTCTACGCCAGAACGTGAGGAGTGGATGGATATGCAAGGTTCCACCTTGCGACGCGCTGAGTGGCTCTTTGGACGCGCTACGGCGAAGGAAGCTGTCCGGCGTTACCTCCAGAAGCATCAGCTCTCCCACTGGACCTCGGCCGACATCCAGATCTGGGCTGATGATGCTGGAAAGCCAAATGCCATCGGTCCTTGGCGTGACGTCCTGAGAGCTTCGAAGCTGGACATCTCGATTGCGCATACGTCTAAGCTGATCGTCGCTGCCGCCGCTGCCAATGCGCGTATCGGCATTGATATTGAGGCTATTGGACGCGACCTCTCCGAAGATTTTTCAAATGGCGTCTTCACGCCGGAGGAGATGGAGCTGGCCGCCAATGTCCGCGAAAGCCCAACCGCTATGCTCAAATTCTGGTGCGCGAAGGAGGCCATCTCCAAAGCACTCGGAACCGGCATTCGCTATAGTCCGCGTGACCTGCACATTGTCGCCGTGGACGAAGAGAAAAATTGTGTCTATATCGAACTGCTGGGCCAGTGGCTTGACAGCTTCAAGCAATTCAAGGGCCGCAAGAACATTGTTTATACCAATGTCTATGCGGGCCACGCCTTTGCCTCCTGCATCTTCTCAAATACCCTCTTCGGTGATTAACTACCAAGGTGGCGCAGACATTCTTGTCTGCGCTTGTGAAAACGATGTCTGTCACCTTGTCCCGTGAATAAACATGCTTCCCCCAACGTCAGCTTCCGATGCAGAATACGTTTCTTTAAACACAAAACTAACAATAGACTTATAATCAACAAACACAAAAAATATATTCTTATCGCATCTCAAGGAGATCGTAGGTGTTTTAGTAGAACTATAAAATACACTCCCTGAGCAAGAAAAAGGAGACATATGAAAAGAGGATTACTGATTGCGACAAGCTTCGTCGCCTTGGCCGTAAGCGCACAAGATGCAGTAAAAAAACCGGCTGAGACAACGGCCCCAAAGAAAGACGCCGCAGCGCCTGCAGAGACCGTGGTCAAAGAGAAGAGTCTGATTGATCTCGATGGTGGCTTTGACCTGCGCGCCCGCTATGATATCTATGACAACCTTCCCAATAGCGATGGACGCATCAATAAGTCCTCTACTAGCTATTACCGTCAACGCACTCGCGTCTGGGGTTCTGCCTATACGGGCAACTATGGCATTTACCTCCGCTTGGGCAACGAATTCAGGGAATATGACAACTTTGATGGAGCGAACAACTATAATCGTTTTCCAGACCAGCTCTTTGTGGATAACATCTATCTGGACTTCAAGAACATGCTCTATGACCGGGTCGACGTGAGGATCGGTCGTCAGGACATGAAGTACGGCGCAGGACGCGTCATCGCAGATGGAACACCTTCAGATGGCAGCCGTTCAGAATACTTTGATGCGATTAAGGTAACCGTTCGGGTCACGGATAAAACATCAGGTGACTTCTTTGCGATGTATACCAAGCCGGTGGACAACTTTCTGACGATCGGTGATGCCGATGGCCAAAACTATAACATCACGAGTCACGACGGAGCTGTTGGCCCAAATAGAGATGACGATCTGACGGAATGGGGCATTGGTACCTACTGGACGATCAAAGAGTACAAAGAATGCCCACTCGACCTCTATCTACTCTACAAGGATGAGTCTGCTTGGCTTAGGGGTGGTGCCGCGAACAACAAAATTTCTGGGCGCCAGTATGCCACACTCGGCGCGCGTATCACCCCTCAGTTCACGGATAACATTTCTGGTGAACTCGAAGGGGCTTATCAGTTCGGCAGAACGAGCCACAACAACGCCAGGAATATCAGTAAACAAGCGATTAATGCCTACATGCTTTATGGCGGTCTTAGCTACAAAACCAAAGAGACCGCGCTAAAGCCCTACGTGACCCTTGCCACACTCTACCTCTCCGGCGACGACAATGGCTCTAAAAACAACAGTACCACCTCTGACGACATCACAGGCTGGAATCCAGCGTATGCGCGTACAACCTTTATCGGCGAATTGCCCGTCAAGATGTATGGCTCCAGCTACCGCTGGTCGAACCTCATCTATCCCCATATCGAGCCTGGCTGTGAACCCTTCAAGGGACACAAGTTCAAACTTCAGACTGGCCCCATGTTTGCCGAAAAGAAGGATCATCGGTTTGGATCCGACGAGGATACCTATCGCGGCTGGTACACACAGGCCAAGTACGAAGCCACCCTGCTGAAGGAGATTGTTGGAAAGCGTGGCGCTGTCAAGGCAGCCGTGCAGCTTGAGCACATGGCGTATGGCGACTATTATTATGAAGCTGGAGCTCCGGACAATGGTTACTTCGCTCGCGTTGAGTTGAGCATGTCCTTCTAGGCAACAACTACCCTATCAAAAAAAGACGCACCGTGAAAACGGAGCGTCTTTTTTTTAATCTGTATGCTCTAATGCAGGCTCTTCAGCTAGATGCGACTCCAGATGAATTTAAAAGGTCTCCATCTCCTTTGTCACGGTCGGGATGCCATGATCGCCCGTCAGGGTCAGACATTTTTTTGGACAAACTTCAACGCAATAACCACACGAGATGCAACGTAAACGGTCAATACGCCACTTCTTATTAGCCTTATCCACATCCAACGCTTGCGTAGGACAGCGCTTATCGCAGAGAGTACAGAAAATACAGTCTGAAATTTTCACATCCAGACGACCTCTTGAACCAGGGCAAATCTTTCGCGGTTCAAATGGGTACGACGTCGTTACTGGCTTACGGAACGTCCAAGCCAGAATCATCTTTTTCATTTGGAAAAATGCCATAAGATTACCTCTCCGTGCAACTGATACAAGGATCAATCGTCAAAACCAAAACTGGAACATCTGCCAGCTCACACCCCGCCAGCATCTTCACCAACGCGGGAACATTTGCGAAGGTAGGTGTACGAGCGCGGAAGCGGGTCAGATTCTTAGTGCCGTTACCTTTGATATAGTAAACGACTTCGCCACGGGGTTGTTCAACGCGTGAGAAAAATTCACCCGAGGGATTCCCTGTCACTTTAACAGCTATTTCGCCGGTTGGCATTTTCGCTGCTGCTTGACGAATAATATCAAGCGACTGGAACAGTTCGTCGCACCGCACCGCACAGCGGCTATAAGAGTCGCCATCGGTTCTCGAAATCGGGGCAAAGTCAAGTTCGCCAAAGGCCGCGTATTTAAGCAGGCGCATATCATCAGCCACACCGCTTCCACGCAACGTCGGACCAACAGCTCCCAACGAAATAGCATCAGCTTTCGAGATGACACCCACGCCACAGAGGCGATGCTTGACCGAGTCGTCATTCATGAAGACATCTACGATGAGTCGCATCTCCTTCTCGACCACCTCCAACTGCTTCAGCATCCAAGTCATCTGTTCCGGAGAAATGTCACGACGAGCACCTCCCACCTTGCAGGAACCAAAGATGACGCGTCCGCCGGTCGTTGCTTCAATGATATCCAAAACTTGTTCGCGAACACGCCAGCTATGCATAAAGAGCGATTCGAAACCAAAACCATCCGCCATGAGACCTGCCCAGAGCAGATGGCTATGAATACGAGAGAGTTCACCCCAAATCGTGCGAAGATATTTGGCGCGTGTTGGGACCTCGATCTTCATGATCTCTTCAACGCCCTGGCAATACGTCTGGCCATGAATAAAGCTACAGATGCCGCAGATACGTTCAGCGATATACACGAACTCGACAAAGTCTTTTTTCTCAACCAACCGTTCCAGTCCGCGGTGGATAAATCCAATGGACGGAACCGCTTCGACGACCTTTTCATCCTCGACGACAAGGTCAATATGGATGGGCTCCGGAAGTACCGGATGCTGCGGACCGAACGGAATAATGGTGCGATGTCCCATGATTATTGTACCCCCGGTTTAGCTGGTGCCGGAACCGAAGCCGGCACAGCGTCTTGAATAAACGGATGCTTCATCGCCGTCGTGTAGAAGTTCCCCTTAAAATCAAGGGCATTCCCCTCTACCTGGACACCAAAGAGATCACTGATCTCATTTTCGTAGGTAAAGGCGCAAAAATAGACACCCGTGATACTCGGGACGCGCCCACCCGTCTTCGGCAAGAGGAAGCGAAAGTTGACAAACTTCCGATTCAGGTCAAAACTGTAATCCATCTGAAGCTCTTCGCCCAAGCGCGTGGCGCAAATCTGCACCAGCCGGTAGCCCTGTTCACACAGTTTGCGTGCTTCAGCCACCAGCATTTCCGGCATCACACCGATAATGGTTTGTTCTTCAATCATTTCCGCTCCTTCTGCAAGTAGACCCAATTCACGGTTGACGTAAATGGCTCGGTCCTGACCTCACGGTATCCCAGCTTCCCATATAGATAAAGATTCTGTGCACTCTGGTGTCCAGTAAACGCCTCGAAAACACGGACATCACCGAGCTCCTGCTCGACCTGGCTGATTAGGCGCTTGGCCAACCCCTTGCCTTGGAAATAGGGGTGGACCACGACACGGCTGATATGGGCGACATCCCCCTCGCGGCGTCCACGGATGGATCCGATAATCTTGCCATTGACAACCGCCTTGATAAAGATCGTCTTCTCAAACTCAGCCGTGATCTGTTCCAATGTCTGATTGAGCGCAGGGACGCTATCATCGCCATAAATTTCCGCATGGCTACGGTAAGCGATCTTCTGCAACGCAAGAATTTCAGGAATGTCATTCTGGTTGGCGCGGTTAATGATAAATCCTCCGATATCCGCACCAGCCGAGTTTAGCATGAAATGACGTTTCATCTCCAAGACATCGAGCGCACGGACAACCCCATCAATAATAGCCTCGGGCCGAGCAGCGCAACCAGGGACATAGACATCCACGGGGATCACTGTATCAACCCCCCCGAGCACATTGTAGCATTCCCGAAAGATACCACCCGATGTACCGCAAATGCCAATAGCCACCACAACCTTCGGTTCAGGCATCTGGGCATAGATGTTTCGGACTACAGGCGCATTCTGAACATTAACAGAACCCGTCACCAAAAAGATGTCTGCATGTTTGGGATTACCCGTATTAATAATGCCAAATCGCTCGACATCGAAATTCGGCATCAGACATGCAAGCACCTCGATGTCGCAGCCGTTACAGCTCGAAGCATCATAATGAATTACCCACGGAGATTTTTTAAAGGCGGTCATTCAAATACACCTTTCATTTCCAGAAGAACAGGAGGACCAAGTTTGCTAACCCCAGTACCAGACTGACTATCCAGGCACTCTTGAGGGCTAATTGCCATTTCAGACGGGCGAAGGTGTTGTCCACAAAAATCATGAAGAAGAACACCAGCACCATTGCAATAGCACCGACCCACAAATTAAAGGTGAAGAAGAGGCCGACCCACGCGAACAAAATGACGTTCTCATACCAGTGGGCGATTTCAACCAACGCCAGCATCTTGCCAGAGAATTCAGTCGTAATACCCTTCACCAGTTCCTGATGCGCATGGTGCGACGTGGAAAGATCGAACGGGGACTTCCGGAATTTGATTTCCAAGATGTAGAGGAAGCCAATAAAGATCAATATCAGCTTCAGCGGATTGGCTGGATTCAGGAAGATATCATCTACATTGAAGCTTCCCGTCGTCATATACATACCCACCGCAGACATGAGAACCATCGGTTCATACGCAGCCATCTGAATCAGCTCACGTTCAGCCCCGATGAAACTGTAAGGGGAGCTCGCCTTATAAGCGGCTAGCACAAAGAAGATACTCGCCAACGTCAATGAGAAGATGACCAACAAAAGATTCGAACCGCAGAAGAAGAGCGCTCCAGTAAAGATAACAAAAAGGAAGAAGAAGATAATGTAGAAGTCCTGTGACCGGCGGACGACGATACTCTCCTTGCCCCACAGCTTAGCCACATCATAGAAAGCCTGCCGCACGGGCGGTCCGCGACGTCCCTGCATACGCGCGGTCAGCTTGCGGTCAATACCGGCCAGCAGACCACCGATCAACGGAGCCAACACCAGATAAAGACCCAAACGGATCAAAATCTCTTGATAAGTCAACGTACGGGGCACAATCGTACGAATCACTTCCTCAGGCAGTCCGATCGGCAACACGAACGAGCCGGCAAGGATGAGCAATGTCACGATGGCAACCCAGAAACCACATTTGAAGACACGCTCCTCGCCGAGCAACTGTCCAATGTAATAGTTGTGCATGGACATTTCGCGAATGATACCTGCCGAGCCTTGGAAACGAGCCACGCCGTCAGTACTTTCGACATTGGCGCCGCCCAGATAGGCGTCAACGACCTTGACCTTGCGGTTATAGTTAAAGAAGCTGAGCGGGAACATCGCCACCATACCCAACATCAACGCCATGACAATCAAATTGCTATTGCCCAACACGCTGTCCGCCGCCTTAAATCCACCCCCGATATACGGCTCAATAAACTGATTGGAGATCGCTGGGAAGATCAAGCATGTCAAGATAGTCAATACCGACAGAGTGCCCAGGGCAATCCATTTGCCACCACTGATATTCTTCTCCATCTTCTCCATCGACCCCGTGATCTGCAATAATTTTCCGAGCCATTTAACCCAGAAGAAGAGTGTAGCCGAACTTCCGAAAACAATGAAGACCGAGAGGAACGGATGAACATCCACGATCGCCTTTAGCACAGCCCACTTGCTGACAAGCATACCAAAGGGCGCGAGAAACATGCCGGCAATGCCGATCTGAATCATCACAGCGATTTTGGGCATCCGGAGAATTAAGCCGGCCATGTCCTCAATGCCTCTGCTATGGATCTTATGTTCAACAACCCCGACGCACAGGAACAGAAGAGCCTTGGCCACGGCATGGAAAATAATCAGGAGAATTCCAGCCCAGACAGCCTCTTGGGTACCGATACCGCCGCAAAGGACGATCAGTCCAAGGTTCGCTACTGTCGAATAGGCAAGCACCTTCTTCGCATCACCCGTACCAACAGCTACAAGCGAACCCGCCACAAACGTGACACCCCCGACCAGCGCCACCATCATTCCTACGGTTGTGCCTGCAAGATTGGGGGCAAGACGCAGAACCAGATAGACACCCGCCTTCACCATCGTGCTGGAGTGCAAAAGTGCGGAAACGGGTGTCGGGGCCACCATCGCACCACGCAGCCACCCTGCGAAGGGGAACTGGGCTGCCTTCGTGATGCCTGCAAAGGCAAGGAGGCCGGCCGCGATCATAATGAGGTGAGAGGAATGACCCTGTTGACGAAGCTCAGTCAAACTTTCGATTCCATTATTTCCCAGGAGGACAATCGCCAGCGCAAAGCCAAGGCCGCCCATCAGATTCATGGTCAAGGCGCGCATCGCATTAGTTTTTGACTCTGGAGACTCCTTATAGCCAATCAACAGGAACGAGCTGAGCGTGGTAATCTCCCAGAAGAAATAGAACCAGTTCAAACTGTTGGCGAAGACAATGCCAAACATAGCCCCTAAAAAGACAAAAAAGGTCGTAAAGAACATCCGACGACGGTCGCGCAACTCCGGATGATGGGTCACATGAAACTCCTTCATGTAACCTGGAGCATAAATACAGATCAACCCGCCAATAATACCGATCACCAAGACCATGATTACGGTAAGCTGGTCACACAGGAGCCAAGGAGAAGTTGTGGCAACCTCATGAATGCCCTCTGAGGTCTTGAGCATTTCATGGATCTCAAAGCCGGCGACTAGGAAGAACTGGGTCAGCAATAATCCGAGAGCCAGCCAGTTTTTAGCCCTGACCGTCACCCAGACAATGAACCCTGCAATCAGAGTCTCTATCCCGAGCATACCCCAGCTGATGTTATGGCTATACGCATCCAATAGTGTAGTGCTGGGATTGGGATTGCACGCGAGAAGGATTGCTCCTGTTATGATTACGGCTGAGAAGGCATATATCATGTAACGCCTTACCGTATCGTTCGAGATGAACATCAGGATGACGCCCGCAATTAACGGAAAAATCACCATCCCTGGAATCAGATTTTCAATCATATCCTACACCTCATTGTTCCGACAGCTGGGTTCAAGAACACCGCAAAGTGTGTTCAATATGAGAATAGCTGAGAAATTTGCTTAAGATCGGAAAATAAAGCGTGGGATTCTCCCAAAAGCAGGAACGAAAGTCAAGCCCCCCCCCATTAAAAAGTATCAGGAAACTGAACCCTGAAAAAGAGGGTACCTCCCCCCTCTTTTGACATAAGTATAACCATGATGGTTATCTACGCGAAAAAAGGATCCCCTAAATGGGGAGCTGTTTATTTGAATTTTATTTTAAGCGTCACAGGCTTTTCTGCAGGAAGCATTAGTTTAAAACACCGTTTGGAGGCATCAATGTGAAATGGAACTGGCGCGTCAACGGTAAAAATATTGCAGGGCACCTCGACTTGGAGCTCCTGAGTCTTGCCTGACAAAAGGGTCACCACCACCCCTTCCGGACCCCACTGCATCCCCTTGATCTCAAGCTGGCCACGGCAAAGGATTCCATCGACAGAGCCTGTTGCCCACTCCTGTGGTAGAGCAGGGAGCAGTTGAAGACGTCCAACATCTGCTTCAGCGAGCATCTTGAGGATTACAGCAGGCATACCGCCACTGATATCCATATTGAAGAGTGACTTATGGTTATGCATGGAGGCCAGATTGTTGAGCCAGTAACGCTGCACCAGAGGAATCAGGCACTGATAGGCCAATTCCTTATCCTTGAGGCTCGTCGCAGCCTGCCCCAATTGCACAAGGCCGAAGGACATGAAACCAACAGCATTATCCTTCCAGTATTTGTTGAGTTTGATATCGATGATCTTTTTAAAGCCAGCCTGAAGAGCCGGATCCCGTTCAATCGCTTCTGGCATGCCATCATAAAGGGCATAGAGTTGTGAGGAGTGGCGATGGTCTAGCTGATCCTTTAAAAGAGGGGTCGTCCACTCTTTCACAGCCCCTTCGTTGCTGATCTGATAGGGTGGCAACTTGGTGAGCATCTTTTTCCAGAGGACGATCTTTTCCTTGTTGACCCCCAACTCCTCTGAGGCAGCAATCGTATTCAGGAGCAGCTCGCGGGTTGCAGCAATATCCATCGTGGCGTTGAACGAGGCCTGTGAGCGACTATTGGACGGCGTGTTTTCAGGGGATTGCGTAGGCGAGAAAACAGAGAAACCATCCGCGCCCTCATAAAGATAATCCTCAAAGAAGAGTGCGCATTTTTCCATAAAGGGCAGCGCCCGTTCAGCTAAGAATTTCTTATCCCCTGTGAAGAGATAGTAATCATAGAAGAAGTGCGCGGCCCAGGGAGCCCCTGCCACCCAATACGCGCCTGCAAAGTGAGGATTAAGGGCGTTATTAAAGCCATGCGTTGAACTCCGGGAGGGAAGCACAACCCCGCGGGAGCCAAAGATCCGTTTGGCATTGATCTCCAAGTACGGCACGATGGACTCGATATAGTTAATATAGGCCAGCATCAGCTCGGGGGTGTTGCCTCGCAACGTTGCGGCTATGGCCGAAGGCACATTGCCATTATGGGTATAATCGCTGGCCCAGCCAGGGGAAAAGGTCCCGCCCCAAAGGCCTTGCAAATTAGGGGGAAGCTCCCCAGTCGCGGAGATTATGTTGTAGCGTCCGGCGTCAAACTGCTTCTCGACGAGCGCCCGGTTCAAGAGTTTGTTCGTGGACTTCTCCAAGAGTTTTTCTGTCGTCAACGCATGGTCCGCCCCACCGCCGATCTCCAGCTTGACGCGATTAAAGAGCTTCCCGTGAATGGCCACATGCCGTTTCAAGAGTGCTTCATAAGCTCTGGGCAGAGTCGCGAACCTCTCCTTTGCCTGTTTAACCTGTGAAGCCTTTGGATCATAAATCGGCTCGACAGCGATCAGGACGAGCAGGCTGTCCGCAACAGAGATTATCACCTTCCCGTCCTTGGTCTCACACGTGCCGCCCATTGGATAGACCTCCAAAACACCCTCAATCGCATGGATGCTGCCGGGGTAAGCTTTCGGGAAACTGTGCCGGTACGTCACAGCCGACGCGTTGGCAGCGACCTTCACATCCGAAACCAAGGTTTTAAAGATCCCCTCGGAACGCTCACGCGTCTTCTGATCAGGCTCATCACTGAAATCACGCGGCGCCAGCGTCAGCGTTCCCGTGATACTGCCCTTTTGGGAGGCTGTCACCGCCATCACCGCGATTCCGTCCGCGCGCGAAACAAAGAGCCTGCGTTCGTAGACGCACTGCTGATCCGAAAACTGGACGATCGTCTCGCCAGTCTCAAAGTTCACGCCGCGCCGATAATCCGAAACCGCTTGGGGACCGATTGTCTGGAAACGAAGGTCAAAAGCGGGGACAAAGGCATCGGGATACATAAACCCCTCTTGTCCGGAGAGGTCGAAGCCCAGCTGGCAGGCCTGCGTATAAAGTCCTTTATCAATCAGGCGGCGGATCTCAAAGAGGCGCGAACCGCTGTCCGGCGGCATGACCGGAGCCCCCTGTGGCAGGAACATGCGTTCATGTGAAAAAATCACGGTCTCATCCAGCGGACGACTCAACACCAGCGCACCAATCGACCCATTGCCAGAGATGAGCCCTTCCTCCCATGTCTTCGCCGGCGTGGAGCTGATAAAGCCCCGTGTCGGCGACTCCAACATCTTTCCTGCAGCCTGACACTCCGTCGTAACTGAGACCCCCACCAGCAAGCTGATTACAATGATACTCGAAACAGTCTGGAAAAGTTTTCGTTTGTCTGTTGTTATGGATATGTAACACATTATTTTTCTCCCTCTTACTATTTTAACCCCTTGGGGTCTTGACATTCAGCGAGTAGGCCTCCTGAGACATTTGAGCGCATCCCTAAAACGCTCGCCCAAAATCTCCTCCATGTTATAAAAACCACGCGTGTACTCCATGAGCCACTCGGCGCCAGCCAAGGCACCTCTGCCGAAAGCCGCCCGGTTCAGGCTCTCGTGGGTCAGTCTGATCGTCTGGTTGGGCAAGCCGAAGATGACCTCGTGCCGCCCGACAATCCCACCTGCCCGGATCGATTTAACATTCTCGCCAGGATCCACCTTAAGTCTTCGAGCAATCTTTAACGCTGTGCCTGAGACATCCGGTTTCTGACGGAAGTGTTCCTCTAAAATCGCCACGTCGGCATGCGGAATCACCTGCCGTACAAGCATGGCCGTCAAGAGAAGCAAGTTAATGCCGATCGAAATATTCGGGGAGTAGAGCACTGCTGTCCTACGTGCCAATTTTTTCAATTCCGCCAGATCATCCCGCTCGTAATTTGAGACGGCAGAGAGTATGCGGATACCCATGTTTGCAGCTGGCTTATAAATATTCACAGTCTGGGAGGCTGAAAAATCAACAATCACATCAACAGGATAACATTCAAAAAAGGACCGATCCACATCCTCCAGCCAATGGATCAACCCCTCCTCGTGGCTAAAGCCATGGATATGACTGGCATACTCCCCTGCGTGCGCATTCGACCGTCTGACAACCCATACCAGTTCCGAACTGGCAGCATCAATCATCTCCCGCGCGACCATGGAACCTGTCCGTCCAAACCCAAAGAGGCCAATACGTATCTTTTTTTGCTCTGTTTCAGCCATGACTTACCTCCTCTCCCCTTGTGACCGTGCGTATACTTTATGACTGCTGTTTTTTCGAAAAGGCGGCTACAATGGCGATCGCAACCCCCTCGCATCTCTCATGCTTTGGCCCGGATGTCTGAGAGGAGGTATGCTTTTTGCTCTTTGTTTTCGAGGGAGCATCTGGAAGCCAGTGGTTGAAACGGGGAATGATCTTTCCAGCGACTGTCATCACCAAGACCAATAACAACAAAAAAGCAGAGACCATTGAAAGACCGACCACCAAAATAACAAGGCCTTGTAATACCATATTTTATCCATTCATGCCTGTGCGCAATTGCGCGAGTCCATGAATGGCGGCCCGACCATCCCCTATCCTGCAAACAGACCACCTGCCTGCACCCCTTTGAAACATTAAGTTTTTACACTATAACAACTTGCCCCAACGGATGCAAGCCCTTGCAAGAAGCTGGAGAAAAATGTTTACGTCTTAAATTGCCAACATACTCGATGATGAGATATATCCTCTTACACATTCGTGGCACTAGTTTGGCTCAGTTGAGCCGGAGGTGGTCGTCTCTGATAGGACTCTGGTGAAAGCACACCCCCTGAGACGAGCATCTTCACACCCTCCTCAACCGCGATATCTGTGAATTGAACTTCGTCTGCAGGAAGGATGAGCAGAAATCCTGTGGTGGGATTCGGTGTCGTTGCAATAAACACCCGATACATAAGCTGTCCCTCCGGGCTGGTCATTACACCTGTGACAAAGCCGAGGGCTAGACATCCTTTGCGCGGAAATTCCACAAGCGCAACCGCTTTAAAAGCCGCCTTTGTTGTAGACGAAAAGGTGTCCACCACTTGCTTGGAGGCCGAATAGACTGACTTGATGATCGGCATCTTCATCAGCAGACGCTCCCCAAGCTGGATGAAACGACGTCCGACCACGTAATTTGTAACAAAGCCCGTGAAATAGATGATCAGAGTGGTGATAAACAACGCAATGAGCGTTACCGCATATTCTGGAATTTCAACCACGAACGGGCTCAGCAACGGGCGAAGTAGCGGGCGCACAAAAGACGTGAGCGATGCTAAAAGGATATTCAGAAAAAAAAGCGTAATGGCAAGCGGGATCAACACTAGGATACCCGAGATGAGCCTGGCTCGGAGATGCTTACTGAAGGCTGAGGATTTGTTGGGTTCTGTGTTCATAAGCGTTTTGTTAAATTAGACATATCACAACGTGTAGGTCGCTAGTTTAAAGGGACTCCTCACTGAAGTCAACACTGGAAAACCCGAATCCAGACCGGACTTACAGAACGTCATTAAGTCAAATCGGATTGGAGAGTTGAAGCCGAGGGATGGCGAGACGACGGAGCGTCTCGCCCTTGACCATCAGCCTGTCAAAAAATATCAATTGCTGCAAAGAAATGTCTGTCCCCCTATCGCCTCTTGCTGAGCCGGCCCTGAAATACCTTTGTTTTGTCCGCAAAGCATGGACAGGAATGCGATTTTTTGAGAAACTAGGGACATTATCTTTTAAGACACTCATAGGTATCAACCGTAATGTCACGATCCGACTGCCGATGAAAATAGACCCGAAACCGATCCGTAGAAGTTGGCGCACCTTTTGGCGAGCGTTTTGCTTTTGCTTGTCTGTCGTGATGATTGCCGGGGTGCTCATTTGGCAGGCGAGGATCAGGCTGTTAACCCATCTTGTTCGGCATGAACTGGATCAGCGGGGACTTTCCGATGTCACGTTCCAGCTCGCGTCGGTCCGCTTGGATCGTGTCGTGCTCAGAGAGTTGCAGATGGGGAGAGACACACCTGTTCTGCGTGTAGATTGGCTGGAAGCACGGTTTTCTTATCCCGAGATTTTCAAAGGTGAAGTTGATCGTGTGCGTGCAGGCGGGATACAACTTCCACTGATTGCCGGCGAAAATACGGTCACAGTTCCGTTTCTTGAACGACTCAAAAAAATCGCGTCATCTCCAACGGACAATGCAGGTACTGGATCTGAGGCGCTCGGTCCGTCGACCCGCAGGTTCCGAATCGGGGAATGTTCTGTCTATCAGGTCCAGATGCCGGTCCGGGGTGCAGATGGAAAGCTCCTGACGACGCTGAACAGTGAGGCCTCCGTGCTCTTTGATCCAACAGACCTGCAGACGGACCGCTATCGTCTTCGGTGTTCGATAGAGAATGCCACGGGTGTTCAGTTTGTGGCTTCCGGTCGGGTGTCGCCCTGGATCGGCGAGACGCAACTCGCAGTGGAGGCGAAGATTAGGAATGTGGCTGAGGTTTTAGCCATGGCGCACGTGGTCCACCCGCTGGATATCCCTTTCGCACTCTCTAACTGCAGCATTTCGGCGCGCGCGACGGTCAGTTCCACCGCGTGGACGAACATGGGGCGTGTTGAAGGGAGCGTGGAGCTGGGACGGGGGAGCATCGTCTCGTTCCCGCGTCAGGAGAGCGACGTCATTCTCCAATCCTGCAAAGTCGATTTCTCAGGGAATATGTCGGAATGGCAGGTACGCTTGAACAGCGGCCTTTCCGGGGTCCGGATGAAGGGCGACCGAACCTTTGTGCAGGAAGAGGGACGGATGTTGAGTCTGCGCGGGGGGCTTCGATTCCAGGATCGGGGCACGAATCAAGCTGTTCGCGCAACGTTGGATACGGATCTGTCGGGACGCGTTGTGGCGAAGATGTTACCGGGGTTCTTGCCCTTCATGCCGAAGTTGCTGACGGACGGGGGGACGTTTCATACCGAAGCAACGTTGACGCGGCAACCCAAGGCGAAATGGAGTGGCCAGGGCGGGTTTGTTGCAGAAGCGCGGCGTACAGCCGTGACGCTCGCGTCTGGACGTTTCGGCGCGTTACGCGCTGCTGTGGAAGGAAGCGTGGATATTCGCGACAATCAGGCAGGCCTGCTGAAGACTGCAGTGATCATCGAGGAGGGTTCTTACCGCTCGCAGGGGAAATCTTGCCTTGCGAATTTCAAGATGGCGTTGACATCGGAGCCGCCTTACCAGGAGGCGGTCGGGACCTTCTCGGGAAGGGTTACGACGAACACTTTTCTCAGTCCGTTCGGCATCCATTGGGTGGAGGTGCCTGGATTAGCGGTGGAAGGTGGCGCACGGGTGACAGGTTTGCCGACGCGGCCGGAGTGGTGGTTGATGATGACGCTTCCGGAGAGCAAGGTTGTGGTGGACGGACTTTTGCAGGGATGTTTAGGCGGCAAAGCGTCGGTACGATACGGAGAGACGCTCATCTCGGCAACAGCGGAAACGTGGCTACGTGACGTCTCTAGCGAGCCATCGAAGGCAACGGACACCGCCCTCCGCTGGGGTGCGGAACGCCTTTTGTTGGAGCTTCGGGTTCCCGAGTCTCCTGCCGACGATCTTTCGAATCGGGTGGTCCACGTACGTGCAGGCATCCGCGATGGCTTCTGTACACAGGAAAAAATGGTTGCTATGCAGGCGTTGCAAATGACGCTTCCCATGACGTGGTCCCCGCGGCAGGGATTGCAGTTTCCTGAGCCGCCGGAACTCAACTGGAAGGAGATGAAGGCCGGTGGTCTCGCGTTCGAGTCGGCGGGTTTCACAGTCACCAATCATCTTGAAACCGTGGAGATCCGCAATCGGATCCACTGCAAGGGCAGTCAGCTGGATTTGAGGTCCACCGTCCTGATGCCGTTGGCGGATCCTGGACGGGTGACCCTTCAT